>NZ_JARWKR010000003.1:0-430939 GCF_029846335.1 Cobetia sp. 3AK | reverse complement strand
CAGGCACTTATACTGAACCGCCCCTGCAGCCCAGCTGCAGGGGCGGTTCTCTTTGTGCGCGGAAAAAGTCGTGCTCGGAGAAGTGGTGCTCGGAGAAGTGGTGCTCGGAGAAGTTGCGCAGAAAGTCCTGCGTGCGAAATAGCAGTGGGCGAAAGAAAAGAGCGAGAGGAAAGCTCCGCGTGAGCAACGTGCATATGCCACAAGAAGGCCCCTGTCGAGATATCGACAGGGGCCTTTTGTCTTCGGGGCCTTTTGTCTTCAGAGCCAGTGAAGTTTCAGCGCGCCATCACATCAGGGCGAGACTTCGTAGAGCTCGATGGGCGTACCGTCAGGGTCTGCCAGGAAGGTGAAGCGGGCGCCGGTGTATTCATCGACACGTATCGGCTCTGGCGTGGCGCCACGGGCGATCAGCAGCTCGACACAGGTGTCGATGTCCTCGGTTGCCAGCGCCAGGTGACGCAGCCCACAGGCTTCCGGATAGCTTGGGCGCTCAGGCGGTGACGGGAAGGAGAACAGCTCCAGCTGGATACCGCCCGGCAAGCGCAGGTCGAGCTTGTAGCTGTCGCGGGCTTCACGATAGGCCTCGTGGATCACCTGCGCATCCATGACCTCGAGATAGAAGCGCCTGGCGCGTGGGTAATCAGCGGTGATGAGTGCCACGTGATGCACTCGCGTCAAAGGCAGGCGCGCTGTCGAAGTGGCACTTGATGCCATGGTGGGACGTTCCGTTGTCATATGGTTGCTCCTGCTGAGAGTCTTCGGTGGCGAATGCCCGAGTGACATCCTGATGAAAGAAGGCGCCCAGTGGGCGCCTTCTTTCATTGAACCCATCACGGGTCATGCTGTGCGCTATCTCAACGACACAGGGTTTCCAGGGCTTCGATCAGGCTGTCCATCTCGGCATCGGTACCGATGCTGATGCGCAGATGGTCACGTAGCGCATCGGTGTTGAAGTGGCGCACCAGGATGCCCTGCTCGCGAAGGCCGATGAACAGCTTGCCGGCATCATGGGTCGGGTGAGTCGCCAGCACGAAGTTGGTCTGTGACGGCAGGATCTCGAAGCCCAATGCGGCCATGCGATCGCGCGTCTGCTCACGGGTAGTGATGACGCGTGTGCGGCACTCATCGAAATAGGCGGGATCACTGAGCGCGGCGACGCCGACCTGCTCGGCCAGACGATCGATGGGGTAGGAATTGAAGGAGTCCTTCACGCGCTCCAGGCCCTCGATCAGCTCCCGCGAGGCCACGGCATAGCCAAGGCGAATGCCCGCGAGGCTACGCGACTTCGAGAAAGTGCCTGACACGACCAGATTCGGATACTGATGAATCAGCGGGATGGCGCTTTCCCCCCCGAAGTCCACGTAAGCTTCATCCACCAGCACCACGCTCTGCGGGTTGCGCTCCAGCAGCGCGGCAATCGCCTTGCGGCCATGGCCATGCCCTGTCGGGGCATTGGGGTTGGCGAAGATGATGCCGCCATTGTCACTGCCGAAGGCTTCGAGATCGACTTCCCAGTTGTCGGTCAGCGCGATGCTGCGTGATTCGATGCCATACATGCGGCAGTAGACCGGATAGAAGCTGTAGCTGATGGAGGGCAACAGCAGCGGCTTGTCCTGACGGAAGAAGGCCTGGAAGGCCAGCGCTAGTACCTCGTCGGAGCCATTGCCGACGAAGACTTCCTCTGCGGCCACATGGAAGGTCTCGGCCAGGGCGGCGCGTAGCGAGCTGGAACTCGGGTCCGGGTAGCGACGCAGGTCAGAGGCATTGAACTCGCGCAGCGTCTGTTCCACGGCCGGGGCCGGCGGGTAGGGGTTTTCATTGGTGTTCAGCTTGATCAGCTGTTCACGCGGTTGTTCGCCGGGGACGTAGGGGGTCAGGTCGTGGACCTGTGGGCTCCAGTACTTGCTCATGATTTCTCGCCGCTGGTGACAGTGCATGACCCGTGTCATGGATAGGTTTCATGTTGCCCGCTGGATCGTCGCGGTACAAGCATCGGCAGGCTCTCGCATGAGTCGCGAGGATGCCGCGTGGCGCGACCTGGCGCATTGTTGCCATCCCAGCATTATTCTCATGCACCGCGTGCGCTTGAAGCATCAGCTGGCGCACCGCATGTCACTGGCATGCCCGCCCGGTTCGCCCGAAGCGGCGGCTGGCGAAAGATCAGAGACTCAAGGAGCACCGATGACTGCCAACACCAAGGCCCCGTACGCCGACACCCTGCTTGATCCGGTCACGCTCGGTGATCTCACCCTGCCCAATCGTATCCTGATGGCGCCACTGACCCGAGCGCGCACGCCGGACAGCATTCCCGGTGAGCTTCAGGAGGTCTACTACGGACAGCGTGCCGGCGCCGGCCTGATCATCAGCGAGGCGACCAACATCTCGCCGACCGCGCGTGGTTACGTCTACACACCGGGTATCTGGACGGATGAGCAGGAAGCCGGCTGGAAGGGCGTCGTCGAGGCAGTGCACGCCAAGGGTGGACGCATGGCGCTTCAGCTGTGGCATGTCGGGCGTGTCTCGCACGAGATGGTGCAGCCGGATGGCCAGCCACCGGTCGCGCCCAGCGCCCTGCGTGGTGAAGGCGCCCAGTGCTTCGTCGAGTTCGAGGATGGCAGCAGTGGTCGCCACCCCACCAGCACGCCGCGTGCGCTGGAGACGGAGGAAATCCCCCAGCTGGTCGAGGACTATCGTCAGGCTGCCGTGCGCGCCAAGCGTGCCGGCTTTGACATGATCGAGGTGCATGCCGCCAACGCCTATCTGCTCAACCAGTTCATGGCGACCGGTACCAACCAGCGCACCGACCAGTACGGTGGTTCGGTCGAGAATCGTGCGCGCCTGACACTGGAAGTCGTCGATGCCGTCGCCGAGGTCTTCGGGCCGGAGCGCACCGGCATCCGTCTGACGCCCTTCATCGAGATCTTCGGTCTCACCGATGACGAGCCGGAAGAGATGGCCTTCTACATGGCAGACCAGCTCTCCAGACGTGGCATTGCCTACGTGCACGTCAACGAGCCGGACTGGGCCGGCGGCGACGTCAAGTTCACCGATGACTTCCGCCGCGCACTGCGGGAGCGCGTCAAGGGCGCGCTGATCTTCTGCGGTCATTACGACGGGGAGCGTGCGGCACGCATCATCGACGAGGGCATTGCGGATGCCGTCGCCATCGGGCGCCCCTACATCGCCAATCCGGACCTGGTCGAACGCCTGCGTCTGGATGCGCCGCTCAACGAGCAGGATCCTGATACCTTCTACGGTGGCGGTGCCGAGGGCTACACCGATTATCCCTTCCTCGACAACGGGCATGATCGCCGTGGCTGAGGCCGACATGATTTAGCGAATGGCGTTCGATAAACGCCATCGGGGGTGGCCTCACGGGGCTGATACCCGCTATTCTTGAGCGTGGAAGCTCGTGAGCGGTCCGTCTGTCGAGGCAGTCGGGCCGCTCGCCGTCGATAGCGCTGACGCTGCTATCGAATCATCGCCTTAAGGAGGATTCAATGCAGATCAGGACTCTGATGGTGGGAGCCGCGCTGATGGTCGGTCTCGCCGGGTGCGCATCAACGGCCCAGACGACGGATGGTGCCGCTGCCAATGACGCCACCGAGACAGCCAGCGAGCAGGTTGCCGTCTACAAGGGCACCCTGCCGTGTCGTCGTTGCACGGGCATTGACCTCGATGTGCGTCTCAAGGGAGCGGAAGATGCTGCCCCGGAAGCGCGTACCTTCAGTCTCGATGCCACCTATCGCGATCATCCGCAGCAGCCCGCGCCGGAGCACTACGAGGGTCAGTGGGATGTGCTGTCAGGTACGGTGACCGACCCGAATGCCACCGTCTATGAGCTGACGCCGAATGGCGAGGGCCAGACCTACTACTTCCTGCGCCTGGACCCCCAGACACTGGAACTGGTCGACCCGCAGAAGCGCCGCTTCCAGAACGGCGAGACACTGCGTCTCAAGCGCGAGTGATGCCACCGCGTGTCATGCACGCGTAAGGTGACAGCAAGGCGGCGCAAGCCGCCTTGCTTGTGTCTGGCATCCGTGTCGGGCGTTCGCATCGAGCGCCCCTGCCTGGTGCCACCGGGCGATGCGGGGCATGGGTGCCATGCCGGGCGAGGTGGTCCGAAATCATTACTCCCTGACAGGATGGTCTGATGGCGAAAGCAAAGAGCGCCTTCGTATGTACCGAGTGCGGTAGCGAATTCTCGAAGTGGCAGGGGCAGTGCAGCGGCTGTCGCGAGTGGAATACCCTGCAGGAGATTCGGGTCGGTGCCACGGTATTGCCGGGGGCTGCGCCGGCTGCCGGGGGCATCAGCACTGGCGGGGCGTCACGTGGCGCCACCAGCGCCAGAGGCGGCTATGCCGGCACGCTGAGTGACAATGTGACGGATCTGTCCAACGTCTCGCTGGCCGAAGTGCCGCGCTTCTCCTCTACCTTCGGTGAGTTTGATCGCGTGCTTGGCGGCGGTCTGGTGCCTGGCTCCGCCGTATTGCTCGGCGGGCACCCCGGCGCCGGCAAGTCGACGCTGCTGCTGCAGACCGCCTGCAAGCTGGCGCAGCACAAGCGTTCGCTCTACGTCACCGGTGAAGAGTCGCTGTCGCAGGTGGCGATGCGTGCCCATCGACTGCAGCTCCCGACCCAGGGACTCAAGATGCTGGCCGAGACCAGCGTCGAGACGATTCTGGCCACCGCCGAGCGCGAGAAGCCAGAGGTGTTGATCATCGACTCCATCCAGACCATGCATCTGGAGGATCTGTCATCCGCGCCGGGTGGTGTCTCGCAGGTGCGTGAGTCCGCCGCCGCGTTGACCCGCTTCGCCAAGCGAACCAACACCGTGCTGCTGCTGGTCGGCCACGTGACCAAGGACGGCTCGCTGGCCGGACCCAAGGTGCTGGAGCACATGATCGACGCCTCCCTGCTGCTGGAGGGCGATGGTGATTCGCGCTTCCGCACCCTGCGCGGACAGAAGAACCGCTTCGGCGCGGTCAACGAGCTGGGCGTGTTCGCCATGGTCGAGCTTGGCCTGAAGGAGGTGAAGAACCCCAGTGCGATCTTCCTGTCACGCAGCGAGGAGCAATCCTCCGGCAGCCTGGTGATGGTGGTCTGGGAAGGGACTCGGCCGATCCTGATCGAGGTCCAGGCGTTGCTGGACGATTCGCCGCTGGGCAATCCCCGGCGCGTCGCGGTCGGTCTGGATGGCAACCGACTCTCGATGTTGCTGGCCGTGCTCAACAAGCACGGCGGCCTGTTCACCGGCGATCAGGATGTCTTCCTGAACGTGGTGGGCGGGGTCAAGGTGCTCGAGACCAGCGCCGACCTCGCGGTGCTGTGTGCGGTGGTATCCAGCCTGCAGAACCGCCCGCTGCCGCGTGAACTGGTGGTGTTCGGTGAGGTCGGCCTGTCCGGCGAGATCCGCCCGGTGCCCAGTGGGCAGGAGCGCATCGTCGAGGCCGCCAAGCATGGCTTCACGCGCGCCATCGTGCCCAAGGGCAATGCCCCCAAGAATCCGCCCAAGGGCATGACGATCGTCGCGGTCGACAAGTTGTCCCAGGCGCTGGAAGCCCTGTGATGGCTGCCGGCAGCTGCCACGCGCAAGCTTTCCGGTGACATTCCGCCTGAAACGCACAAGGCCAGCCTCGCGGCTGGCCTTGTGCATATGGGATTGCCACTGGGCGTGATGTCAGTCCTGGTTGTCAGCCTGACGGGCGGCGTGAGCGCAGGCCTTGAGGCGCGCGACCAGCTGCTCGACGCCACGCTCGCGCATCAGTGCCTCGTTGCGCGCCGGCACCTCTTCCACATCCCCAGAATAGGCATTGATCGCCGCCTCGACCGAGCTTTCCCGCAGCAGGTGCAGCATCGGGAAGGGCGAGCGGTTGGTGTAGTTCGCGGCGTCGTCTTCCTCGGTATCCTCGAAGACATAGTCCGGATGGAAGCTGGCCAGCTGATAGATGCCCTCATAACCCTGCATCTCGAGCAGTGCCTCAGCGTAATCCAGCAGCTCCAGATAGGCATCGAAGTCGCGGAAGCCATCCTTGAAGATCACCAGGGTGGTTTCGGCATCGCGATTGGCATCGAGGTTGAGGAGTTCATCGCCGAGTGCCTGCAGGCAACGCTCGAGTCCCGCGCCGGGGATGACGGCGTACTGGACGCTGTTGCGCGCCACTTCACGTGCCGCGAACGGGCATAGATTGTCCGCGATGATGTGCGTCTCGACCCACTGGCGGGTGGTCTCGATGGCCTCGGCCTCACTGACCTCAAGTGCAGGCGTATAGCCGGCCGACGGGGTGGAAGAGGTGGTGTCAGCAGGCGTAGCGTCGGTGGTCATGGCGTCAGTGTCCGCAGCGGTGTCAGGAGGGTGCATTGTCACTGCTCATGCCGGCCATGGCCAGTCCGGATTGGCAGCGCGCCACGATTGTCGCCGGTATCGCTACCGGCAAAGGGAGCCCCGGGCCGGCGAGTACGGTTCGCTGACACGCTGTTTCATCAGCGTATTCAGGGATAGACTTGCCGGGGCCGGACGTCGCCACGCCCGGCCCCGGCGTCGTTTCTTCACGGAGGCGATGGCCTCTCCCGCAGCCCACGCACCTTCATGGAGGCACTTCTTGACCGCTGACAATCCACCGCCACGCCAGCCTGCCGATGATGCCTCTGCCACGTCGAGTGCCACGGCATACCGCCTGTCACGCCTGCTGCCGTTTCTGGGCTGGATGCGCCAGCTGTCGCCGAGAGATGCGCGCGCGGACCTGATCGCCGGGCTGAGCGGTGCGGTGCTGGTACTGCCTCAGGGGGTGGCCTACGCGCTGATCGCGGGGTTGCCCCCGGCGCATGGACTCTATGCCGCCATCGTGGTCGCGATCATCGCCGGACTCTTCGGCTGCTCGCGGCATATGGTCAGCGGGCCGGCCGCCGCCATCTCGATGGTGGTCTTCGGTACCGTCTCGACCCTGGCCACCCCCGGCAGTCCGGAATACCTGCCGCTGGTGCTGGCGCTGACCTGCATGGTCGGCATCATCCAGCTCGCACTCGGGCTGCTGCGCATGGGGGCGCTGGTCAATCTGATCTCGCATACCGTGGTGATCGGCTTCACCGCCGGTGCCGGCGTATTGATCGCCACCAGTCAGCTCAAGCATCTGTTCGGTATCGCGCTGGGAGATGCCTCGAGCTTCCTCGGCACCTGGTGGGCATTGCTTGGGCACCTGGAAGACACCTCGTGGGCGACCCTGATCACCGGCCTCAGTACGCTCGCCAGTGCCTTGCTGGTACGGCGGGTGAATCGCAGACTGCCGTGGATGCTGGTCGCGATGGCCGTCGGTTGCGGGGTTGCGGCATTGCTGGGTGGCAGCGAGGCAGGCATCCCGATGGTGGGGGCTCTCTCCGGCAGCCTGCCGCCGCTTTCTCTGCCGCCACTGGGGTTTGACACCCTGCGCTCGCTGGGCGGTGCGGCCT
The DNA here is from genome assembly GCF_029846335.1 of Cobetia sp. 3AK. Classification (NCBI taxonomy): domain Bacteria; kingdom Pseudomonadati; phylum Pseudomonadota; class Gammaproteobacteria; order Oceanospirillales; family Halomonadaceae; genus Cobetia; species Cobetia sp. 3AK. The sequence goes on along the minus strand of NZ_JARWKR010000003.1, from coordinate 423,493 downwards.
TTGCGCTGGCGGTTCTCGGCCTGATCGAGGCGGTCTCCATCGCCCGCGCCATCGGGGTACGCTCGCACCAGCGCATCGATGGCAATCAGGAGTTCATCGGCCAGGGGCTGTCGAATCTGGTCGGCAGCTTCTTCTCGTGCTTCGCCGGCTCCGGCTCCTTCACCCGTTCAGGGGCCAACTACGATGCCGGCGCCCGCACGCCGCTGTCGGTGATGATCGCGGCCCTGATCGTGCTGGCGGTGCTGTTGCTGGTGCCGAATGTCACGGCCTGGCTGCCATTGCCCGCCATGGCGGGCCTGATCATGGTGATCGCCGCCAACCTGTTCGAATTCAGTCATATCCGTCAGATTCTCACCGTCAGCCGCGAGGAAGCGGTGGTGCTGGTGATCACCTTCCTCGCCACGCTGCTGCTGCCGCTTGAGTTCGCCATCTTCGCCGGCGTGCTGGTGTCGCTGGTGCTGTATCTGAATCGCACCTCGCGTCCACGTCTGGTGGAAATGGCACCGGACCCCGAACACCCGGAGCTGGGCGTGCGCAATGCCGAGCGCTATCAGCTGACCCAATGCCGTGAGGTCGTCATCCTGCGAGTGGATGGCTCGCTGTTCTTCGGCGCGGTGGACCACGTCCAGCGCAAGCTGGCGCGCTATACCGGCAAGCACGTCATCCTGCTCGGCACCGGCTGCAACTTCATCGACATCGCGGGGGCCGAGATGCTCGAGATCGAGCAGCGCCGCCTACAGGATGCCGGCGGCAGCCTGAGCATGTGCGGCTTCCGACGCTACGCGCTGGAAGTGATGGAGCGCGGAGGCTTCCTTGAGCGCATGGGGGATGAGCACTACTTTCATACTGCCGAGGCGGCCATTGCCGCGCTGCGCGAGGCAGTGTCCGAGGCGCATCGGCCACACGACGGCGAGCCGGCCGCATGTGCGTCCTGCCCGCTGTTCGGCCCTGACAGCATCGGCCCGAGCCAGGGCATTCGCCTGACGCCGCCGCTGGCCTGAGCGGGCCGTGCGGCAGCTGACAGGGCGAGAGTTGGCGGCACGCGAGACGGCAAGGCTGGGGGCCATGTCGTGCATGCGATAGAATGCCTGCCATCGATGTGCCGGGTGCGAGTCGACGGCCATTGCCTCATTTCCGTTTTCCAGTCGAGAGATGCCCATGAGTTTGCCCACCGTGGCGGCCAGCTGCGATCTGATTCGCGATGGCCGTCCGCTGATCGATGTGCGTGCACCGATCGAATTTGCGGCCGGCTCCCTGCCGGGGGCCGTCAACCTTCCGCTGATGGATGACGAGGAACGTCACCGGGTCGGTCTGCAGTACAAGCAGGTCGGCCCGGAGTCGGCGGTGCATCTGGGTCATCAGCTGGTCAGTGGCGGGATCAAGCGCGCCAGGATTCGTGCCTGGGTCGAGCACGTCGAGCGCCATCCCGAGGCGGTTCTCTACTGCTTCCGGGGCGGCATGCGCTCTCAGCTCAGCCAGCAATGGTTGAAGGAGGCAGGCATCGAGCGCCCGCGGATCGCCGGGGGCTGGAAGGCCATGCGTCAGCAGCTTTGCCAGCATATCGATGAGCGCGTCGAGCAGGCCCCGATGCTGCTGATCGGGGGCCTGACCGGCTGCGCCAAGACCGAGCTGATCCATGCGCTCGACAATGGCATCGACCTGGAAGGCTGCGCGCGCCACAAGGGCTCGGCCTTCGGCCGTCATCCCTTCCCGGCACCGAGCCAGATCGACTTCGAGCATCGCATCAGCGCCGAGATGCTGTCACTGGCCGCGGACGCGCCCACCGTCATGGAAGATGAGTCGCGCTTCATCGGCAGCGTCAACATTCCGCTGCAGGCATGGCGCGCGATGGAGGCTGCCCCGCTGGTGAGAGTCGAGATGCCACTGGACTGGCGACTGGTGCAGATTCAGAAGGACTACATCGAAGGGCTGTGGGCCACCTACAGCGGGCACTATGGTGACTTCCTTGGCTGGGCACTGCTGCAGCGTCAGCTGCGTCAGGCGTTGCTGCGTCTGCGCAAGCGGTTGGGCAGTGCACGTCTGGCGCGCCTGATTCGCATGCAGGACATCGCCTTCCGTGAACACAAGCGAGGCAATCCCACTGCCCATGAAGGCTGGCTGGCCCCGCTGCTCAGCGAATACTACGACCCCATGTACCGTTATCAGCTCGAGAAGCACGAGCGTACCTTCCTGCATGTCGGCGACTGGGACAACACGCTCGCCTTCGTGCGTGACTGGAGTGCCACGCATCGCTGGCAGCGCTGAGTCGTCGTAGGGCCCCAGCGCCGCCCGGGAGCGCCTCAGGCGTCGAGCCAGTCCACCAGCAGGCGGTCCAGCAGGGCGGCCTGCCGATCAAAGCGCTTCGGGTCTTCCAGCAGCGCGTCTTCTGACTGCACTCCGCGACCCTCATTCGGGGCGGGGTGATGCCGGAGACGGTCACGCGTTGCGCCGGCATCCAGATGGGGATGGAAGTTGAGCGCCAGCACCCGGCCAGCATCCCAGCTGAATCCGGCGATCGGGGTATGCTCACCGCTGGCCAGCAGCTCGCAATCCTCCGGCAGGCCACAGATCTCCTCATGCCACAGCAGCGTCTCGAATTCGGCGGGCAGTCCCACGGGACACTCGTCACTGCGCGTGAGCGTGGCCCAGCGACGCTGCGGCACCACGGCCGGAGACACGATGGCGCCGAGTTGCTCGGCGATGAGGCGCGCGCCCAGCCCGATGCCCAGTACGGGGCGGTTGCTGTTGAGCGCGCGGCGAATCAGCTTGCGCTGCAGGCGCAGTGGCTGTGATTGGGTGCTCTCGGCACCTGACAATGGCTGAGGGCCATCCAGGATCACCAGCGCCTGGAAATCGTCGATGCCGGGGAGCGTCTCGCCATCCAGCGGGAAGCTGGTGTTGTAGCTGTGGCCCATGCCGACAAGCCAGTCGCTCAGGCGTACAGAGTCCTGCCAGCCTTGTGATCGTGGCAGGGCATCAGTCGCTGAGTGAGGCGCTGCGTCGGGGATAAGGCCTTGATGTATGAAGTAAAGGTGCATGGCGTCATCATGCGTGAGCGCCATGGCAGCGTAAAGACTTCTGTGCCATCACGACGGCGTACCCAACAGTGACATGACGAGGGGAGAGCAGCATGCGGGCCGAACTACTTGAACAGATCTACACCGTGGTGGCACAGATTCCCGAAGGTCGCATCACCACCTATGGGCGTATCGCCAAGATGACCGAGGGTGCCAGCGCACGCATGGTCGGCTCGGCGATGCGTCACCTGCCGGATGGCCATCAGCTGCCATGGCATCGCGTGATCAATGCATCGCTCAAGGTCACCGACCACGGTGGCGCGGTGCGTCAGCGCGAGAAACTGCGCAGCGAAGGCGTGCTGTTCGATGCTGTCGGTCGCGTGCCCAGAGAATGTCTGTGGCCCTGAATCTCGCCGCGGCAAAGTCTCGTTCGTCAGACTGCCTGAGTGCGCTACCCTAACGCATGTCCCATGCCATCTGTGGCGGGCTGTCGGCTGGCGGATTTTTCCTCCCGACATGTGCCCCGCCTCTTTGAAAAGTGAAGTGAGAAGAGAGCCGTCATGACTCAGCCTGTTCCCGGTTTCCGCGCGCGTCTGGAAGCGCTGGCCCCCGTTCGCCGTACCGCCTTCATGGCAACGCTGACCGAGCGACTCCTGCCCAATGCCGGCTTCTACGCCGAGGCCAATGGCACCGCCAGCGCGCTGGAGACCACGCGCGAGTTGCGCAAGCTGCTGGACCTCGTCTGGGAGCAGCTGCGCGTTCGCGATGCCAAGATCGATTTCTCGCTGCAGGCCGAGAAGGTCACGGCCTTCGAGCCCGACGAGCATGACGACAGCTTCGGTGCGCGCCGTGCACTGGAAGCCGTCATGGCGCTGACCGCCTGCATCGATGTGCTGATCAGTGAGGAGCCGGAAGCCGCGCTCAAGGTCAGTCGCCTGTCCGCCGATGGCGTTCGCGCGCTGATCGACCTGCAGGCCGGTGAGGGCATCGAGCAGGAAGCGCTGGAAGCCATGATTCGCGAACATCCGCTGATGGTCGATGAGCGCGACTTCCAGGACGCCGTGCTGGAGAGTGTCGAGGCTCCGCGTCTTGAGCGTGATGACTGGCGAGCGCTCAAGCGGCTGGGGCGTAACGAGGATGTCAGCAATCTGGGGCTATCCTTGCAGGAATGAGCCCCCGGAAGACCGGGTGAGCGAGCCTGCCCGGCTGACACTGGCAGCCAGGCCATTCCCTTGGAGAGACAGATGGGCAAGACGAGTCAGATGCTTTCCCGCACAGGCGTTGATCCCTTGAATGGCCTGATCCTCGCGCATCTCGAGTCAATGCAGCAGCATCTGGCGCAGGCGACGCTCACCGCGCAGGAGGTCCATGCGCTGCGCGTCGACTGCAAGCAGCTGCGGGGCTGGTGGCAACTGCGACGTGAGTCACTGGGCAAGGCGGCGGTGAGTGAGCATCAGGCGCGTCCGCGCGCCATCGCCAGGGCATTGGCCGGCCCGCGTGAGGCGCGCATGCTGCGCAAGACCCATGCGCGCGCCTATGCCTGGGTGGATGAGCGTAGCCAGCGTCTGCTGGATGCGCTGCGTCCGGGGCTGATCAGTGCCGCATTGAGCGAGTCGGTGGCGGAGCTGGATCACGCACCTCTGAAACGGCTGCTGAGCGACGAGGTGGCCGCCTGGCAGGCCGCTCCGCTGACGGGGGAGGAGTTCACGGCCGGATTGGAATTCAGTCGTCACCGCCTCCACAAGCTGGCGGCGCGGGTGATCAGCGAGCGGGAGATCGAGACGTCCCACCGGCTGCGCAAGTGGATCAAGTACCGCAGGTTCCAGCTGGCACTGGTGCATGCGGCGCTGGGGGAGACGGCAGGGCGTGAACTCGAGTCACCGAGTCGTGGGCGTCGTCGTGAGCCGGAATTGCTCGACAAGGCAGCATCCCGTCTGGGCAATCAGCATGACCTTGCCGAGCTGGCGCTGTGGGTCGGCGAGCGGGTGATGCTGCCCGCCGCCGAGAAGCATCTGGTGGGTGATATTCTGCGACTTGCCGACCAGCGACTCGAGCAGGCGCTCACGCCACTGGCGAAGCTGGGCTACGCCTGAGTGCTGTCGTCGCCTGACCTGTGGGTAATGTCTCTGAAGACACGAACGCCGCCATTCCCTGAGGAGTGGCGACGTTCGTGTATCTACCTGACGCGAAGGAGATCGCTCAGAGGCGCATCTCGATGCCGCGCTCGGCCATGTAGGCCTTGGCTTGCGGGATGGTGTACTCGGCGAAGTGGAAGATGCTGGCGGCCAGCACCGCATCCGCCCCGCCCTCGAGCACGCCGTCCACCAGATGGTCGAGGGTGCCGACCCCACCGGAGGCGATCACCGGCACGCTGACGGCGTCGGAGATGGCGCGTGTCACGCCGAGATCGAAGCCGGCCTTGGTGCCATCGCGGTCCATGCTGGTCAGCAGCAATTCACCGGCGCCCAGCTCGACCATCTTCTTCGCCCACTCGACAGCGTCGAGCCCGGTTGGCTTGCGCCCGCCGTGGGTGAAGATTTCCCAGCGCGGAGTCTCGCCCTCTTCGCTGACGCGCTTGGCGTCGATGGCGACCACGATGCACTGGCTGCCGAAGCGGTCCGCCGCTTCACGCACGAAGTCCGGGTTGAACACGGCGGCGGTATTGATCGAGACCTTGTCCGCGCCGGCATTCAGCATGGTGCGGATGTCCTCGCAGGTGCGGATGCCACCACCGACCGTCAGCGGGATGAAGACCTCACCGGCGATGCGCGACACCATGTCGACCGTGGTGCCACGGTTGTCGACGCTGGCGGTGATGTCGAGGAAGGTGATCTCGTCGGCGCCTTGCTCGTTGTAGCGCTTGGCGACCTCGACCGGATCACCGGCATCGCGGATACCGACGAAGTTGACGCCCTTGACGACGCGACCGGCGTCGACGTCCAGACACGGGATGATGCGTTTGGCGAGTGCCATGATCGCTCCCCCTCAGGCCGTGCGGCCGGTGATGGCGTCGGACAGCGCCTGTGCTTCGGCGATATCCAGGCTGCCTTCATAGATGGCGCGACCGGTGATGGCGCCGAGGATGCCCTGATCGGCCACTTCGGCCAGGCCACGGATGTCATCCAGATTGGTCACGCCGCCGGAGGCGATCACCGGGATGCCGCCTTCGCGGGCCAGTGCCACGGTAGCCTCGATGTTGACGCCCTGCATCATGCCGTCGCGGGCGATGTCGGTGTAGACGATGGAGGACACGCCGTCATTGGCGAAACGCTTGGCAAGCTCGGTCGCCTTGATGGTGGAGACCTCGGCCCAGCCATCGGTGGCCACGAAGCCGTCACGCGCATCGAGACCGACGATGATGCGGCCCGGGAAGGCGCGGCACATCTCGGCGACGAAGGCCGGTTCCTTCACGGCCTTGGTGCCGATGATGACCTGACCGACGCCGGCCTCCAGATAGTGCTCGATGGTCGCGGCATCACGGATGCCACCGCCGATCTGGATCGGCAGCTCCGGGTAGGCGCGGGCGATGCGTGTCACCGCGTCACCATTGACCGGCTTGCCTTCGAAGGCACCGTTGAGATCGACCAGATGCAGGCGGCGACCACCGGCCTCGACCCAGCGCGCGGCCATGGCCAGCGGGTCATCGCCGTAGTTGGTGGAGTCTTCCATGCGGCCTTGCTTCAGGCGTACGCACTGACCGTCCTTGAGATCGATCGCGGGGATTACCAGCATGTCGGGTGTCCTCTCGGCGTGTCTTGGCACGCCTGAATTGTCGTCGGTATATCGAAGGCGGATGAATCGGTGCCCGACTCGCAAGGCAGGCACCGACGGTCACGCAGGTGAGCCCTCAGGGCTGCCAGCGGACGAAATTCTCGAGCAGCTTGAGGCCGGCGGCCGCACTCTTCTCCGGGTGGAACTGCACCGCGAACAGGCTGCCCTCACCGATGGCGACGTGCGCCTCGGCACCGGCGTAGTGAGTCGCGCCGAAGACCTGTGAGCGCTCGGCAGCCGAGACATAGAAGCTGTGCACGAAGTAGAAGCGCGAGTTGTCCTCGATGCCTTCCCACAGCGCATGGCCCTGGGTGTGGGCGACGTGGTTCCAGCCCATGTGCGGCACCTTGAGACGCTGGCCGTGTTCGTCCAGCTGCTTGTCATCAAAGCGCTTCACATCGCCCTTGAAGTAGGCGAGGCAATCGATGCCACCGTTCTCTTCACTGCGCTCCATCAGCATCTGCTGACCGACACACACGCCCAGCAGCGGCTTGCTGTGGTTGCTCAGCAGTTCGCCGACCAGCCCGCGCAGTTCGGCGCGCTCAAGCTCGCCCATGCAATCGCGGATGGCGCCCTGACCGGGCAGCACCACGCGGGTCGCACCACGGATGGCGCGCGGGTCACTGGTGATCACGACATTCTCGTCAGCCACATGCTCAAGTGCCTTGGCGACGGAGTGCAGGTTGCCCATGCCATAGTCGATGACGGCAATCGTCATGTCTTTCTCCCGCAGGCCGGAGGGGATTCCGGCATTGGATGTTCATGCAGAGGAAGTGCCACCCGGTGCCCGGCAAGCGGCAATGGCTGGCGACACATCCTCTGGCCGCGCGTCACGACGCTTACAGCGAGCCCTTGGTGGAGGCGATGCGGCCTCCCATGCGCTCGTCCTCTTCCACCGCCATGCGCACGGCACGGCCGAAGGCCTTGAAGATGGTCTCCGCCTGGTGGTGGGCATTGAAGCCCTTGAGGTTGTCGATGTGCAGCGTGGCGCCGGCATGGTTGACGAAGCCCTGGAAGAATTCCCAGAACAGCTGCGTATCGAAACGCCCGATGTTGCCGCGCGTGAACTCGCACTGCATGAACAGGCCCGGGCGACCGGAGAAGTCGATCACCACGCGTGACAGGGCTTCGTCCAGCGGCACGTAGGCATGGCCGTAGCGGCGGATGCCGGCCTTGTTGCCGAGCGCCTGCGCGAAGGCCTGGCCGAGAGTGATGCCGATGTCCTCGACGGTATGGTGGTCGTCGATGTGCAGATCACCGTCGCAGTCGACGTCGATGTCGATCACGCCGTGACGGGCGATCTGGTCCATCATGTGTTCGAGGAAGGGCACGCCGGTGTTGGCGCTCAGCTTGCCTTCGCCGTCCAGATTGATGCGAACCCGAATCTTGGTTTCCGAGGTGTTGCGATGAACCTCGGCGATACGCTCTGCCATGATGTCTCTCCAGCGGTCGGTGACCTCACCGCGGCTTCGGGGCTGATGAGGTCTGGCGCAGTCTGGGGCCTGGGTGTGAGAGGCGTATGTCCAGTCCGGCCGGGAAGTGCGCATCATGTGGTTGTTGTCATGTGATGTCGCAAGTGAAAGCGTGATCCAGTGACGTTGTCGAGGTTGCGGGTCACTGATCGATGGCAGACGCGTCGTCCTTGCCTGCCCAGCCCGTCATTATAGAGAAAGGACAACGGCATCCGCTACAATGGCGGGCATTCATATCGCGGGCGAGGATCTCACCATGCCGGTCACTCTTCAGATGATCGATCACGCACGCTGGCAGGCCGATGAGCAAGTGCGCATCGACCTGTCACGCATCTATCACGAAGCCCCCGGTGAACGCCTGCCACTCGCGCCGGATGAGTTCATTCAGGCCAGCCTGGAGACCGGTCATCGCTTCTGCACCGCCTTCTTCAATGATCGCCATATCGGCGCCCTGCTGTGCGAGGACGATGGAAGGGCATGGCGCATCCGTCATTGCTGCGTGCGCAAGAGCACCCGTCGACGCGGGGTGGGAACGCGCCTGATGGCATTGATGTCGCTGGAAGCGGCGGCGCGTGAGCGCCTGCTGGTCGTGCCGGATCAAGGATTGACGCTGGCTGACGAGCTTCTGCTGTCGCGGCTCGGTTACGTGAAGGATGCCGAGCAGCAAGGCTTCGTGCTGGCCCAGACAGATAGCGAAAGCTGACGGCTGGACCGGCGTGACAGGAACTGATGACGCCGGGGCCTGTCCACCGCAGGTGAACGTTGACGCTGGCGTCTGGCATCGGGCGCACGTTCGCGCCCTCAGGTGCGACAATCGGGATCATTCACACGTGCCGGGCAATGCCTTCAGGAGCGAAGGCAGCCCGGACATCTCATCGTGTCAAATGGAGGACGCAGATGAAAGCACTGTTCAGGGCCTTGCTGGCCATCGTCGGAGTACTGGCGCTGGTCGTGGTGGCGGGGGTGATCTATGTCACCACCTTCCTCGACCCGAATGATCTCAAGCCGCGTCTGGTCAAGGCGGTCAAGGACCAGGCGGGGCTGGAGCTGGCCCTGAACGGTCCGCTGGACTGGTCGTTCTACCCGCGTCTGGGCGTCAGTGTCGAGGACGCCCAGACCTGGCTGCCGGAGCAGGCTCACGACCAGACACCCTTCGCCTCCTTCAAGCGTGCCGAGGTCGGGGTGTCCTTCGCACCCTTGCTGAGCGGTGAGGTGGAGGTCGAGGGCGTGTTCCTCGATGGCCTGAAACTGGACCTCAAGCGAGACGCTGACGGGCGAGGCAACTGGGAGAGTCTGTTGCAGCATGCTGCCGATGCCGCCGAGAGCGGTGCGGCGGACAAGGCCCTGCCTCCCGCCAAGAGTGCCGGTGTCGCCATGGCCGATGAGACGCAGGGAGATGCCGGTGTCAGCGATGGCGCTGAAGGCATGGCCGTCAATCTCGATATCGCCTCGATTCAGGTCACCAATGGGCAGATCACCTACCAGGATGCTGCCAGCGGTCTCGACATGACGCTCAATGAGCTGGCATTGAGCTCCAGCAACGTCAGCCCGACCAAGGCGTTCCCGGTGGAGCTGTCCTTCGTGGCGGAGGGGCGTGAGCCTGAGCTGCGCAGCACCATCAACCTGGACGGCAAGGTGGCGCTGGACCTTCAGAACGGTCGCCATGTCCTGACCGGCATCAGCCTGGATACCGCCACCAGCATGCCGTCGCTGAGCGAGCAGTCCCAACAGCTGGCGCTGGAGATCGATACCCTGACACTGGATACCGAGCAGCAGCGCTATCGCATCGAGGGTGGGGAGCTGGATGCCTCGCTCAACGAACCGTCGCTGGGAGAGAAGGCGCTGCCGGTGAAGGCGACCTTCGGGGCGGAAGCGGATCTTGCCGAAGGCACCGCGACGCTCTCCGATCTGCTGCTGACCTCGGGCAGTGACCTGCGTCTGAGCGGGGCGCTCAAGGCCAGTGACATCACGGGCGAGGCGCTGAGCTACAGCGGGCAGTTCAAGCTGGCCCCGCTGTCGCCCAAGGCGTGGATGACGCGGGTCGGCATGCAGGCACCGCAGACGGCACGCGGCGATGCGCTGACCTCGCTGGCATTCTCCAGCCCGCTCAAGGGCGACCTGTCACAGGTACAGCTGACCAACCTGGTGATGGCGCTGGATGACACCACCATCAACGGACGTCTCGGCTCCTCCTTCGATGCCTCGCAGATCACCTTTGATCTGGATGTCGATGCGCTGAATCTGGACGACTACCTCCCGCCGCAGACCAGCGAGAAGACCGCGAATCTCGGTACGGGGGTGACGGCAGGACTGGTGGCGCCGGCCTACGCGGCTGACGGCGATGCAGAGGTGTTGCCGGTGGAGCTGCTCAGAACTCTCGGGCTCAAGGGCCAGCTGGACATCGCGAACCTCACGGCATCCGGACTCGAGATGCGCAAGGTGTCCGCCAAGCTGTCCGGCCAGCCGGGACTGCAGCAGCTCGATAGCCTGACGGCCAGTCTGTACGGCGGTAGCCTGGCAGCCAGTGCCCGCATCGACAGTCGCAAGACACCGCTGACCATGAGCTTCGGCGAGAAGTTGACCAATCTGGATATCGCGCCATTCCTCAAGGCGCTGGCGCCTGAGCAGGATGACATCCTGCGTGGCCGTCTGACCCTCAATGGCGACTACACCACCAGCACCAATCAACTCGACAGCATGAAGCGCAACCTGAATGGTTCAGGTGACTTCGAGATCCGCAATGGCGAGATACTCGACGTCAACGTGTCCGAGAAGATGTGCACCACGGTGGCGACGCTGAGTGGCAAGACGTCCTCGCGTGACTGGGCAGCGAATACCCCGCTGGAACGCGCACAGGGCAGCTTCAAGGTCACCAATGGCGTGATCAGCAATCAGGATCTGGCACTGGCAATCCCGGGTATCGCGCTGGATGGCAAGGGGCAGCTCAACCTGCCGACCGAAGCCTTTGACTACAACGTGGCGGCGCGCTTCATCGAAGGAACGGATGACGCTGCCTGTGAGGTCAATCCGCGTCTGGTCAAGTTGCGTTTCCCGGTGCAGTGTCAGGGCAATCTGAGCGGTGAGCCGGGCGAATGGTGCGGCTTTGACCAGAAGGGCTTCCAGACGGCCGCCGCGGAACTGGCCAAGGATGAAGCCAAGCGCAAGGCGGGCGAGAAGGTCAGCGAGAAGCTGGATGAGAAGCTCGATGAAGACACGCGCAAGAAGATCGATGACAAGCTGGGCGAAGGCGCCAGCGACAAGCTGAAGGGCGCGATTCAGGGGCTGTTCAACTGATCACGCGCTCCTAGCACAGCAAGACCGGCACGCCAGTCCCTCGGGGCTGGCGTGCTGCCGTTGGAGCCCAGACCATGGCGCGCCATGGTACGAGTCACGAGTAGAGGAAGTCTTGATGGCGGTACCTGACACTGCGGCCACGCCTGACGTGGCGGCGTCTGATACCCACGCCCCGCCAGGCGTGGCAAGCATTGCGCTGAGCCCGGAGGAATTCCAGGCCCGCGTGTTCGACTGGTTCGATGAGCATGGCCGCAAGCACCTGCCCTGGCAGGAGAACACCACCCCGTATCGTGTATGGGTCTCGGAGATCATGCTCCAGCAGACCCAGGTCACGACGGTGCTGCCCTATTACGCGCGCTTCATGGAATGCTTCCCGGATGTCGCCGCGCTGGCGGCGGCGGAGATCGATGAGGTACTGCACCTGTGGACGGGGCTTGGCTACTACGCCCGGGCGCGCAATCTGCACAAGGCCGCTCAACAGGTGGTCGCTGAGTATGGCGGCACCTTCCCGGTCGAGAGTGTCGAGGCACTGTCGGCCTTGCCAGGTATCGGGCGCTCGACCGCCGGGGCGATCATCAGCATCAGCACCGGACAACGGGCGCCGATTCTCGATGGCAACGTCAAGCGCGTGCTGGCTCGCCTGCATGCCGTGGAAGGCTGGCCGGGACGTCCGGCGGTGGAGCGCAAGCTGTGGGCATTGGCGGAGCGCTATACCCCGCAGATGCGGCTGGCGGACTGGACCCAGGCGATGATGGATCTCGGGGCCACCCTGTGCACGCGCGGCAGCAAGCCGGATTGTACGCGCTGTCCCTTCGAGGAAGTCTGTGTGGCGCATGCACGCGGCGAGGAAAAGCGCTTCCCCGAGAGCAAGCCCAAGAAGGCTATTCCGACACGTCAGACGCTGATGCTGCTGGTCAGTGACGAGACGGGCCGGATTCTGCTCGAACGACGCCCACCAACGGGCATCTGGGGCGGCCTGTGGGCGCCGCCGCTGGTCGAGAACCGCGAGGCCGCGCGGGAGTGGGTCGCCCGTGAAGCGCGAGGCGCGCATCTGGAGGCGCCGCTGGACAGTTTCGAGCATGTCTTCAGCCACTTCCGGCTGACCATCACGCCGCAGCCGGTCCAGCTGGGAGCGGCGGAACTGACGCCGTCGGCGGAGGATGGCGTCAACGAACACGGAGCAGACCGCCGTTTCGTCGACCCCGCCGCGCCGGATGCCGTGGGCCTGCCGGCACCGGTCAAGGCGCTGCTGGCACGCTGCACGGATGATCTGTTCGGGCTGTGAGCGAGTCGCTCTCATCGACAGGCCTCGGACGCCTGGGGGAAACCCGCTCAAGCGTGCGAGAATGAGGCAATCGATTGAGCGTCTGGCGAAGGCTCGGCGCTCAACCGCACTGACATCCAGTTCTCTTACGGAGTTACCCATGCGCACCGTACATTGCCGCAAGTATGACCAGGACCTGCCGGGTCTCGACTTTCCGCCGCTGCCGGGCGAGAAGGGCCAGGATATCTGGGCCAACGTCTCGAAGCAGGCATGGGAAGAATGGCAGGCGCTGCAGACACGCCTGATCAACGAGAAGCACCTCAACATGATGGATGCCGACAGCCGTCGCTATCTGATGGAGCAGATGGAGCGTTTCTTCCGCAACGAAGAGACCGATCAGGCCGAAGGTTTCGTCCCGACTGACGCCGCCGCCAAGGGCGAAGCGCAGGGCGGACAGGGCTACGAAGTCTGACGAGACGGCGAGGGCGATGGAAAACGAATAACGACGCCAAATTCTTGATAAGCAAGGGTTGACGTCGGGAAAGGTTTTCTATTTAATACGTCCTCGTTGGCAAGGGCCAGATAGCTCAGTTGGTAGAGCAGGGGATTGAAAATCCCCGTGTCGGCGGTTCGATTCCGTCTCTGGCCACCAAGTGTTGGGGTATAGCCAAGTGGTAAGGCACCGGTTTTTGGTATCGGCATTCCCAGGTTCGAGTCCTGGTACCCCAGCCAGCTGACATGCAGTAACGTAGTAAGAAGACTCATATCATGAGTTCTTTGTGCCGGCTTAGCTCAGTTGGTAGAGCAACTGACTTGTAATCAGTAGGTCGAGGGTTCGACTCCTTTAGCCGGCACCATCTTCAGGCTTCTGTAGATGAACGAAGAACGCAGGATATCGAAGTCGCCCAGGCGGCTTTTTTTGTGTCTTCCGGTCGGCCAGATAGCTCAGTTGGTAGAGCAGGGGATTGAAAATCCCCGTGTCGGCGGTTCGATTCCGTCTCTGGCCACCAAATTGGGGTATAGCCAAGTGGTAAGGCACCGGTTTTTGGTATCGGCATTCCCAGGTTCGAGTCCTGGTACCCCAGCCAATTCTGGCTAGCAGATGAAGTCGCAGGATGAATTCGGCAGCCAACAGAAAAGCCACCCTCCGGGGTGGCTTTTTTGCGTCTGGCGTCTGCTCGCCTTGCGTCTTTCGGCGCTCAATGCGCGGCAGATGAGCCGGGGTGATGGGCCTGCCAGCTGAGGCGTTTGCGATAGATGGTCGATGGGGCGATTTCCAGAATGGCAGCGGCACGCGGAATGCTGCCATCGCATGCCGCTATCACCGTCTCGATGGCATCCCGCTCCACCATCCACAGCGGGCGCTGCCAGAGGCCCTGGTTCTCGGCGCCGGGTGGTGCGTGCTCGAGTCTCTCGTGTGAGCCGCCGTGTGCTGGCAGGTCCAGCATGGCGGCCGTGAGACTCTCGCCCTCGTGGAGGATGATGGCGCGGCGCAGGGTGTTTTCCAGCTCGCGCACGTTGCCCGGCCAATCGTGGGCCAGCAGCGCCTGCTCCGCGCAGGCGCTCAGGCTGGTGAAATGCTTGCCTTCGTGGCTGGCCATGCGACTCAGCAAGCCGTTGGCGATCTCGAGAATGTCACTTCCGCGCTCGCGCAGGGGCGGCACCTTGAGCGGGATGACGTGCAGGCGGTAGAAGAGGTCTTCGCGGAAGCGATGGGTCTCCACCAGCTGACGCGGGTCCTGATGCGTGGCGCAGACGATACGGCAGTTGACCTCGACCGTGCGTGTCGCGCCCACGGGCATCACCTGGCCGGTCTGCAGAAAGCGCAACAGCTTGCTCTGCAGTGGCAAGGGCAGTTCGGCGATCTCATCCAGGAACAGCGTCCCGCCATCCGCTGCCACGGCCAGGCCCTGCTGGGCACTGACGGCACCGGTAAAGGCGCCACGCACATGCCCGAACAGCTGTGATTCCAATAGCTCCGCCGGGATGGCAGCACAGTTGACGGCGATGAAAGGGCCTTCGCGTACCGGGCTGTGGCGGTGGATGGCAGTGGCGCATAGCTCCTTGCCGCTGCCGCTTTCGCCGGTGATGAAGATGGGGGCGTCCGAATGGGCGACCTGTATGAGGGTGCGATAGAGGGTCTGCATGGACGATGAGCCTCCGATGAACCCCTCAAAACCGTTAGGCCGGCCTGTCGGTAGAGACTTCACCCGTGCGGGGGAGTCGACAGTCAGATTCAACGCAGTGGTGATCGGCGTAGCCTGATGGTGAGCCTTCAGTGCGGTCATGAGTGATGTTCCCTTGCTGCTGGACCCCTGTCAGCAGCTCGTAGAGCATCGCTGCAGGAGCATAATTGTCGGGCTGCTTCTGGTGACAGCCTCTCGGAAGGACACACGCTCCCCAAGCGTTGAGTCTTCGTCATGCGGGTTGTTGCGCGTCCTTTTCCAAGCTTACTCAAACGTGAGAGATGATCATGGCGGCTTTTAGTGGGTTTTTTCCGCTGCGCGCGAGGGTCAGATATCTCATCCCACCCGTTGGCATGATGACCAACTCTCTCCTCACGTTTGACACGTGAGTCTGATGTTCTCAAGTGCCCTGCCTGGGCCGTCACGCCTTGCCCGGGCGGGACATCATGGGGCTTCTTCCTCTTCATCATCCGCATTGTTGTGGGTGATGGTGAAATCCGTTGACGACGTCTGCGAGCTGCCATCGGCGGACTGGTCCGCCGTGCTGTCGATGGTGCCGGTGGAACCATCACTCAGCGTCTGTTCGATCTGTTGCCAGTTGCCGATCGAGGTACTGCTGCCGGTATTGAGGGTGTATTCCCCGATATTGGTATCGGACCCTTCACCCAGGCTGCCGGCCTTCTTGCTCTCATAGAGAATCAGGGCGGTTTCTGCGCTACGTGCCGGAAAGTCGTAGGGGAAGGGCCCCATCAGCGAGTTGGCGCTGGCAGTCGTGGCCAGCAGGCATCCCGCGCTGACGACCCCCAGGCTGATACGTGTGAAAGCATTCATGTCTTGCTCCTTTCGATCTGTGAAAGATGCAGTATCTGATGCGTGAAGACTATGATGTCGGCAGGTACTGAAACACACGCGGGTCGCCCCGCGTGTGTTGGTTGCCTGCTGAGGATTTACGGAGTAACGGGGCCGACGGAGACGGACATGTTGTTACCCACAGAGGTGGCCGTATTGCTGATGACTGGGCCATCGAAGCTGCCTGCCGGCGGCAGATCCAGCGTGATGCCGCTGACTGTGGCAGTCGAGCTGATGTTGGCGAAGCTCATCTGGGTATTGTCGGCAATCAAGGCGCTATTGATATCGGTGCTATCCAGAGTGACCGACAGATTGTTACCCACGGAGGTCGCGGAATTGTCCACGGTCAGGTTGAGGATGTCGTTGACCGTAGCCAGTGAGACGACATTTGCCAGCTGGGGGCCGTGGGAGTGACGACCATGCCCACCGCCATAGAGTTCGCTTCCGGACAGGGTCTGCTCATTATGCAGATTGACCATGGCATCGCTGTCGATGGAGATATTGTTGCCCACCGAGGTGGCAGCATTTTCCAGTGCCTCAAGCTTGGAGATGTCAGGATTGGGCGTTGAGCCGGCATAGCTGATATAGACATCCACATCGGCCGATGCTTTCGCCATGGCATCAGCATCAGCTTCAGCTTTTAAGCCTTTGAATCCGGCACTGGCCTCGGCACTGGACTTGGCTTTGGCTTTGGCGCTGAGGCTATCCACCAGCTCTATGGTCGGGTCGCCTGCTTCGCCAGCGCCGTAGCTGATATCACTGACGATAGCTGTGGATGACACATCGCCGACTTGCTTCTGCAGGCTTTCGATCATGACCAGGCCGCCCGGGTCTGTGATGCCCGGATCAATATAGACGTCAATGTTGACATCGGTATTTACCTGTCCATCCCAGTCCCAGTCCACTTCATCGAAGGCTTGCGCCTGACTTGCCATCATCACACTACTTACGAGACCGATGGCGACTGCGAGCTTATTATAGGTAGTCATTGTCATGTTCCTCATGAATGTTGACTTATTGTGCTGCGCTGGATGCTGCCGGTACTTCTGATGCGGGTGCTGCTTGCAACGGTGTTGCGACTGCTTCATTGCCACTTGCTGCATTGCTGCTGGTATTGGCTGCGGCCACTTGCTGCGTGTTGCTATTGTCATCTGCAACATGCTGTCCCGGGTGCAATGCACATTCCTGTCCCGCAGGTACAGGAAGTCCCAGGCCTTCAGTCAGAAGCTGATACGCGCCCATCTCCACGACTGATCTCACCCCCAACTGCAGTGGTTCATTGCGCACTGCGCCGGAGTCAAACTCGATCAACTGATTGCCGAAGAAGCGGTAGATACCGGCTTCGACTTCGTAACCGACCACCTGCTTCTGCAGGCTGGTGACATAGACGGTGCGGAATGTGCGGATATCGACCATGCGTAGATCCAGACCGACATTGATGACTGCAGTACGTAGTCCGGCCCCGATTCCGCTGACGAACAGGCGGGCACCGCCGCTTGAAATGTTGTAATTGAGCTCTGTGAGAGCACCGAGAACCACGAAATGTGAAGGGAGAACTGCCAATTTACGCGGCGAGTAGGCCATTGCCTTATTCTCGAAAAGCTGCTGCTCTGCCAGCGGGACTCGAACATCGAGACGCTCGGTAAGATGTACCTTGCGAGTCTTGTAGAGGGCACTGATCAGCATCTCGGATACGCCCTGGGTCACGGCAGCACTCTCTGTCACGGTGGAGTAACTGCGTTGACCGGTCTTGTCCGTCACCTGACCCACTGCAATTACAGGCAGGTTGGTGGCACCTTGCACCCGGCTGAGTGATACGAGGCATTCACTATATGGCGTGTTGTTTGAGGTGACTGGTGGCCCTACGACCGGTTCGACATTGTCGAATTTCGGTTCGACAGCTGCGCAGCCCCCCAGCACTGTGGCCATGCAAGCGGCCAGACAAATCCGTGGCTTGAACATGCTGGAAGTTCCCCTGGTGTGACGCATTGTCCTGCGCCGTTCTTGTACTCTGATATGTGTCTATCAGTTGTGATGCCGTGACTTTACAGGGGCATTAAGTGTGCCAACTAAATTCACAATAGTTCACAACAACTTACGCTTATTGTCTGGTGATCATTCGCGATGCGATTTGCAAAAGGCGAAGCGTATTGGGGTGAATTGTCAGGAGGCAATGACAAGGAATGAGGCGATATATGAGTCATGATGTCTTTCATGCATGAGGCGCGTGGCCACCGCGTGAATGATGAAATGATCTATCGGGGTGACTGAGGAATCTTGTCATCCGTGAGACACAGGAGGTCTCATGTTTTCGCGAGAACGGTGATGGCGGGGGTAGTGCGCGATTGAATGGTCTTTTAACGAACTCGGGGATCAGGCGTCTGTGATTAATTCATGATTCATGGGGTTGAAGTCTGTGTCATGGCCCATAGGTGGGACAGTGCGGCCAAGCCGCAGGAATAGAACGCCGGATTCCTCTTTCCTCTATGCAAGCCATTGATGCCTTAAGGAGAGCAAGATGACAGCTTCACGCCACATGACCTCGTACAACGCCACCGCTGCGCTTTCGTCCAAGCAGCGCCACCACCACGAGATGGACGGCAGCAACGCCAGCGATGGCGCAGAGTCCTCCAATCAGCGTCTGGGTGTTCGTCAGGTCGATGCCGATCGCGATCAGGCGCCGGAAGCCTATCTGGACAAGTCAGGCAGCGACCGGGGCTCCTCCCACTCGCGCGACGCCTACCCGACGCGTCTGAGCCAGCCACCGCAGCACCTGTGGCAGAAGCGCCGCGAGCCCGTCGTGCACTCGCGCGCCGATGAGGGGCCGCTGGGGGCTGAGCAACTCAAGCGGTTCGAGCGCGATGGCTTCCTGTTCGAGCCGGAATTCCTGGCCCCGGAAGAAGTCGAGACGCTGAAGGCCGAACTGGCTGCGCTGCTGGAGCAGGAAGATCTCCAGGGCCGTGATTTCACCATCACCGAGCCCAAGAGCCGCGAGATCCGCTCCATCTTCGCCGTGCACTTCCTGTCGGAGCGCTTCCGCCAGCTTGCCGAAGACCCGCGCCTGATGGATCGCGCGCGCCAGATTCTGGGTGGCGATGTCTATGTCCACCAGTCGCGCATCAACTACAAGCCGGGCTTCGAGGGCAAGGGCTTCAACTGGCATTCGGACTTCGAGACCTGGCACGCCGAGGATGGCATGCCGGAAATGCGTGCGGTCAGCGCCTCGATCATCCTGAATGACAATCACCACTTCAACGGCCCGCTGATGCTGATCCCCGGCTCGCACGAAGTCTTCGTGCACTGCCTGGGTGAGACGCCGGAAGACAATCACAAGTCTTCGCTGCAGGCACAGGAAGTCGGTGTGCCCTCGCGCGAAGCGCTGCGAGAGCTGGTCGCCCAGCGTGGCATCGAGGCGCCCACCGGTGCCGCGGGTGGTCTGCTGATGTTTGACTGCAACACCTTGCATGGCTCCAACGCCAACATGTCGCCGGACCCGCGCAGCAACGCCTTCTTCGTCTACAACCGCGTCGACAATGCCATGCAGGCGCCGTTCGCGGCCTCTCGTCCGCGCCCTGAATTTCTGGCCCACCGTGCCGATGGTGGCTGGGATGAACTGGAAAAATGAGCCGCGCGTGACAGATCGCCAGCGTGAGCAAGCGAAAGGAAAGACCGAAAGGCTGAGCAAGCCAGTGGACTGAACTGCACAACCCGGGGTTGCGTTCAGGCGGCGAAATCTCGGACGTTGGTGTGGTAGTGGCAAACCGGCGGGGCGGCGTAAGATTGAGACATCTCTCATTGATCACCTCTCATTGATCATCCATCACGCCCCGACAGGAGTTCTGCATGCCGCTTGCTCAGCGTTTTACCCCACGTTTCAGCGATGGTCGTGTCTTTGCCCATGATCTCGGCAAGGTGGTGTGCGTGGGGCGCAATTATGCTGCCCACGCCGCGGAGCTCGGCAATGAAGTGCCCAGCGAGCCGTTGCTGTTCATCAAGCCCGCCACCAGCGTGGTGCCCATGGACAAGCCGCTGCCGCTCTCGAAGCGACGTGGCCAGTACCATTACGAGGCCGAGCTTGCGCTGCTGATCGGCAAGCCACTGTGCGAGGCGAGTGAAGACGAGGCGCTGGAGGCATTGGCCGGCATGGGGCTGGCGCTGGATCTCACCCTGCGTGAGCGTCAGAGCAAGCTCAAGGCCAAGGGGCAGCCGTGGGAACTGGCCAAGGCCTTTGACGGCAGCTGTCCGCTGTCCTCCTTCGTGGCGCTGGAAGGCCCGCGCTGGCGTGATGGCGAAGGCGCACTGCATGATGTCGATTTCCAGGCACTGCAGTATCGTTTTGCCATCGACGGCGAGCAGCGTCAGCAGGCGGATACCCGTCTGATGCTGTTCCCTGTCGCGCGGCTGCTCAGCGAGATCAGCCACAGCTTCACGCTGCTGCCCGGCGACGTGGTACTGACCGGCACGCCGGAAGGGGTTGGCGAGCTGAATCCGGATCAGGCGCTGGCACTGACGCTGGATGCCCCGGATGGCAGCGGCGAGCTGCTGCGTGTCGAGACGCGCACTCGCGGCGTGGCATGACGACTGGGGCTGACTGGGGCTGAGACAGCCCTGAGCGAGTAGCCAGCAGCCCTGAGCGAGTTCACAACAGCCCTGAGCGTGTTGGCAGCAGCCCTGAGCGAGTTGAGACAGAAAAGCCCCTGCCGGGATTCCGGCAGGGGCTTTTGCTGTCTGGGCTGCTGCTTTCCGGGCTCGAATCTCTGAAGCAGAGATCAGCTCAATGACGGAAGGGCTCAGCTCTCCAGGTAGGTATATCCTTCCAGACCTGCCTTCAGGTCCTCGAGCAGGTCTGCCTGTTCCAGCGCGTTCAGATTGGATGACTTGAGCTGACGCGCGAGGCGGGCCGCCAGCTGATCCGGGTCGAAGTTCACGTAGCGCAGCACCTGCGCCACGCTATCGCCCTGGATGGCATGGGAAAGCTGCCATTGGCCCTCGTCGTCGAGGCTGGCATCCACGGAATCGGTATCGCCGAACAGGTTGTGCAGGTCGCCGAGGATTTCCTGATAGGCTCCGACCATGAAGAAGCCGAGCAGCTTCTCTTCCTCGGCATGCCATTCCGGCAGCGGCAGGGTGGCATCCAGGCCCTGGTCATCCACATAGGTGTCGATGCGGCCATCACTGTCGCAGGTGATGTCCTGAATCACGCCACGGCGAGTCGGCGCGCGGTCGAGACCGGTCAGCGGCAGAATCGGGAAGATCTGCTCGATGCCCCAGATGTCCGGCAGTGACTGGAACAGCGAGAAGTTGACGAACAGCTTGTCGGCCAGCTTCTCGTTGAGCTCATCGAGCACCGCGCGGTGCGAACGCTGGCGCGCATCGAGGCGCCCGGCGAGACTGCGGCACACGTTGGTGTAGATGGCCTCGGCCTCGGCACGGATGGCGATGCTCGCCAGCCCCATCACGAAGCGCTCCTGCACCTGATGCTGGGCATGCACCACGGCGTGGTAGATCTCCACCAGCTCACGTGGCTCGAGCGCACCTTCCAGACGCGCGGCCTGTGTCCACAGCGCGGCGATCTGCAGATCATCCTCACGCGGCGTGGGCAGCGGCAGGTCGACACGCTCCTCGCCGATCACGTCCGTCACCAGCACGGCGTGGTGAGCGGTCAGGGCACGACCGGATTCGGAGATGATGTGCGGATGCGGCAGATCATGCGCCTCGCACACCGCGTGGAACGCCCCGACCACATAGTCGGCGTATTCACGCATCGAGTAGTTGAGCGAGCAGGCGCTTTCCGAGCGCGTGCCTTCGTAGTCCACGCCCAGGCCACCGCCGACATCGACGATTTCCACGCCGGCACCGGCTTCATGCAGCCCCTGATAGAAGCGCGCGCACTCGGCCAGGCCGCGCTGGATGTCGCTGATGTCCGCGATCTGCGAGCCGAGGTGGAAGTGGACCAGCTTGAGGCAGTCCAGCGCATCCACTTCGCGCAGGCGCTCGACCAGCGCGACGATCTGGCTCGCCGTCAGGCCGAATTTCGACTTCTCGCCGCCGGTGTTCTGCCAGTTGCCCTTGCCGATGGTGGCCAGGCGCGCGCGCAGACCGATGCGCGGCCGCACACCGAGACGTTCAGCTTCTTCCAGTACCAGTTCCAGCTCGCTGGCCTTCTCGACCACCAGGTGCACGCGGTGGCCGAGCTTCTCGCCCATCAGCGCCAGACGCACGTACTCGCGGTCCTTGTAGCCGTTGCAGACGATGACCGACGGGCCATTGTCCGACAGCGCCAGCACGGCGAGCAGTTCCGGCTTGCTGCCGGCTTCCAGGCCGACACGCCCGCGCGAGCGTTCGCTGGTCGCCAGCAGTTCCTCGACCACGCGGCGCTGCTGGTTGACCTTGATCGGATAGACGGCGGTGTAGCTGGCGCCATAGCCGCGTGAGCTGATGGCGGCATCGAAGGCGGCGCACAGCTGCTCGACCCGGTCATGCAGGATATCGGCGAAGCGGATCAGCAGCGGCAGTCGCAGGCCCTGGGCGCGGGCCTTGTCGATCAGCGAGATCAGCGGCAGCGCAGGCGTACCCGGTTCGCCATGGGGGCGCACCAGCGTCAGGCCATCCTGGCCCACGTCGAAATAGCCGCTGCCCCACTGGTCAATGTTGTAGGTGCGGCGTGCTTCGGCTGCAAAGGAGGTCATCGCGGTCTCCGGAGATGGACGGCGTGAAGGCAAGCCCGGCGGTGCTCAGCGGTGTGGGCAGCGTCGGAGAAGACAATGGCGCCCGCACGGATGCGGGCGCTCAGGGGGCGCATTATGCCTGCTGGGGAGGCGCAGGCAATCGCTTTGCCACTTGCGTGGACATTCAGGCCGGCTGGGTGGCGTCGGGCAGCGGCAGGGCGCCTTCCTCGATGCGCCGGCCCAGCAACTGGCGATACTGTGCCGGGTCCTTCGGCGTCAGGCTGTGAGCGGGCGGGTCCACGTAGACCACCAGCAGGCGTGACAGCCAGTAGCGCAGCGCGGTCATGCGCAGCATGCTCGGCCACAGGCGACGTTCGTCAGCGTTCATCGGACGCTCGGCCAGATAGGCGCTGAGCAGGGCGTCATAACGCGCCTGATCCAGACGGCCATCGTCATTGGAGCACCAGTCATTGACCAGAATCGACAGATCGAAGATCAGGTCGCCGGTGCAGCCATTGTAGAAGTCGATGATGCCGCCGAGGCGATCGCCGTCAAACAGGGTGTTGTCGCGGAACAGATCCCCGTGCAGCGCGCCCTGTGGCAGGTCGACGCCACTGAAGACGTCTTCGCAGACATCGATCTCGTCGGCCATCAGCGCCTGGTCTTCCGGGCTCAGATAGGCCAGCACCTTGTGGTGCATCGGCTTGATCCAATGCAGGTCACGGGTGTTGGGGCGCTGGCCGGTGAAGTGCTGCGAGACGGCGTGCATGCGCCCCAGCGCCGCACCGATCTCGCGGCACTGGGCGACATTGGGCGAGACGGGCCACTTGCCCGGCATGCGCGGAAACAGCAACGCCGGCTTGCCTGCCAGCGTCTTGAGCGCCTGACCTTCGCGGTCATGCAGCGGGCCGGGCACCGGCAGCTGGTGGCCGGCGAGGAAATCGA
The DNA here is from genome assembly GCF_029846335.1 of Cobetia sp. 3AK. NCBI lineage: Bacteria > Pseudomonadati > Pseudomonadota > Gammaproteobacteria > Oceanospirillales > Halomonadaceae > Cobetia > Cobetia sp. 3AK. The sequence continues at coordinate 400,027 of NZ_JARWKR010000003.1, read as the reverse complement.
GCAGCTCGACGAAGAAGGGCAGTTCCTCATGCTCGCCCTGCTCGAACAGGGTCAGCACCATCTCGCGGCGGTCGGTGGTGACGAAGAAGGTCGAGTTCTCGGTGCCGTGGGCGACATCTTCCAGCGATGTCAGCGTGCCTGCATCGTACTCTGCCAGAAATTCTGCGACCTGAGCCTCGCTCAGGGGGGTAAAGACTGCCATGGGTGACTCTTCTCGCCGAAATGTGTCCGCCCCATCAGTGGCGCGCCGCTGGACCGACGCGGCGGCAATGCGCTGACAGGAGTTGTTGTCGGTAGGCAGGAGGGAGACCTCCATGCCCGGACCGAGCGCAAGGGATGCGTCCGGTCCGGGCATGATGCCCATCACTGCCGGGTCAGATGCCGCGTGACCCGCAATGCCGAGCTTATCACTTTTTCCGCGCCCAGCCGGGCACCTTGAGCTGACTGGCCTGCGACACGCTGGAACGGGTGAAGTTGCCGTTGCCATCACTGTCGAGCAGGAAGAAGGGCGTGCCCCCCTTGGGGATGATCTCGATGGCGTACAGATGGCCATTGACGCGGTATTCGCGCAGCTGGCGGTCATCCTGCTGACGGCTGGTGACCTGTGGCTTGGGGGCATCACTCTCGGCCACGGCCAGCGGGGCGCCCAGTGCGGTGATGACCAGCAGCAGAGCACTCGCCAGCAGCGTGGGCAGGCGCAGCGTCGGGTGCGGAGCAATCGAAGCAGTCGTGCGCATGGCATTCCTCCTTTAACACGTGAGCCTTCATCGCAGGGAGACTGGCGACAAGGCCCCGTATACAAAAGTCCTGAGCGCAAAGATTCTGTGCGCAAGCGTGCGGAGGGCAAGCGAATCGGCGATGGCCAGAAACCTTGCCTGATGGGCGCAGTCTACGACTCTTGTCAGCCGCGTGCACGATTTCACTGCCCCTGGGAGCTGCCCGAAAGCCGGTCCATGCCCGCGGCGTGACTGTGCCTCGCCGCAGCCCTTGCGTATCATGACAGCCATTGATGCCGAGAGAGTTTCGGCCCCGACTCTGCTTGCCCCAAGCTCACCCTTCAGCCTACGGATGCGACTGCTCATGGCCGCCACGCCGATCGTTCTCGTCGATGGATCTTCCTACCTCTATCGTGCCTTTCATGCCCTGCCGCCGCTGACCACCTCCAAGGGCCTGCCCACCGGCGCGGTGAAGGGCGTGATCAACATGCTCAAGAGCCTGATCCGCCAGTATCCGGACAGCCCCATGGCGGTGGTGTTCGACGCCAAGGGCAAGACCTTCCGTGATGACATGTATCCCGAGTACAAGGCCCAGCGTCCGCCGATGCCCGATGACCTGCGCCTGCAGGTCGAGCCGCTGCATGCCTGCGTGCGCGCGCTGGGTCTGCCGCTATTGTGCGTGGAAGGTGTCGAGGCCGATGACGTCATCGGGACTCTTGCGCGACTGGCCACCGAGGCCGGGCGTGACGCCGTCATCTCCACCGGCGACAAGGACATGGCCCAGCTGGTGAACGAGCACATCACGCTGGTCAACACCATGAAGAACGAGACGCTGGACGTGGACGGCGTCACCGAGAAGTTCGGCATTCCGCCCAATCTGATCATCGACTTCCTCGCGCTGATGGGCGACAAGGTCGACAACATTCCCGGCGTGCCGGGCGTGGGCGAGAAGACCGCGCTGGGCCTGCTGCAGGGCATGGGCGGCGGTCTCGACACCATCTACGGTGATCTCGATCGCATCAAGACGCTCAGCTTCCGCGGCGCCAAGACGCTGGCCAAGAAGATGGAAGCGCACCGCGAGGATGCCTATCTCTCCTATCGTCTCGCCACCATCAAGCTGGACTGCGAGCTGGAGCATGGCCTGGAGGACCTCGCGATCGCCGCGCCGGATACCGCCGCGCTGGTCGAGCTCTACAAGGAGATGGAGTTCCGCGCCTGGCTGAAGGAGCTGCTGGAAGGCGGTGACATGGCCGCCACCCCGCACGCCGACGAGAAGGACAGCGGTGTCGCCGGCGGTGATCTGTTCGGCGACAGCATCGCGCCCGTCGCGGACAAGGCCTCCGGCAAGGGCAAGGCCGCCGCTGCACCGACGCCTGAGCTGGATGCGGCGGGTGACGAGGACGAGTTGCCCGAGGCGCTGCCGCCGCGTGAGGAGCGCAACTACCGCGCCATCACCGAGCAGGCCGAGCTGGACGCGTGGCTGGAGCGTGTGCGCAACGCCACCTCGCTGTGCTTCGACCTCGAGACCACCAGCCTCAACTACATGGAAGCCGAGATCGTCGGCATCGGCATGGCGCTGGAGGTCGGCGAGGCCGTCTACATTCCCGTCGCCCACAGCTATCTGGATGCCCCCGCGCAGCTGGAGCGCCAGGCCGTGCTGGAGGCGCTGACGCCGATTCTGGCCGATGGCGCCATCACCAAGATCGGCCAGAACCTCAAGTACGACATCGAGGTGCTGGCGCGCTATGACATCGCGGTGGCCGGTCCGCTGGCCGACACCATGCTGATGTCCTACGTGCTCAACTCCACCGCGACCCGTCACGACATGGACTCGCTGGCGCTCAAGTACCTGGGCGAGAGCACCATCAGCTTCACCGACATCGCCGGCAAGGGCGCCAAGCAGCTGACGTTTGACCAGATCGCGCTGGAAGAGGCGATGCCCTACGCCTGTGAGGATGTCGACATCACCCTGCGCCTCGCCGCGCTGCTGATGCCGCGCATCGAGAAGCTGGGCCGTCTGGGCGAGGTGCTGCGTGATTACGAATACCCGCTGATTCCGGTGCTGGCGCGCATCGAGCGCAACGGCGTCGCGATTGACCCCGAGCGCCTTCACGCCCAGACCCGTGAGCTGACCGAGCAGATCCACGACATCGAGAAGCAGGCCTTTGAGCTGGCGGGCCGCGAGTTCAACCTCTCTTCCCCCAAGCAGCTGGGCGAGATCCTCTTCGAGGAGCAGAAGCTGCCGGTCAAGAAGAAGACCCCCAAGGGCGCGCCGTCCACCGCCGAAGCCGTGCTTGAGGAGCTGGCGCTGGACTACCCGCTGCCCAAGCTGATCATGCGTCATCGTGGCATGACCAAGCTCAAGAGCACCTACACCGACAAGCTGCCGCAGCTGGTCAACCCGACCACGCGCCGCCTGCACACCAGCTACCATCAGGCCGTCACCGCCACCGGGCGTCTGTCGTCTTCCGATCCGAATCTGCAGAACATCCCGGTGCGCAGCGAAGAGGGCCGTCGCATTCGTCAGGCCTTCATCGCACGCCCCGGCTATCGCATCGTCGCGGCGGATTACTCGCAGATCGAGCTGCGCATCATGGCGCACCTCTCCGGTGACAAGGGGCTGCTCTCGGCCTTCGCCGACAACCGTGACGTGCACGCCGCCACCGCCGCGGAAGTCTTCGGTACCGAGGAATCACGTGTCAGCAGTGACCAGCGTCGCAGCGCCAAGGCCATCAACTTCGGACTGATCTACGGCATGTCCGCCTGGGGCCTCTCGCGTCAGCTGGATATCGACCCCGGCCAGGCCAAGACCTACATCGAACGCTACTTCGAGCGCTATCCGGGCGTCGCCACCTACATGGAAGACACTCGCCACCTCGCCGCCGAGCAGGGCTATGTCGAGACCATCTTCGGCCGTCGTCTCTACCTGCCGGAAATCGGCTCGCGCAATCATGCGCGTCGTAGTGCTGCCGAACGCACCGCCATCAACGCCCCGATGCAAGGCAGCGCCGCCGACATCATCAAGCGCGCCATGATCGACGTGGACGCCTGGCTGGCGGGCAATGACGGTGACAAGGCGTATGACGCCATGATGGTCATGCAGGTACACGATGAACTCGTCTTCGAAGTCGCCGAAGCGCAGGTCGAAGACTTCATGAAAGACGTTGCCCAGCGCATGCAGAACGCTGCCTCCCTCGACGTCCCGCTGCTCGTCGAAGTCGAGCAAGGCGACAACTGGGAAGAAGCGCATTAACGCTTAAAATCCAAACGGAATATAAAAGCCAAGGTTGAGTGATGCTTAACCTTGGCTTTTTTGTGTTGATTCTAAATATTCTGTAAGTAGGCCTTTTAGACTAGGGTCTATTTTCAATGCGTTTTCACAGAAACTGATAAACTCCGTCTTAAGTTCTTCTGAAGTCGTTATTCCTCCTTCAATCTCGGTGTGGTTATTTTGTTGTACTTGGTCTTCGATAGGTTCTCTATCTCCGTGCTTAAAGATAAATATAGCTGAAATATGGATGCAGTATTGAGTGAGTAGCATTATTTCAAGCGATGTCTTTGGTACTTTTGCATTAAAGTACCTTTCATTGATGCATGTTATTCGACCTGAGTTATTGTCATCTCTGTAGCCGTGAGCAAGCATTGTGTTTCTCATACCTTCAATTCCATTCCACTTCTTCAATCTTGCAATTGCAGGTCGGACGACTTTCATTGTGTCTCTAATCTCTGGGATATCTCTTGAGTATTTTTTGAACCTTTTCCATTCGTTTAAAAAAGAGCTGATATCAATCAGCATTTTGTTTGTTATGGAAAATCTCAGGTCATAGTCATCGTGATAGCGCTGTAAGACAGCATAGTCTTTTTCCATTGTGTGTTTTAGGACGCTTAATATGATCAACGATTCTTGGAATTTGTCTTTCATTTTAGCCCTGCGTAAGCGTATTGGGGTTTTAGTTTCTATTTCTTATAGTAGTGTAGGTGCTAATATAAAAATATAGAATTTTTCCAATCAAATAATTGCTATCTACGACCACTGGCTACATTGATCCTTGGCGGCGGTAGGCCGATGCTGTAGGTGGTGTCCGGTTTTCCGGACGCTGGCTGCGGGTGATGGCGCAGCGCACAACAATCAGATCCGGCGGGTGTCGGTGGCGGCATGACGGCCCCCCATGATGATCGGACACGCCAAGGGAGAGTCGGTGATGGCTCAGCAGATGCCAGTGTCAGGCGCGGCGGGTGGAGCGAAGGCGGCTGCCCCGCTGCGCAACGATTCACCTGCCACCTCGATTCATGTCGAGCGGGCGCGTCGCGAGTTGCTGCGAGCCGCGATGGATGCGGTGGAGGAGTGGGTGGTGGTGGTGGATGCCCAGGGCGGTATCCAGTTTCTGAACGCCCCCTATGCCGAGTTTCTCGGGGTGGAGGCCAGCGAGGTGCTGGGGCGCGATGTCAGCGAGGTGATCGAGAACACCCGCATGCATGAGGTGCTGGAAAGCGGCCGCGCGGAGCTGGCCCAGCTGCAGTTGATTCGTGGCCACCACATGATTGCCCACCGTTACCCCATCTTCCGTGATGGCGAGCTGATCGGCGCCATCGGCTCGGTGCTCTATCACGACACCTGGGAATGGCGGCAGGTGAATGCTCAGGTCCAGGCGCTGGAAGCGGAGGTGGACTACTACCGTCAGGCGCTGGAAACCCCCAACGGCGCGCGCTGGCAGTTGAGTGACATCATCGGGGATTCGCCCGCCATGCGGGAGCTGGCCAGCAAGGTACGCAAGATCGCCCCCGGCGGCGCCTCGGTATTGATCCGTGGCGAGTCCGGTACTGGCAAGGAGCTGTATGCTCATGCGCTGCATCGCAGCTCGGCGCGTGCCAAGGGGCCCTTCATCAAGCTCAACTGCGCGGCGATTCCCGAAGCGCTGCTGGAGGCGGAGCTGTTCGGCTATGAGGAAGGCGCGTTCACCGGCGCGAGGCGAGGCGGCAAGCCCGGCAAGTTCCAGCTCGCGGATGGTGGCACGCTGTTTCTCGATGAGGTTGGTGACATGCCGCTGGCGATGCAGGCCAAGTTGCTGCGCGTGCTGCAGGACCGTGAAGTCGAGGCGGTCGGCGCGACACGCCTGGTCACCGTCGATGTACGAGTCATCGCCGCCACGCACCGCCCGCTGGAGGCGCTGGTCGAGAGCGGCGAATTCCGCGAAGACCTCTTCTATCGCATCAACGTGGTGCCACTGCAGGTGCCGCCGCTGCGCGAGCGCCGTGATGACCTGCCGACCCTGGCCACGCATCTGCTGTCACGTCTGGCGCGTCGTAGTGGCCGTCGTCCGCCGATACTCTCCGAGACCGCGTTGGAGCGCCTGTGTGCCCATCACTGGCCCGGCAACGTGCGCGAGCTGGAAAACGTCCTCGAAGCCGCCTTCTACCTGGGCGGCAGCCATATCCAGCCGACCGATCTGCCGGATGCCATCGGTGCCCGGCATGGCGATGCCCGCCGAACTGAATTATCCACACCCCCCTCGGATTCAGCCGTGCTTGCTGCTTCCGACACGCCAGTGGCAACCGGCTCGCTACGGGAGGCGATGGCGCAGACCGAGCGACGCCTGATTGAGGCCGCCCTGTCTGCCGCCAATGGCAATCGCACCCGCGCCGCCCGTCAGCTCGGCATCGCCAAGTCCTCGCTCTACGAGAAGCTCAACCGTCATGGCCTGTTGGCCGAAACGCCCTGATCGAGAGTGGTTTCACCTTCCCGCCACAGACGAGGGGTCAAAGCGTCCGGAAATTCGGTCAATGACCGGAATTCCGGACGCTTTGCGTATCTTGCCACCCCACGCCGTGCCTGCCCGCATGGGGTCTGCCTTCCACTATCGGCATATTCGACTGGAGTCGTAGACCGAATTCATGTCAGCGCGCGACCTTGGTCGCAGCCTTGGCGACCCGCGTGTCCGGTTTTCCGGACACTGCCGAGCATGGATGGCGGCATCGAGGACATCGTGTGGCTACTCGTGCGTGATTGGCTCTCGTAGCTCTCTGAAATCATTGGAATTGTTGTGGCGTGGTCAGGCGCTTGCGTTGTCAATGGGTAAGTTGACGTAAGCGTCAGCTTGTTGCGTGCCTTATCGCCAGAAAGCATCGAGCCGTACGACCAGCCAGTACAACAACAAATCAGGGAGCCGTGCCATGTTGCATCACGCCACGCCGCGTCACACGACGCCGACTCGTCGCCTGCGCCTCGGAGCCGCCATCGCGGCGGCCGTCGCCACCACCACCTTGATGGCCGCCGCACCTGCTCAGGCGGAAGGGCCGAAGCAGCTCGACGTCGCCAGTACCTTCTCGACCAAGAACTTCCTGGGCGCCGGGGCCGTGCGTCTGTCCGAGGAACTCAAGAGCGCCACCGGCGGTGAAGTCGGTCTGCGCGTGCATGAGCCGGGCGATCTGGTGCCGGCCTTCGAAGTCTTCAACTCCGTCTCTTCCGGCGCGATCCAGGCCGGTTGGGACTGGATGGGCTATTGGGCCGGCACGGTGCCGATCACCAACCTCTACGGTGCGCTGCCGTTCGGCCCGAGCCCGGAAGCCTTCATGTCATGGATGTGGGCCGGTGAGGGCACCGAGCTGATCCAGGCTGCCTATGACCCCTACGGCGTGAAGGTGCTGCCGTGCTTCATCTCCCCGCAGGAGACGGGCGGCTGGTACAACAAGGAAATCAACTCGCCGGATGACTTCAAGGGCCTGTCGATGCGCATCTCGGGCCTCGGCGCCAAGGTGCTCAACAAGCTGGGCGCCTCCACCCAGCTGGTACCGGGCAGCGAGATCTATCTCGCGCTGGAGCGTGGCCGTGTCGATGCCACCGAGTTCTCGGTGCCGCAGGTCGATCAGGCGATGGGCTTCAATGAAGTCGCCAAGTACTACTACTTCCCGGGTTGGCACCAGAGCGCCAGCTGGTTCTCGCTGTTGATCAACCAGCAGGTGTGGGACAGCTACAGTGACCAGCGCAAGGCGCAGTTCCAGACCGCCTGCCGCGCGACCCTGCAGTGGGCGATGGCCGAAGCGCCGCCGGCTCAGGTACGTGCGATCCATGAGCTCGAGGAGAAGGGTGTCGAGGTCAAGCGCTTCCCGGAACCGGTGATGACCGCGCTGCAGAAGGCATGGGGGGAAGTGCTGGAAGAAGAGAAGCAGACCAATCCTGACTTCGCCAAGGCCTACGATTCGCTGATGAAGCATGCCGCATTGATCGACGAATGGTACGAGCTGCAGGCCATGCCGCAGCCGATGGCCATGAAGCAGGCCGGTGACGCTGAGGAGGGTAGCGCCCAATGACCGACCCCCGCCTTGCGCCCTGGCGGGCACAGGGCGGGGCGGTGTGTGACGCCCTGGGCCGACCGCTGGTCGGCCTGGGGCTATGGGTGGGTCGCCTGACCAGTTGGTTGGGTCTGGCGATCATCCTGGCCGTGCTCACCACCGTCACGCTCAACGCCCTGGGCATCAATGAAATCGCCAACTGGGGGTCGCCTGACGTGCTGCTGTTCGGCACCGCGATCACCATCAATTCCGTCACCGAGCTTCAATGGCATCTGTTCGGCCTGCTGACGCTGTTCGGTGGCACCTATGCCTTGCACAGCGACACGCATGTGCGGGTCGATCTGTTCTACCAGCGCCTCTCGCCGCGTGGGCGCGCCGTGGTCGATATCCTCGGCCACCTCATCATGCTGATTCCCTTCTGCCTGCTGATCGCCTGGCTGTCCAAGCACTTCGTCACCATGTCCTACATGTCCGGCGAGAAGTCCAACTATGGCGGGCTGGTGGACCGGTATCTGATCAAGGCGATGCTGCCGACGGGGCTGGTGTTTCTCGCCCTCGGCGCACTTGGGCAGATCTTCGAGAATCTGGCCTGCCTGTTCGACCCGGCGCGCACTCCTGAGCGCCTGAAGGACCACGAGATTGCCAGTCTTGCCGGCCTTGCACCTCAGTCAAGCAAGACGCAGGACACCGCTGCACACGAGACGGCCGGCACGACGGCACCCAAGGATCAAGCAGACGGGAGCCATGACGATGCTCGCTGAATACGCCTTGCCCATCACCATGGTGGTGGCACTTCTGATCGGTATCTTCTCCGGCTACCCGGTAGCCTTCCTGCTCGGCGGGCTGGGTATCCTGTTCGCCTTCATCGGCGACATTCCGCTGCCGTTTCTCGGCACCGTCGGCTCGCGCATCTTCGGCGGGGTGATCGAGAACTGGCTGCTGATCGCGATTCCGCTGTTCGTGTTCATGGGACTGATGCTGGAAAGCTCCGGGGTGGCGCGCAATCTGCTGATGACGTTGCAGCGCCTGTTCGGCCGCGTGCATGGCGGTCTGGCCGTCTCGGTGGCGCTATTGGGCGTGGTGATGGCCGCCAGTACCGGCATCATCGGTGCCTCGGTGGTCATGCTGGGCCTGCTGGCGCTGCCGGTGATGCTGGGGCAGGGCTACAAGGCCGAGATGGCCTGTGGGGTCATCGCGGCCTCCGGCACCCTGGGCATCCTGATTCCGCCCTCGATCATGCTGGTGCTGATGGGCTCCATCCTGCAGATCTCGGTGGGGGCACTGTTCAAGGCGGCGCTGATTCCGGGGCTGATGCTCGGCGCGCTCTACGTGGCCTATCTGCTGATCACCGCCAAGCTGCGCCCGGACTGGGCACCGCTGCCGGACCAGTCGCTGCTCGGTACCGACAAGACACCGCTGCCGCTGGCGCTGCTGCGGGATCTGCTCGGCCCGATGGTGCTGATCGTCGCGGTGCTGGGCTCGATCATGACCGGTATCGCCACGCCCACCGAGGCCGCGGCCATCGGCGCGGGCGGCAGTCTGCTGCTGGCGCTGGTGATGGGCGGGCTGTCCTTCGACACCCTGCGCAACACGCTGCGCGATACCTCGCGGACCAGCGCGATGATCCTGTTCGTCGTCATCGGCGCGACCTGCTTCTCGGTGGTCTTCAAGCGGCTGGGCGGCGACTATCTGATCGAGGATGTCATCACCGGCACCGGCCTGGGTCCCTACGGCCTGCTGTTGCTGCTGATGGGACTGATCTTCGTGCTCGGCTTCTTCCTCGAGTGGATCGAGATCAGCTTCGTTGTGCTGCCGCTGGTGGCGCCGGTGGTCGAGGCGCTGGACTTCGGGCTCGGGCTGTCCGGCCAGGGGCTGCTGGTATGGTTCGCGATTCTGGTCGCCATCAACCTGCAGACGAGTTTCCTGACCCCCCCCTTCGGCTACGCATTGTTCTATCTCAAGGGCATCACCGCCGGGCAGGTGTCCATCGGCACCATCTATCGCTCGATTCTGCCCTTCGTCGGCCTGCAGCTAGCGGGGTTGATCCTGTGCATGCTGTTCCCCGCGCTGGTGCTGTGGTTGCCGGGGCTGATGCCCTGAGTGCGGGCAGGGGGCGGGCAGAGTGCGGGCGTGACATCGGCACCGTGCCACCGCCACGCCGGGGGAGGGGGCAGCAGCGCGAGGGGCATCACAGGGAGGTGATGTGCCACAGATCCGCCGTGATCGGCAGAGCGATCCATCAGGGAGAACGAGATGCTGCCACGACGCAGGGTATTGATTGCGGGGCAGGGGGAATGGCTGGAAGCCATGGCGCGCACCTTCCTGGAAGATGGTGCCATCATCGCCCTGATGAGCACCGCGCAGACGGATCTCGAGCGCGTGCTGGACGCGCTGGGCGGCGAGCAGTCGGATCGCTTCGGTCAGGTGGTGGGCGAGGGCTGTTTCGAGGTGCTGGTGGCGCGTCTCGGCCGTCTCGACGTGCTGGTCTGCATGCCGCCGCAGGCCGTGGCCGGGCAGTCGCTGGAGGCGTGTCTGGTCGCGCAGGTCGCCGGGCCCGGCGCCTTGCTCAAGGCGGCCTGTGCACGCATGTTGCGCCACGGTGGACGCCTGCTGGCCGTCGCGCCGCCGCTGTCCTCACCGCTGCCCTCGCAGGAGCATCATGGCACTGCCATGGCGCAGGCGGCGCTGGGTGAGTTGATCCAGCGCCTCGCGCTGCGTGCCCCCGACAGGGTGCGCGCCAATCTGCTGTGTCCCGAGGGCAGCCGACCGGATGCCGTGGCGGAGTGCGCGCGCTTCCTGGCCGGTGGTGCCGGGCGCGCGCTCAACGGTCAGGTCCTGCACCTGACCGACTGATATCGAATGGGGGCTCCCGGCCCTCGTTCTCTTGTCGTACCCCCGGCGCACGATGGCTGCCGGGCCTGCCTGCCATTCCTTCCCAAGCCTTGCCGATTCGTTTCCGCGGATGCGCCGCGTTCGCTGGTCCGACATATGGCCAATTACATCAAATCTATGTCCAATTTCCTCAAACCACTTCGACGGTAGGGGCTTAAGGTAGAAGAGATTCCAGTCGGACCCGCCCCCGAGAGCAGGCACCTGCCAGGGAAAACAAGCGTGCCGCTCCCCAGCCGTGGAGAACATCGAGTGCCCAGCGCCCCCCTTTCCGTCTGCCTGACAGACTCCGGACGACAACTGCAGCTGAGCCACCCCGAGGGTGATCTGACCCTCGAGGCGCTCTGGCTGCGCGAGCGGAGTCCTGATGACGCGACTCTCGATTCCCTGACCGGTCAGCGCCTGATCGAGGCGGCGGATCTGCCGCTGGATCTGCGCCTGAGCGAGGCGCAGCTCGACGGCGATACGCTGTCGCTGGCCTTCAGCGACGGCCACGCGGTGAGTGTCTCGTCGTCGGCCCTGCTGGCGGAGTGTCGCGCGCCACAGGCCTACCAGGGCATGACGTTCTGGAAGGGGGATCTCGCCCAGCTGCCCGAGGCTGACTTCGCGGCAGCACTGGACGATGACGCGGCCTTGCTGGACATGCTCGAGCAGTTGCAGCGCTTCGGCTTCGTGCGGGTCAGTGGCGTGCCGGATCACGAAGATGGCATGCAGAGCCTGATCCATCGCATCGGACCGCTGCGACGCACCAACTGGGGCGGCATCGCCGACGTGAAATCCGTCGCCAACGCCTACGACCTCACCATGACCCAGCGCGGGCTGGAGCCGCATACCGACAACCCCTATCGCGATCCGATTCCCGGCTATATCTGGCTGCACTGCCTGCGCAATGCCGCCCTGGGGGGTGACAGTACGCTGGTGGACGGGTTCAGCGCGGCGGAGCATCTGCGTCGTGAAGACCCCGAGGCCTTTGCCTGCCTGACCGAGGTCAGCCCCGGATTCCGCTATCACGATGCCACCACGCGGCTGGAGAGCGAAGGCCCGCTGATCGAGCTGGACAGTCGGGGGCAGGTGGCCCGTGTGCGCTTCTCCAATCGTACCGAGCGGGTGCCGGCGTTGCCGAGCGCGACCCTGCGCCGTTACTACGCGGCCCGTCAGGCGTTCTACCGCCTGATTGCCGGTGACGACTTCACGCTGCACCTCAAGCTGGCGCCGGGCCAGATGCTGATCATGGACAACTACCGGCTGTTCCATGGTCGCAGTGCCTTCCAGCTGGAAGGCGGCATCCGCCATATGCGTCAGGGCTATGTGGATCGCGACTCCACGGCCAGCCGCCGCCTGCTGCTGGCCGATCAGCTTGCCGATCAGCTCAGCGGTCAGCCGGACAACAAGGAGGAGGCCACCGCATGAGTCAGCAAGATACCGTCCCGATGACCCAGGCGCGCTTTCGCAGCTTCGCGGAAAGCACGCATGCCGAATGGGCGCTGATCGATGCGCACTTCCGGGAGTATCAGTCCGATGCCTGTCGGCGCGTGATCGCCCACCTGGGCTGCCTCCAAGGAGATCACCATGGCTATCCGGTGGATCGCTACGAGCACTGCCTGCAGACGGCGACCCGCGCCTTGCGTGCCGGCGCCGATGAGGAGATGGTGGTCTGCGCGCTGTTGCACGACATCGGCGATGATCTCGCACCGGCCAATCATGCCGAGATCGCCGCGGGTATCCTCGAACCGTTCATCGATCCGCTCAATGTCTGGATGATTCGCCATCACGAGCTGTTCCAGGGCTATCACTACCGGGAATTCTTCGGCCAGGACCGCCATGCACGTGATGCCTACGCCCACCACCCTGCCTATGAGCGCACCGTGCGCTTCTGTGACGAGTGGGACCAGACCAGCTTCGACCCCGAATACGACACCCTGCCGCTTGCGCATTTCCTCCCGATGCTTGCGCGCGTGATGGGGCGTGAGCCCTTTGGCGGCCTGCCGAAACTGGTGGCAGCGCCATCGGCTGCAGTCGCGCAAGGCATGCAAGACCCCGCTTGACACTCCCTATAACAAGGCCCGGCGCGACCGGTGCTGACAAGGAACGACAAGATGAAGCGACCCCTGACCTGCCTGACCTCTTCCCCGTTGCGCGGCACCCGCCGCGGACTTCTCACGCTCGGTGCACTGCTGCTCAGTACGGCGCCGCTGGCGGCTTCTGCCCAGGACACGGACGACGCCTTGACGCTCATCGTGCCGCCCTGGCCCGGTGTCAGCGTCAAGAGCGAGATCGTCGCCCAGATTCTCGCCCCGATGGGCTATGACGTGGAGCGGCAGGAAGTCAGCTCCACCGTCGGTTACAACACGCTGACCACCGGCGACAGTGATGCCTTCCTCGCCGGCTGGCTGCCGGCCCAGAAGGACAGCTACGACGCGGCCATGGCGGCCGGCGCGATCACGGATCTCGGCAACAACGTCACCGGTGCCCGGATGGGCTTCGCGGTGCCGGGCTATGTCTATGACGCGGGTATCCACAGCGCGGCGGATCTGGCCGCCCACGCCGATGAATTCGATGAGACCATCTACTCCATCGAAAGCGGCTCCACCATCAGCGACATGCTCAACGGCGCCATCGACGACGATGTCTATGGGCTGGGTGACTGGGATGCGATGGAATCCTCGACACCGGGGATGCTCAGTGAAGTGCGCGCCGCCGAGCGCGAGCAACGCTGGATCGCCTTCTACGGCTGGACGCCGCACTGGATGGTGCCGGAATTCGACACCCATATTCTGGAAGACCCGGAATCGGTCTTCGGTCCTGACAACGGCGCCAGTGACGTCAAGACCGTCGTGCGGACCGCCTACGCCGAGGCCAATCCCAACCTGACGCGCTTCCTCGATCAGCTGGTCTTCAGCTCCGATGAACAGAGCGCCTTCATCCTCGACTACAGCCTGAACGAGCGTGACCTCGATGAGGTGGCGCACGACTGGCTCGTCGCCCACCCGGAGCGTCTGGCGGAGTTTCTTGCCGGCGTGACGACCCGCGATGGCGAAGATGCCGTCGCTGCCGTGAGCGCCAGCCTGCAAGACTGACGCAGCCTCCCTACCGCGATGGCGGTCATTGATCGCTTCCCGCGCTCCACTTCTCCTGCATACGAAGACGCCGAGTCAGTCGACTCGGCGTCTTGCTGTCAGGGGCCCAGTGTTCAGGCCCCGAAACCCGCGATGAAGACGCGCACGCAGCGCCTGACGTGTGGTCGCAGGCTTTCCGGGTCGGCCGGTTCGGGGAAGCTGCCCAGCAGGGCATCGACATGCAGCGGGTTGAGCAGCATGCCGGTCAGCAGGTTGGCGGCGGCCAGCGGTTCCTGCCCGAGGCCGGAGCCTGGCAAGTGGCCCTCCGCCACCTGTCGTGACAGGTAGCCAGCCAGCCGCTGGCGCGTCAGCTTGGGGCCATTGTCGAGGAAGAGCTTGCCGAGCTGCGGGTTGCGGCCGCTCTCGAAGGCGAGGCCACGAAACAGCCGGATCAGCTGTGGTTCGAGGGCCAGTGTCAGCATCGCCATCCCGAAGTGTTCCAGGGCCTCGTCGACGCGACGTGCCTCATTGACTTCGTGATCCATCACCGACCATACCGACTGTGCTTCCTGCTGCATCACGGCGAGGAACAGCCCCTCCTTGTTGCCGAAATTCCGATAAAGCGTCGTCAGTGATCCGCCGGCCTCCCGTGCGATCTCGTTGATGCTGGTCGCGGCGTAGCCATTTTGCAGGAAGTGTTCTCTGGCGACTTCCCGCTGGCGCCTGCGGCGGGCTTCCCCGCGCGGCGAGGTGCGGGATGTGGCGGTGTCCGGAGCACTCTGCGAGGAAGGGGAGTCCGTCATGTCTGTGTCCTCTGGTGAAAGGGGCCGACTGACGCCGTCAGGGTTGCGATATTGCGAACGAGGCACGCTGTCGGTTGACGCTGTCGGGGGTGGCTCAATGAAGTGTAGTATTCATTACACTTAGTGGCGGTGCAAGATGGCAGTCCCGAGCGCAGGCGTTGCGTCATCGAGGCCGGCCACCGTCAGACGGTTTCCCTGCCTGGCACTGACAGGCAGCAACAGAGAGTCGCCGTATGAACAAGGCAGGCAAGGGCGCAGTGGCGCTCCTCGTGGTGGCGGGCGTGATCGTGGGTGGCGTGATGGGAGTCGAGTGGTGGCAGGTCGGGCGCTTCATGCAGGAGACCGACAATGCCTATGTGCGGACCGACAGCGTGCCGGTGCGTTCCGAGGTCACCGCGCGTGTGACGCGCATGCTGGTGCATGACAACCAGCCGGTGAAGAAAGGGCAGTTGCTGGTTCAGCTGGACGATGGGGATGCCAGGGCCAACCTGGATCAGGCGAGCGCCGCACTCGACAAGGCGCGCACCGGGGAAGTCCAGGCCGAGCGTCAGCTGGATCTGCAGAGCGCGAAGATCGATGAGGCCAAGGCGGCCCTGGCCTCGGCCAAGGCCGAGCGCGATCAGGCCGCGCTGCATCTCAAGCGCTCAAGAAGTCTGGAGAGCCGCAGCTACGCCTCGCGGCAGTCCCTTGAAGATGATCAGGTGACCCTGCGCACCGCCGAGGCCAGCGTGGCGCAGCAGCAGGCGTCGCTGGTCTCCGCGCGTCAGCAACTCGAGGTCTACAAGGCACAGCTGGACTCGGCCCGCGCCGAAGTGGTGTCAGCGGCGGCGGATCTCGCCTACGCGCGCCACCAGCTGGAGAAGACCTCGATTCGTGCGCCCCAGAACGGCGTGGTCGGCAATCGCAGTGTCGAGGTCGGCACCATGGCCAGCGCCTCGCTGACCCTGATGCAGCTGGTGCCGGTGGAAAGCGCCTACGTGGTGGCCAACTACAAGGAAACCCAGACCGAGCGCATGCGAGTCGGGCAGCCGGTCCACCTTGAGGTGGATGCCTATCCGGACATCGAGTTCGAGGGGGTGGTGGACAGCCTCGCGCCGGCGACCGGCACCGAGTTCAGCCTGCTGCCGACGGACAATGCCACCGGCAACTTCAACAAGATCGTCCAGCGCGTGCCGGTGCGTATCCGCCTGACCGGCCCGGAGGCGGCATTGCCACGCCTGCGGGCGGGGCTGTCGGTCGTGCCGTCCATCGACACCCGTGAGCTGCCGGAGACCGGCACCTATGCGGCCAGTGTCACCGCGCCTGTCACTGCGGCTGTCACCGCGCCAGTCATGGCACCTGATAGCGTGCAGGTCGCCTCCGATGTCGCGGCCACCGCCGAACACGGAGCGCAGTGAGCATGGCCGAGGCAACCGCAGCCCCGGCAGGGGCTGCCAGTGACATGCCGTCGCGCCGTCAGCAGATCGGCTTCATCGCGGCGGTGTTCGGCATGTTCATGGCGATCCTGGATATCCAGATCGTCGCCAGCTCGCTCAATGAGATCCAGGCGGGCCTGGCGGCCAGTCCCGAGCAGGTCTCCTGGATCCAGACCAGCTATCTGATCGCCGAGATCGTGATGATTCCGCTCTCGGGCATGCTGGCGCGCATCTTCTCGACCCGCGTGGTACTGACCGTCTCGGCGCTGGGGTTCACGCTGGCGAGTCTGGGCTGTGCATTGTCCACCTCGCTTGAGGCGCTGATCGTGCTGCGTGCGGTCCAGGGCTTCATGGGCGGGGCGATGATTCCGCTGACCCAGGCCGTGAGCTTCTCGATCTTCCCGCGACGCAAGATGGGCACCATTCAGGCGGTGATCGGCCTGGTGGCGACCATGGCGCCGTCCATCGGTCCCACCGTCGGTGGCTATCTGACCGAGTATTTCAGCTGGCACTGGCTGTTTCTGGCCAATCTGCTGCCGGGCATCCTCGTGGCCAGTCTGGTGTGGCGCAATCTGGAGATCGACAGCGGTGATCGCGGACTGCTCAAGCGTCTGGACACGCTGGGACTGTCGTTGATGGCGGTGTTTCTCGGCAGCCTCGAATACGTGCTGGAGGAGGGGCCGGGAGATGACTGGTTCGCCAGCACCCCCATCCTGCTGTGGGCCATCGTCTGTGCGCTGAGCTGCGTGGGCTTCTTCTGGCGCGTGCTGAGTGCTGACAACCCCATCGTGGATCTGCGCGTGTTCAAGAATCGCAACTTCGCGCTCGGCGCGCTGGTCGGCTTCTGGCTGGGCGTGGTGCTCTACGGGCTGGTCTATCTGGTGCCGCTGTTCCTCGGCAGCGTGCGTGGCTTCTCGAGCCTGCAGATCGGCGAGGTGATGTTCGTGGCGGGCGTGGCGATGTTCCTGATGGCACCGCTGTCGGGAAAGCTCTCCGATCTCATCGATCTGCGCCTGATGATGTTCATCGGTCTGGTGCTGACCGGTGTCGGCACCGGCATGAATGCCCATCTGACGTCGGGCTCGGGATACAACGAGTTCTTCTGGCCGCAGGTCATCCGTGGCGTGGGCCAGATTCTGGTGCTGCTGTCGGTGTCACGCCTGGCGATGGGACGACTGGCGCCCCACGAACTGGGCAACGGCAGTGGCCTGTTCAACGTGATGCGCAACCTGGGCGGCGCGGTGGGTCTGGCGCTGATCGATACCGTGCGCGACTGGCGGGAGGACTACCACTGGAACCAGCTGATCGGCTCCATCGACCAGAGCCGCCAGGTGGTGATCGACCAGCTGGCCAGCTATCAGGTGACCTTCTCGGGCCTGACCGACCCCTGGCAGGCGGGCGTCGCGATGATCGCGCAGCGCATCAGTCTTCAGGCCGAGGTGCTGGCCTTCGACAATATCTTCCTGTGGCTGGGCGCGGTCTATGTGGTGGGCAGTGTCGTGGTGATCGCCTTCCGTCGCCCGGAGAGCGAGGGCAGTGACGAAGGCGGCGCTCACTAGCGTGGCGTCCCGTGGCGTCACCGCCGCCCCGGCCAACCAAAAGACCCGCCTTGATGGCGGGTCTTGTCGTTTCAGCCTTCGGGTGACAGCGTCTCACCAGCCCCAGAACATCAGGTACCAGACCCCCAGCGCGGGCAGGCAGGCCAGTGCGACGCTTGTCGTGCCGACCAGTCGCGCGGCGTTGCCGGCGAGCCGTCCACCGTTGCGCTGCTCGCCATTGTGTTGCTCGCCATTGTGCAGCTCGCCAGTGATGCGCCAGGCCAGTCGCAGGCCCCACAGGCAGGCCAGTGCCAGCAGCACGGCGCGAAGATCATTGGCCCAGGTGAGGTTGATGCCGTCACCGCGCAGCAGCGTCATGGTGGTGGCGGAGAGGCCGAGGAACACGCCGAGCCCGCCCAGCGGAATCAGGCTCAGCGAGAGATGCCACAGGCGTGACAGCGTCGCCTTGCCCCCCATCAGCCAGTTGCCAAGCAAGAGCGGCAGGCTGGTGAGTGCGCCCAGCAGACCGCCGCCCACCACGATCCACAGCGTGATCAGACTGCCATCGAGCAGATTGAAGACATCGTTGTGCTCGGGATAGTTGGTCAGGATCCAGGTGGGCAGGGTGGTGGTCAGCGGCCACATCAGATCATGCTCGATCAGCCAGACGGCCAGCTGCTGCTTGAGCGCGACGAACCACGGGCTGGCGCTCCAGCTGAAGGCGCCGATGGCGATGCCGAGCAGGCCGAACACCAGCACCGAGTAGTGGGTGAAACGCACCGGCTGCGGCGGCTCGACCAGCTCCACGCCCGGCGACCGCCATTCCAGCTGCATCGCGTCCTTGTAGCCACTGCAGCGCCCGCAGACATGGCAGTCGCCGGCACTGTCGAGCTGCTTGAGCGGAATCAATGGCGCGCAGTCAGGCGCATGCGTACGCATACGCACGGCATTGCCCTGGCGCACGGCGCGGTTGTGGGCGTGCCAGCGCGCCTGGTCGGTACGGAAGTGGGTCGGCGAGAGGCGCGCCAGCAGATTGAAGACGCCATTCACCGGGCATAGCTGACGGCACCAGACGCGGGTGCCCTTGCCGTAGATCAGCCCGACCACGATCGCCGCCACCGTCGAGCCGCCCAGTACCACCAGCGCGCCCAGCGGGTACTGATAGACGCTGGCCAGCTGACCGTAGAGCGTGGTGCCCAGGAAGGCCACGAAGGGCCAGCCTCCCCAGCGCATCCAGCCCGGAATCGGCCGGCCGAGCCCGATGCGGCTGGCGGCCTCCGTCAGGGTACCCTCGGGGCAGAAGACCCCGCACCACACCCGGCCCATCAGCACCATGCTGATCAGCACGAAGGGCCACCACAGCCCCCAGAACACGAATTCGGCGAACACCGTCAGATTGGTGAGGATGTGCGCCTGATAGTCGGGCAGCGGCAGCAATGCCGGCACCACCAGCAGGAAGGCGTAGATGCCCACCACCAGCCACTGGATCAGCTGGATCAGGCCGCGCCGCTGTTGCATCGCCTGGCCGAAACGCGCGATACGCGTGGCTCGGGAGGCGCCGGCTCCGGCGTCACTGGCGATGATGTCCGCCCGTGCGTCGGGGCGTGCGGAGTGTGTACTGCAATGGGCCATGAACGCTTCCTCTTCTCTCACTGGGCAGTGCGCGGGACGGGCATCAGCTGCGCGCGCGGGCGGTGAGCTGCTTGCGCTGATCCTTGCGCTCCACCTTGCGCTGGCGCTTCATCAGAGTGATGACGATGACCCAGTAGAGGGCATAGCCCAGCACCATGGTGGTGGCGGGCCAGGCGCGATAGCCGGCGAAGGTCGCCAGCAGGCCACCGAGACCGCTGCCATCATCGAGCAGCCAGCTGGAATCCCACAGCGGGTCGAGACCGGCCGGCAGATAGCCCAGGCCGATGAGCTGCTCAAGCCCTGACATCAACAATGACGCGGCCAGCAGCAGCAGCAGGACTTCCGTGACGCGGAAGAACAGCTTCCAGGAGAACAGGCGCGAACCCAGCTGCAGGGCCATGAAGGTCGCCACTGCCAGCGCGAAACCGATGAAGGCCGCGAGAGAGAAGCTGCCGATGCCACCGGACTGCAGGCTGGCGGCGCCCATGCCGTAGAGGAAGACGACGGTTTCCGCACCTTCACGTGCCACGGCGATGGCGACCAGTACCGCGACCCCCCAGTAGCTGCCGGAGGAGACGGCCTCGGCCAGGCCGCTCTCGAGTTCTGCCTTGAGAGTCCGGCCCTTGGTCCGCATCCAGAGCACCATCTGGGTGATCAGCAGGCAGGCGATCAATACCAGCGCCGCCTGGAAGACTTCCTGGGCGGTGCCGGTCAGCCAGGTGTTGGCGCCCATCAGGGCCGCGCCCATCAGTCCGGCCAGCACCAGACCGGCAACGACCCCACCCCACAGGTAGCGCAGCCCGGCGCGCGTGCCCGACTGCACCAGCCAGGCATGCATGATGCCGATGACGAGAATGGCTTCGACGCTTTCGCGCCAGACGATAAACAGAACCTGATCAAACATGGCGGGACTCTCGGGGACAGCGGGCAGGGTGAGGAATCGGCAATGCCGTTCGTGCCCTGACAGGGAAGAGGTGGCAGGCGCGGCAGGGGACGAGGCAAGTGACGGCGGACATGTGCCTGTGCCTCAGTCTTCTGCGACGACCTTGCCGCGGGCATCCGGCAGGTGGAAGTCATCGAAGTAGTCGTAGCTGCCGGCACGCAAGGGGTGGATCACCACGAAGGATTTCACGCCCGGGGCCAGCACCTTCTCCTTGCGCAGCGAATTGCTCTCGAATTCGGCGGGCGTGTTGCCCGCGTTGTGCAGCTGGATGACGAATTTCTCGCCGGACTTGACCTTGAGCACCTCGGGACTGAGCTTGCCGTTGGTGAGCGTCAGGTCATAGGACGGCATGTCGCTGGCCAGCGTCACGCGCGGCAGCAGTACCGCCAGCAGCAGAGCGAGGGTCGGCAGCAGCGCAGCGACGGACTGCCGGGCAGAGCGACGACGAGGAAGGCGCATGATGGGCTCCGGGATAGTGGGGTAGGCACTCGGCAGAGGCACGAGGGAGAGTCATTCGGACGTGGCACTCGCGGGCGCCAGGTGCCAGGGATGGAGGGTTGCCGGCAGAGCGACCAATGGCCGCGAGCGCTTTTCAGCACAGGCGGCCATTGGAGACAGCGGGCGGACATGCCGGCGGATACGAGATGGCGCCGTCATGTCCGCCACGTGCAGAGGCTGGTGCTCAGTAGCCGCCTTTCTTGCCGACACCGGCATACACGAAGTCGTAATCGGTGGTGATGGTGTCCGGCCACTCGGCGACACCGGTTTCCTTGTCGATGTGACGCGGCATGTCCGGGTGCTGGATGTCGAAGGTCAGGTGGTACTTGCCCGGGCCATCCAGCTTGACGTTCTTGCCATAGTGGGTGCCGTCGTTGGCGATCATCGGTACCAGATCGCCTTCGATCGGGGTATCACTGCCCTGCTTGGTCAGGGTGTAGTGAATGCCCAGATAGGGAATCCAGTCGCCCGGCGCGAAGCCGTTGTCGTTTTCCATCAGTGCGTGGATATCGGCTTCCAGATGGATGTCGGCCTGATTGGCCGGCAGCTTGCCGGCCGGGGCCATCACCACTGGCTGCAGATAGACGGCCGCGATTTCCATGCCGCCTTCCTTGACCGGAGTGCCGATCGGGTATTCCAGTGCCGAGGCCTGGCCCGCCACGAACGGTGCCGCCAGGCTCAGGGCGAGCAGGGCAGGCTTGAGCGCGCGGGGCAGAGTAGTGGTGACGAAATGACGCTGTGGCATCGGGGATGGCTCGCAATAATGGGAAGTGGAGCTTCATTATCCTGATAGGCATAAATATAACCATTCTCATTCTTGCGCCGCCTGCGTTGCCTATCTTGCAACGGGGTGTTTTTAAATATGAGATATTACTTAAATAAAAGGACGTTGAGAGAGAGGGCTGCCCGGCGTGACTGGCCCCTGGCCTCCCGTCATGAGGATTCCAGCACCATGTCTGGTCTGCCACGTCACCATGCGGCATGCTGCGCGCCATGATGACGACTTCTTCACGTTACCCCGCCCCATTGGACCCTCCCGCCATCGATGCCTGGTGCCGGACACTGCATGAGCGCCTGCTCGCGCGGCATCAGCGCGCCTGTCTGTGGATCAGCGGCAGAGAGGGCACGAGCGGTGTTCCCTGCGCTGCTGCGCTGGCGATCTGTGATCTGTGGCCAGCGCGTGAGTCTGCTCCGCTGTGGCTGGGGGCCGGAGAGGCGATCACGACGCCGGGCGGGACACACGTGCGCTCGCTGGCGATGGCCAAGGCTGCCACTCAGCTGGGCGGCGAGCAGGCATTGGTCGTCTTCGATGCCGCACATCCGCAGAGTGGTCTTGATCCCGATGCCTTCGGGGCCGTGGCCGGCACTCTGATGGCGGGAGGACTGCTGGTGCTGGTGACGCCTGCTGCCTGGGCCGACGCCGAGCCAGCGCCAGCGCCGGATGGCGACTACGCGCGTCTGGCGCACTGGCCGTTCGCGCGTGAGCAGCTTGCGGCGCGCTATCTGGCGCGGCTGGCACGGCGTCTCCAGGCGGATGCCAGCGTACTGCACTGGCCGCAGGGCGAACCGTTACCGGCGCTGCCACCCGCCGGGGAGGCAGCGACCCGTGTCGGTGAGGTCACGGACCCTGATTGCCTGACGTCGGATCAGGCCGAGGTGGTGGCCGCGCTGGCGGCACTCCGCCCGAACCAGCCGGTGGTGATCAGTGCCGATCGTGGCCGCGGCAAGAGTGCCGCGCTGGGCATCGCCGCGGCACGCTGTCTGGCAGCGGGGGAAAGTGTCTGGCTGACGGCGCCACGGCCGGCGGCGGTGGCCGCGGTCTTCGCGCGTCTGGCAGCGCTGCTGCCGCGGGGGCGCCGCGAGGGCAATGCCTTTCGGCTTTGCGTGCCGGCAGCGCACCCTGCGCAAGGCGGGTGGACAGCTGATGGAGCGGAGGTTGCGAGCGAGCTGCGTTTCCTGGCACCGGACGCCATCACCGCCGCCCGCCTTGCCTGCCCGGAGGGGCCGCTGCCTCGCTTGTTCGTCGATGAAGCGGCCGCCATCCCCACCCCGTTGCTCAAGGCGTCTCTGGCGCATTTTCCGCGCATCGCCTTCGCCACCACCGTCCATGGCTATGAAGGTACCGGGCGAGGGTTCCAGCTGCGTTTCCGCCAGCATCTCGAGCGTCAATGCCCCGGCTGGCAGGCGCTTGAGATGACCACGCCTGTCCGCTGGGCGTCCGGTGATCCGCTGGAGGCGCTGACCGATGATCTGTTGTTGCTCTCGGCACCGCCATCAACGCTGGCGCCGGTCATGGAGGATCGCAGCGATGTCGAGCGATGGCTGGCCGGCAGTGAGGTCGTCGTGCTGGATCGGGACGCTCTGGCACGCGATGAAGCGATGCTGGAGTCGCTGTTCGGCCTGCTGGTGCAGGCGCATTACCGCACCACGCCGGCGGACCTGCGGCAGCTGCTGGATACCCCGGGGCTCAGGCTGCTGGCGATTCGCCATCAGGAGATCGCCAGTGGCAAGCCGGCATGGCTGGGCGTCGTGGCGGCCGTCGAGGAGGGCGGGTTTCCTGCTCCGCTGGCAGAGGATATCTGGCGAGGTCAGCGGCGGCCGCGCGGGCATCTGCTGGCGCAGTCTCTGGCGGCGCATGCCGGTCATCAGGCGGCCGCCGAGACGCGCTGGTGGCGGATTCTGCGCATCGCGATACATCCCGCACTGTGGCGGCGTGGGCAGGGGGCGCGCTTGCTCAATGCGCTGGAGCAGCAGGCACGGCTGGCGGGTGTCACTCGTCTCGGCACCAGTTTCGGGGCCGAGGCGGGGCTGGTGGACTTCTGGCTGTCCCAGGGCTTCATGCCACTGCGCATGGGGCTCAAGCGCGATGCGGCCAGTGGCGAGCATGCGGTGATGATGGGCAAGGCGACGGGGGAATCATGCGATGGCGCAGGCGAGGCCTCGCCGGGAGATACCTTGCTCGAGGCGCTGCATCAGGACTTTCAGCATCTGCTGCCGAGCCTGCTGGCGCATGAGCTGGCCGGGCTGCCTGACGTGCTGGCATCGCGGCTCGCCCTGGGCGGTCAACCGGCTCAGGGCTGTCAACCGGCTCAAGGCTGGCCGCAACGACTTGACTGGTATCTGCGCGGTGGCGGAGGTCTTGCCCTGGTGCGGCCGTGGCTGCAGGCCGCGCTGAAAGCCCACGGCTCCCCGGATGAGCAGTGCGTCGGCTCATCCGGACTGGATGAGGCCGCGCGTCACGGGCTCGCACTGGCCCTGGCCGGCCAGGATGCACCAGCCTTCATCGACTGGGCCGAGCGTCAGGGCATCGTGGGGCGCAAGGCGCGTGATCGCTGGTGTCGTGCGGCGGCAGGGCGTCTCGTCGATGCGCACGGTGCCCTGCCTGGCGGCGATCATTGATCAGAGGCCGGGGATGCCGATCGGTCCCGGCATGTCGGGAATCGGCGAGCAGCCGCTCAGCATCAGCAGGCCAGCAGTGGCGGAAAGGACGGATAACAGCAGAAGTCGGCGGGGCATGAGGGCTCCGGTTGTCAGGGGCTGGAAGTGCACAGCGTGGCCGTGTCGAGAGATCTCATCCTTGCATATTCGCAGTCACTGATCGACAGGCACCGACAACCACTAGCCATGGCCGTGGACGGTTCCGTATGCTCGGGGATGACAAGAACAGGAAACTTCGCCATGAATGAGCATATCGACACGTTGGAACCCGCCATTGTCTGGCGTCATTTTCGTACCCTGTGCAATATCCCGCGCCCTTCCGGGCATGAAGCGGCACTGGTTGAGCATCTGATTGAGTGGGCGCAGTCGCGCGGCCTCGCGCATGACCGCGACGATTTCGGCAACCTGCGTCTGCGCAAGGCGGCCACCCCCGGCCATGAGAGCGCTCCGGGGATCGTGTTGCAGGGGCATCTCGACATGGTGGCCCAGGCGGCCAGCGACTCCCGCCATGACTTCACCCGTGATGCGCTCGAGACCTATCTCGAGGATGGCTGGCTCAAGGCGCGCGGCACGACGCTGGGCGCCGACAATGGCCTCGGCGTCGCCGCGGCGCTGGCGGTGCTGGAAGACGAGACGCTGGTGCATGGTCCGCTGGAGGCGTTGTTCACCCTCGAGGAAGAAACCTCGATGGGCGGCGCATTGAATCTGGCCGAAGGCTGGCTGGAAGGGCGCTATCTGCTCAATCTGGACTCGGAGGACCGTGGCCAGGTCTATATCGGTTGCGCTGGCGGTGCGGACATCAATGTCGCGCACGAATTCGCCACGTCCTCGCTGAAGGATGCCGAGGCGGAGCTTGAGCTCACCATCGGCGGGCTGGTCGGAGGACATTCCGGGCTCGACATCCATTGTGGGCGCGGCAATGCCAACCGCCTGATGTCACGGGCACTGGTGGCGCTGGCGGAATTCTCGCCGCGTCTGGTCAGCTGGTCTGGCGGTACGCTGCGCAATGCACTGCCACGCGAGGCGACCGTCGGCGTGGTTCTGTTCGATGAGCGTGTCGCGGCAGCCCGCCAGCGTCTGGCGGAATTCGAGGCGCAGATTCGCGATGAGCTACGTGACACGGACCCGGACGTCACCCTCAGCGTGACGCGCGGCAATGCCGAGAGTGCCCTGTCCGTCGAGGATACCCAGCGGCTTGTCGCCGTACTGGATGCCGCGCCCTATGGCGTGGAGCGCATGAGTGCAGCCGTGGAAGGCGTGGTGGAAACCTCCAACAACCTCGGCGTGGTCCAGCTGCGTGAGGGGAGTTTCCATCTCTGCGCCCTGGTGCGATCGCTGCGTGATGATGCGGTCTCCATGATGGAGCAGCGCATCCGCGGGCTGTTCGGCCTGTTGGGGGCGCACACTCAGGCCGAGAATGCCTACCCGGGTTGGCAGCCGCAGCCTGAGGCGGAGCTTTTGGCGCGATTCTGCCATCTGCACGAGAGCGTCACCGGCCGCGCGCCGGAGATCAAGGTCATCCATGCCGGTCTGGAATGCGGCATCCTGGGGGCCAAGTATCCCCAGCTCGAGATGATTTCCTTCGGCCCCTTGATTCGCGGTGCGCACTCGCCCAGCGAGCGCGTCGAGGTCGACTCGGTCGGGGAATTCTGGCAGGTGCTCAAAGGACTGATCACGACGCTTGCCGAGCCGCGCGACGCCTGATCCGGGCCGATTGACTCCCCACGACACCGCCCCCGCAGGTAGCCTGCGGGGGCGGTGTCGTATCTGGGCATCAGGCTCTCGTTGCGCTTCCTGCGGGGCGCTGGCTGGGCACTTCGAGCGTGCGTCAGCTCAGTGGATATTGATGCGTATCGCCGGGAAGCCGATGCTCACGCCATCGTGACGGCGGCGCAGGTCATGGCGGCGCGAATCGTATTGTCGATACTGATGAGGCGCGTAGCGCTCATGTTGGTAGTAGCGGCGCTGGGGAATGCGGTGACGCGTGTCGTGGCGAGAGTGATGGCGCTCCACTCGCGGCTCGTCGAACATCCTGAGATGGCGGCGCTTGATCGCCTCATGGCGGCTTTGCGGTGTGCTGTGACGCTCGATGGTCTGTCGGCCGTGATGCTGCTGACCCTGTGAGCGATGACGATCATCCGCGGCAACGACACCGGGGATGGCGAGGCTCAGCATGAGTCCCAGGCCCAGCAGGACTGGTGCCATTGTGATGGTGTGCATGGGGTGGTCTCCCGTGTTGTCGGATAGTCACCCTTCTTGATCCCTGTTCACACGATACCGTGTCGCGGACACTTTGACGAACAGCGTTCTCTGATGTGTCGACGTCTCCCTGAATCCATGTCGTGATCTTCTGGCCTTCATGCTCTATGGCGCTCAAGGTAAGTGCTTGCTCGCAAATGCTTTTCCCGCGATGAGCGTCAGTCTGCGGTGCAGAGCGCAAAAAAACGCCCCTGCCGTGGGGGCAGGGGCGTTTTCGGGTGCTGTCGTCGGGGACGAGATCAGGCGTGTTGATGCTGATGCTTGCCCTCGGCGAGCTCCTCGAGCAGCTTGGCATTGAAGGCATCGAGGTCATCCGGCTTGCGGCTGGTGACCAGCGCGCTGTCACACACGACGTCGCTGTCCTGCCACTCGGCACCGGCGTTTCGCAGGTCCTGGGCGACGGAGGGGAAGGAGGTCATCTTGCGGCCTTCGACCACCCCGGCGTTGATCAGGATCCACGGCGCGTGACAGATGGCGGCCACCGGCTTGTGGGCCTGGAAGAAGCTGCGCACGAAGTTCAGTGCGGTCTCGTCCTGGCGCAGGGTATCGGGATTGAACAGGCCGCCCGGTAGCACCAGGCCATGATAGTCGTGTTCGCTGGCATCGCTGAGCGAGGTGTCGACCTGGTAGGTCTCGCCCCAGTCGGTTTCGGCCCAGGCACGAATGCCGTCTTTCTCCGGCGAGACGATGTGTACCTCGACGCCCGCCTCCTGCAGTGCGGCGCGCGGCACCGCGAGCTCGGATTCCTCGAAGCCATGGGTCGCGAGAATGGCCACGCGCTTACCTTGCAGTTGTTGACGTGTCTGCTGATCGGTCTGCTGTGTCATGCAAATCTCCTTTCCGTGCTTCGGCTCTTGCGAGCGTGTTGGGCAGAGAAGGGAAAAATTCTGCTCTCAGCATGCGTTACTCACTGAGGTGAGCGCCCCACGTTGATGCAGCGAATTCCCGTCCTTTCGTGCCCTGACACTCAAGACATGGATGCGCGATACTGACTTTCAAGGGGGTGACCCCACTGCGTTTTCACCGGCCATGGAGTGCCCGATGCCTCTGCTTTCTGAATCTTCCGCCGTGATGTGGTTGCTGGTCGGCGTGCTGTTGATGCTGTCGTTGATCCTGGGGTTGGGCTGGCGGCGAACCCGCGAGCAGCTTCACGCTCTCGAAGAGAGCAGTGACGAAACCCGGCAGGCGTTGCAGCAGACGCTTGAAGAGGCGCGGGATCTACAGCAACAGGCCGAGCAGCGGACGGCCCTGGTCGAGCAGCGTGCCGCACTGGATGGGCAGCAGGCGGAGCAGCAGCAACGCTATCTGAGCCAGTCGCTGGAGGAGGCGCGCCAGGCGCGCGATGCGCTGACGGAACAGCTCGCCACGCTGCGCGAATCGCTGCAGGGGCGGCTTGATGAACAGTCGCGTGCGCTGAGTGAACAGCAGACGCTGGCACGCAGCCTGACCCGTCAGCAGGAAGTGCTGGAGGCCCAGCTGCTGGAGCGTGAGGAGCGTCTCGAGACATTGACCGAGCGCTACGCCGAGCTGCGCGAGACCCATGCCTCGCTGGTCACGCGTCAGCGTCAGGAGGCCACTCATCACGCCGAGCAGCTGGCACTGCTCAACGACTCCCGCGAACGCCTGAGTCAGGAATTCGAGCAGCTGGCAGGCAAGGTGTTCGAGGAGCGCCAGCAGCGTTTCTCCGCCGCCAGTGGTGCCCAGCTCGAACAGTTGCTCAAGCCGTTTCGCGAGCAGGTCGGGGACTTTCGTCAGCGCCTCGAGCAGCTGCATGGCGAGGAGGTACGCGAACGCACCAGCCTCAAGAGTCAGCTCGACCAGCTGGCGGGACTCAATCGCCAGATCACCGAGGAAGCGGCCAATCTGTCACGTGCGCTCAAGGGCGACAGCAAGATGCAGGGCAACTGGGGCGAGATGATTCTGGAGACCGTGCTCGAGCGCTCTGGCCTGCGAGAGGGGATCGAGTTCAAGCGTGAGGTGTCCTTCAGCGGTGAAGGCGGGCGCCAGCGCCCGGATGCCATCGTCTATCTGCCGGACAACAAGCATCTGATCATCGATGCCAAGGTCTCGTTGAGCGCCTACACCGACTACGTCAATGCCGCGGATGAGACGGCGCGGGCGCGAGCCCTGAGGGCGCATCTGACCTCGGTGCGCGGCCACGTCACGGGACTGGCGCGGCGCAACTATCCCGCCATCGAGGGGCTGGGGTCACCGGATTTCGTGTTCCTGTTCCTGCCGATGGAGCCCGCCTTCGCGCTGGCCTTCGAGCATGACGACAGCCTGTTCCAGGACGCCTTCACCCAGGGCGTGGTGATGGTGACGCCGACCACCTTGCTGGCCAGTCTGCGCACCGTGGCCAGTCTGTGGAGTCTGGAGCGCCAGAACGACAATGCGCGCGTGATCGGTGAGCGTGCCGGGGCGCTGCTCGACAAGTTCCGCGGACTTGCCGAATCCCTCGAGGAGCTTGGTAGCCAGCTGGGCCGTACCCGCGAGGCGCACGATACCGCCATGAAGCGTCTGGCCAGCGGGCGCGGCAACCTGATCAGCCGTGCCGAGGAACTGCTGGAGCTCGGCGCGCGCATGAAGAAGCCGTTGCCCGAGACCCTGGTGCGTCAATCCCGTGACTCCCTGCATCACCAGGGGCCGGTCTCTGGCCCGACATCGCAGTCCGATGCTGCTATTGAATCTGAGACTGAGCCTGAGCCTGAGCCTGCCTCTGGCTCGACGGCGGACAAGGCTCAAGGTGCCACGCTATCGCGCTGGGAACATCTGGAGCGCAAGTGGCAAGGGGACACCCCGTGAACCGGCACATCTCGCTCATTGCCGGCTGACACTCGGTGGCATGCCATCTCTCGTATTCCCTGTTCTTTCTCGACGGCCCTCCAGCAGGGCCGTTTTTCTTGAGATGCAGGGTCAACGCAAGCTCGGACTATCGTGTTCTGACGCGGCGAGGAAGGAAATATCGTGAGTGATGCAAAAAATTCGACATCTTCTGCATCCGTTCTCCGGACCTCCCCGTAAGTTGGTTTGAGCCTGCGGTAATGGGGCGAAAATGACAAATGAACAACTTTCAGCTCATGAATGAGCGTTTTCTCAGGAGATGTGCCCATGTCTACCAAGTCCAACAAGTCCGCCAAGACCGCTTTCGCCCTGGCTTCCGCCCTCGGTACCGCCGTAGCGCTGTCTGCCGCCGTGGTCTCCATTCCGGCGCATGCCGCAGGCATGGAAAAGTGCTATGGCGTGTCGCTGGCCGGTGAGAATGACTGCGCTGCAGGCCCGGGCACCTCCTGTGCCGGCACTTCGACCGTCGATTATCAGGGCAATGCCTGGAAGCTGGTCCCGGAAGGCACCTGCACCTCCATCGAAAC
Organism: Cobetia sp. 3AK; assembly: GCF_029846335.1. Taxonomy (NCBI): domain Bacteria; kingdom Pseudomonadati; phylum Pseudomonadota; class Gammaproteobacteria; order Oceanospirillales; family Halomonadaceae; genus Cobetia; species Cobetia sp. 3AK. The sequence continues at coordinate 370,182 of NZ_JARWKR010000003.1, read as the reverse complement.
GCCCACTGGCACCGGCAGCCTGGAAGAGATCAAGTAAGCATCACGCCTCGGGTCTCCCCCGAACCTGACGTCCGGTGGGCGGGTGTCTCACCCCTCCGCCGGACGCTCGCAGAATCGAGAGGTCGTCATGCACGAGTCATCCCCCACCTCCCGCAGCCCGGATTTCGGTACGGCCTTGCCGTCGTTCGATGACATGGCCACGGGAATCAGCCTCAAGGCGCAGCATGTCAGGGAGCTGATGTCATCACGGCCGGCGCTGGGGTTCCTCGAGATTCATGCCGAGAACTACATGGGCGCAGGCGGAGCCCCCCATGCGCGGCTGGATGCGCTGCAGGAGTATCCGCTGTCGATCCATGGTGTCGGCCTGTCGCTGGCATCGGATCGTCCGCTGGAGGCCGCGCATCTGGCGCGCCTTCGAGCGCTCTGCGAGCGTCACCCGCCCACCAGTGTGTCAGAGCATCTGGCCTGGGCCGGCCATAGCGGCCACTTCTACAACGACCTGCTGCCGGTGCCATTGACCGACGCGATGCTGGCACGGGTCAGCGATAACCTGATGCGGCTGCAGGACTGCCTGGGCCGCCAGGTATTGATCGAGAATCCCGCACACTATCTGCGCTTTGATGCGCAGGCTCTGGGCGCGGAGTTGATTCCCGAGACGAATTTCCTGACCCGACTGGTCGAGCGCAGCGGCTGTGGACTGTTGATCGACGTCAACAATGTCTTCGTCTCGGCGCACAACATCGGTGTCGATCCTGCGGCATGGCTTGAGTCGATCCCGGCCGCGGCCGTCGGCGAGATCCATCTGGCGGGTCATGTCGTCGATGAGCGCGAAGGCCTGCTGATCGACAATCACGGTGCGCCGGTCTGCGAGGCGGTATGGGCCCTGTATGCCGACTTCATCCAGCGAGTCGGGCCGCGCCCGACCCTGATCGAGTGGGATACCCAAGTGCCGGCGCTGGAGGTGTTGCTGGGGCAGACGGCTCGGGCCGAGCAGATTCTGCAGAGCGCCTTGGTTCAGCAGGGCTCTCGGGTTCCGCAGACCTCTGGCCCTCAGGTGGAGAGTCCGCGATGAGCACGCCAACGGCCCCCATGACTGACCATGATCTTCTCGCCTGGCAGCGGGCCTTCATCACGGCGCTTGAGCAGCCTGACCGTCATCTGCCGGGCATCGAGGCGGCACATCAGGGGCGTCTTGACGTCTATCGCAACAATGTCTGGGCCAGCCTGATCTCCGCGCTGCAGGACGCCTATCCCGTGACGCGTCAGGTCGTGGGCGAGCGCTTCTTCGCGGCGCTGGCGCATGATCACTCACGCCGTCACCTGCCGGAACCGCCCTTGATGATGGAGTACGGGGCGGGGCTTGCCGAGACCTTGCACACGACTCTGACGACGCTGGTCGAGCATCGACAGGCATCGGCCGCTCAGCTGCCGTTCTACGCGGTGGATCTGGCGCGGTTCGAGGCCGCGCGTCTCACGGCCTATCACGCCGCCGACGCTGAAGTGCTGGCACCGGCCAGGCTGGCGCAGCTGTCACCCGAGGCGGTGTTGGCGCTGACCTTCCTGCCTCATCCCGCGGCAGGTCTGCTGCGCCTGGAGCATGCGATCTTCGAGGTCTGGCAACGCCACCAGAATGAGGGAGCCAGCCTTGAAGGCCTGGATGTCGCGCGGCCCGAGAACCTGCTGATCACCCGTCCGGCCCTGGAGGTTCAGGTGACGGTGCTGTCAGAGGCGGCTGCCTGGTTGCTCGACCTGCTGTTGGCGGGTGAATCGCTCGCGGATGCGGCCGCCATGCTGGCGGATGTCCATCCCGAGCAGGACCTGGGGCAGCTGCTGGCCCCTCTGCTGGCAAGTGGCGTGTTTCTCGCGCCGGACTAGTGTCGCCCCATGATCTTTCGTCCATGCCAGTCTCCTGCCGACCTACCCGGGCCGAGCTGGCGCATCCCCTTTTTCTCGCGCACTGGCGCATCCTTGAGGAGGCCTCATCATGAGCCTTGAGTCATCCACGACGCCCGCGGTCCGTACCGGTGTGGCGGGGCAAGTCCTGAACGTGTTCGTCTGGCTGGAAAATCTGCGCATGGATGCCGTGCTGATCCTGATGCGCATCGTCATTGGCGCCGTGTTCTTCATGTCAGCGCAGACCAAGGTCGATGGCTTCGCGCTCAAGGAAAGCACCTTCTTCCTGTTCGAGTACGAATACGCGTTGCCGCTGGTCCCGCCGGTACTGGCCGCCTATCTGGCCACGATTGCCGAGCATCTCTTCCCGCTGATGCTGTGGCTGGGCCTGGGCTCCCGCCTTGCCGCGCTGGGTCTGGCCGGCATGACATTGACCATTCAGCTGTTCGTCTACCCGGAAGCCTGGGTAACCCACGGTCTGTGGCTGTCCAGTCTGCTGGTACTGGTGCTGCAGGGCCCGGGGCGTCTGTCACTGGATCACCTGATTCGCTCACGTATCGCCTGATCTTGCCTGCTGGCCACAACGCAAGACGGAGACCTCAGGGTCTCCGTCTTGCGTTGTGCGTATCGCGTGTCGTCGTGGGTCAGACAGGCTCTTCGGCGCGCTGATGCTCGATCTCGGCACGTACCATCTCGACACTGGCGGCATCGATGTAGTCATTGGCGTGTGCATGATGCGCCATGTCGAGGCTGTCGGTGCTCAACAGCATGTCGCAGCCCAGTGCGGAGAGCTCCTCGCCCAGCGTGGCCAGCTCTGCCTTGCGCGATTCGGAGTCACCGATCTGGCGAATGTAGATGGCGCAGATGCGGCCCGGGTAACGGCGCACGACATCGGCATAGACCTCCGGATCATGCTGACCGCTGTCTCCGATGAGCAGGAACTGCATCTCGTCATACAGGTCGAGCATCTTCTCGATCAGCGCCTGCTTGTGGTCTTCCGAGCGCTTGGGCAGGGGGCGCTGCAGCGTCAGCCCCCATTCGCGCAGGAACAGGATGGGGCCGACCGGGATGCGGTTGTGCTGGAAGAACACCTCCAGCATCTCATAGATGCTCCAGGGGCCGCGTGAGACGTAGAGCAGCGGGCGACTCTGCTGACCGTCGCTGCCCTCGTGGAGCGCCTGATAGAGCGCGGCGACTCCCGGGAAGGCAGTGCGTCGCTCGGCGGATTCGATGAACAGCCGATAGAGCATCTTGAGCTTGTTGGCGACACCGGTGTACATCACGGTGTCGTCGATATCGCTGATCACGCCCAGTCGGGTACTGGCCGGTGGCAGGTAGACCTGGGCCTCGCCCTCGACAGCGGCCTGCTTCGGCGGCCGGGCGGTGATCCGTGCCGTCTGCCATTGGCCTTGATCTGCCAAGGGCGACAGCAGAGGCAGGTGGACGCTGAAGTAGCCATCGCGGTCGGTGACGACCGTGGTCTGGTTGCCGCCAAGGCTGACGTCCACCTCCACGCCGCCCTTGCCCCAGCGCAGCAGACGGCGGCCGACATCCATCAGATCGCGCCCGGCCCCGGGCGCCAGCTGACTGCGCGAGCCGGGCTGCTGAAAGATGCGGCCCATCAGAAAGGCTTCATTGTGTGAGCCATAGCCACGATAGGCATGGATGACGCAACCATCCTTGCCCTGGGCATGGCGCATGGGCTTGGCAGCCACATGCAGCAACTTGCGTAGCAGACGTGTCAGCGGCAGTGACATGCAACCCTCCTGGTATGACGCCTGATCAACCTGCCTGATTGGCAGCCACCCTGCGTGTCGCGTGATGATGCGCTTCCGAGCATGGTCCTGCGCCTCTTGCTCAAGTGCTTCTCGGGCTCAAGTTCTTCTCGGGCTCAAGTCCTTCTCGAACTCAAGTTCTTCTCGAGTCTGCCCCTCGAGTGGTGTCCGACCCACGAAAACGCCGCCTTCCGGACACCGCGCAAGCACGGGACAGAAGGCGGCGTTCACGGCCTGCCGATCACGCTGGCGGCAGTGTCAGACACGCGATGGTGTCCTGGTCAGAATCACTCGCCCAGGTAGGCGGACAGCATCCAGACCGTCTTTTCCTGCTCGCGGATATAGTCGCCGACCAGCGAGGCAGTCCCTTCATCGTCGGCATCGGAGGCGACGGAGAGGATTTCACGCTGCAGCTCGATCAGGGACTTGTAGCCGGTGAGCAGACCCTTGACGCAAGCGGTGCCATCGCTGACATGGGTGTCTTCCTTGATGGTCGCCACGCGAGCGTAATCGCTATAGGCGTGCATCGGCTCGTGACCCAGGGTCAGGATGCGCTCGGCGATCTCGTCGACCTTGGTCAGCAGGTCGGTGTAGGTTTCCTCGAACTTCACGTGCAGCTCGAAGAACTGGTTGCCCTTCACGTTCCAGTGATAGCCGCGCGCGTTCATGTAGAAGGTCTGGTAGTTGGCCAGCAGCACATTGAGGTGCTCCGCCAGCTGGGTTGCGCTGGAAGTGTGCAGGCCAATGGCATTGGTATCGGTGGACATGAAGACTCTCCTTGAGAATGGGCGACGTGAAATGTGGTTGGAATACGTGGTGAGGCAGGGCGCGGGCACTGAGGACAAGCAGGCGATATCCCTTACCTTCGAGTGCCTCGGGTCCAGGAGGCCAAGCCCATGACACCAGGCCCGGGCAACCGGGTCGATGACACCAGTGTAGAGGGTGACGGTGCCGTGCAGTAACGAATTCGCTGCATCGTCGTGATCGTCTGGTGCTATGACGTGTTCCGGTGCGAATGATCGGATGACTGAGCCATCCAGTGCCTCACGATGAATCCGTGATCAAGCGTCTTTCTGGTACATGCGGCTCAGGATGACGCTTTTCAAGGTGGCACGGCAAGGTAGCACGCGGTTCATTGCCGGGGCATGACCGTGAGAAACGCAAAGGCCCCGCACGGGGCGGGGCCTTTGCGACAGCCAGACCAGCAGCTGTCATCACTTCAGCAACGCTCAGGCGTCAGTTGCGCGCCATGTGCAGGAAGTGCATGTGCTTCTCGTACTGATCCAGTACATCACCGATGACCTGCTCCTTGGTGTAGCCCATCAGGTCATAGGTCTGGCCGCCTTCGCGCAGGAAGACCTCGGCCCGGTACTGGCGCTCCACGTCACTGGTGCCCTTGCGCTTGACGTTGCGCAGCGCGAAGGCCGGTGCCGCATACTCGCGGACACGTACGCCATAGATGAAGTCGATCTCGTCGCCATGGCTGACCTGCAGATAGCTGCGGTCATCTTCGTCGTTGACGCGCACATCCAGCCCCTGCGCCTCGAACTCCTTGGCGACATCCGACAGCGCCGGCGTCACGACATCCGACAGATACTGCTCGACATTCTTCTGCTGCGGCGTCTCGACCAGGGTCTGGACGCGCTTCTGCCAGCTGCGTGCACCACCGGCGGTATGCCCCGGCGTGTTGCTGAGATGCTGCATGGAGCGCTGCTTGACGCCTTCAAGACGCAGCGCCTTGAGCAGGCCGTAGCAGACGAACATCAGGATGATGGCGAAGGGCAGGGCAGAGGCCAGCGAGGCGGTCTGCAGTGCGCCGAGACCCCCGGCCATCAGCAGCGCCACGGCCACGAAACCTTCGGACACGGCCCAGAAGATGCGCTGCCAGACCGGAGATTCATCGCCTTCCTTCGAGGTCAGCATGTCGATGACCAATGAGCCGGAGTCGGAGGAGGTGACGAAGAAGGTCACCACCAGCACCGTGGCCAGCAGGGAGGTCACGCTACCGAACGGGAACAGTTCCAGGAACTTGAACAGTGCCACGGAGGCATCCGCGGAGACGGCCTCGGCCAGATTGCCAGCGGCGTCGGTCATCAACAGGTGCAGTGCACTGTCGCCGAAGAAGGTCAGCCACATGAAGGTGAAGCCCATCGGCACGAACAGCACGCCATAGACGAATTCACGGATGGTACGACCACGCGAGACGCGTGCGATGAACATGCCGACGAACGGGGACCACGCGATCCACCAGCCCCAGTAGAACAGGGTCCAGCCACCCAGCCACTCGGACGGGCCGTCTTCCGGGATGTAGGCGAACATGTTGAAGGTCTTGTCGACCACTTCGCTGAGGTAGCCACCGATGTTCTGGATCAGGGTCTGCAGCAGGAAGATGGTCGGGCCAACGCACAGCACGAACAGCATCAATGCCAGCGCAAGACCGAGGTTCAGCTCGGAGAGACGACGGATGCCGCCGTCCAGCCCCATGACCACGGAGATGGTCGCCAGGCCGGTGATGATGGCGATCAGGATGACCTGGGTGGTCAGGCTGTTGTCGATATCGAACAGATAATGCAGACCGGAGCTGACCTGCAGCACCCCCAGACCCAGCGAGGTGGCCACCCCGAACATGGTGCCGAAGACGGCGAAGATGTCGACGGCATGACCGATCGGGCCGTGGATGCGCTTGCCGATCAGCGGGTACAGCGCGGAGCTGATGCGCAGCGGCAGGTTGTGGCGGAAGCTGAAGTAGGCCAGCGCCAGTGCCACGACGGCATAGACGCCCCAGGCGTGGATGCCCCAGTGGAAGAAGGTGGTCTTCATGGCCTCGCGAGCGGCTTCCACGGTACCGGCATCGCCCACGGGCGGTGCGGTGAAGTGGAAGACCGGCTCGGCGACACCATAGAACATCAGGCCGATACCCATGCCCGCGGAAAACAGCATCGCGAACCAGGAGCCGTAGCTGAAGTCCGGCTCGGAGTGGTCCGGCCCCAGCTTGATGTCACCGGATTTCGAGAAGGCGAGCCCCAGCGTGAAGACCACGAACAGCCCCATGGCCAGCAGGTAGAACCAGCCGACGGTATCGATGATCCAGGTCTGGACGTGGCCGAAGACCACGTTCGCCGTCTCGGGCATGGATACGGTGAAGATCACGAACGCCAGTATCACCACGGCGGAGCCGAAGAAGACTGGCGGATTGATCTTCGCGACCGTAGGTTGGTCGGCATTTTCTGACATAAATTTCTCTCCCTGATTGCCTGTTCGACGATAATGGTAACTTATTGAACCTGTGGCGTCGTGAGTTGTCCGCGCCATATCGTTTCCATGTGTAACCGATGATGAGGCCATGGAAATGCGATGGGGACGAAAGCGCTCCGGCACGCTGATGCCTTGGCGCATCGCGGGTCAGGCGTCGTGCCAGCCGGTACTGGCCGTCGCCCGGGAACATGCATGAGGTAGGCGTTGGCGTGGTGGCGAGCTAAGATGAGACCGTCTGCATTCAGGCCCCTTTACTGCTTGATACTATAGTTATGCACAAATCCTACAAGGCTTAAGTGTCAGTCTAGTGGCTTTGCGCCATCTCGCGGATGAAAATCGTGATGGATCGCCAAGTCAGATGGCTGATCGGAGACGTTCGCATGTTCTCTCGACTTCCCTTAGCTCCCTCTCGCACGGGGCTGCTCATCTCGGGCCTGCTGCTGTTGAGCGGCTGTTCCACGCTGACGAGTCAGGACCCGCTATCTGCCCATGACAGCGAAGCGCTGCCTGCGGCCTGCATCTTCCCGCGTCAGGGCGATGCCGATCAGTGGCTGCGTGCCGCCGCCGAGGTCGTGGAGGCCCGTGGCTACAAGGTGCGCGAAAGTGAGCTGTCGCTGGGCCTGGTGACCGGGGAGCGCAAGGTCGACCAACCGGGGCTCGGGGCCATCGAGGGGCCCTTCGGCTCTCGCATCGGGTTCTCGGTGGGCTACGGCGTGGCCGCCGGGCGTGGCATCGGTGTCGGGGTGGGCAATGACGTCTATCGGGACGACCCGATCAGTTTCGAGCGCATCTCGCTGGTGGCACCGGACGAGCGAGTGCGCGTGATCCGTGATGAGCAGGTCATCAACCAGGGCGGGTATGTCATCGATGCCCGACCACAGAATCTCAGCGAGAGCTGTCAACAGATCGAACGTCAGCTGGAAGCCGCGCTGGCGGGCCGTGATCCTCGAGAGGTGCGCTGATGAATCCTTCCCTTCCTCGCTGCCTGCGTCTGGTGGCCTGTCTCGCCCTGCTGTCGCTGGGCGGCTGCATGACACAGCCGACCCATGCGCCGGACTCCCGTACCGCGGTGATCGCGCCCGACAGCGGCACGCTGACCTCCCGGCAGGTCTTCGTCACGCTGATGACCACGCTTGCGGAGCGCGGCTTCATCATCGAGCGGGCAGACCCGGATCTCGAGCGGCTGGATGCCAGCTACGCCGCCAGACCACCGCTGACCCTCGACGCCTGGGTGAGTGAGGTGAACGGCCAGATTCGTCTGAGCGTGACGGGTGACAGCAATGGCGCCGAGATCGCGCCGGGGCGTCTCGACAACCTGCTGGTGGACGTGGCAGTGGCGCTGAACGCACGTACCGTGCCGGTGATCGGCACGCCATGATCGCCAGCACCTCATGACATCGCGCCATGCCCCGGGGCGTGATCGGGCATCTTCCGATCGCTTGTGCCCGGAGGGATTGAGTCTGCACCGACGACGGCGCCTGGCCTGGCTGGCACTGGGCGCCAGCCTGTTGGCCGGCGTACTGGTGCTGTTCGCGCTCTGGCAGTGGGAGTTCGCCCGCAGCGAGCGTGAGGCACGCCAGCATGCGGCCACTCGGCTGCACTTCTATGCCAGCACCCTCAATGCGGAGTTGTCGCGCTTTCAGTGGCTGCCCGCCATGCTGGCGCGACAACCGCGCGTGCGTGCCGCCTTCGATGACACGGCCGATATCGCCGAGTCCGGCAATCGTCTCGACTGGCACCTGCAGCGTGTGGCCCGGGAATCCGGCGCCGCCGCGATCTTCCTGACGGATGCCTCCGGCGTGACGCTGGCCGCGAGCAACTTCGATGAATCCGACAGCTTCGTGGGCCATCGTTACGCCTACCGGCCCTATTTTCTGGATGCGATGGCGGGCGGGCGCGGGGAATTCTTTGCGGTGGGCAACACCACGGGGCGCCCCGGTTACTTCGTGTCCGCGCCCGTGGCGGGGGCAGACGGCCAGCCGCTGGGCGTGCTGGTGGTCAAGGTCTCGCTGGAGGCGCTGGAGGATACCTGGCGTCAGGCCGGCGAAACGGTACTGCTGGCCGATGCCAATCGTGTCGTGCTGCTGGCCTCACGGCGGAGCTGGAAATACCGCACCCTCGAACCCCTCGCGCCCGCCGCTCTCGACGACATCCGGGCGCAGCAGCAATTCCGCGGGGCGCCGCTCTCCCCGCTGGCGCGCTCGCTGGAAGACGGCAGTCTGGTGCTGGGGGCGGGAGAGGCGTCTTCCCGCTCCTCGACTTCCGTCGGCCAGCGCTATCTGGATGAGTCGCTGTTCAGTGGTCCGCTGGCCTGGCAGCTGCACTTTCTGATGCCGCTGCGGCCTCTCTATATACAGGCGCGCAACACCATGCTGGCCGGGCTGGCGGTACTGCTGGGGCTGGGCATGCTGGCGCTGTGGATGCGCGAGCGTCAGGCGCGCCTGCGGCTCATCCGGCGTGAGGCGGTGGTCATGCGTGAGATCAACGAGCGTCTCGAGGAGCGTGTCGCCGAGCGCTCCCGCGAGCTTGAGGCCACCCGTGACGAGCTGGTGCAGGCGGGCAAGCTGGCGGCGTTGGGCACCATGGCTGCCGGCATTGCCCATGAACTCAATCAGCCGCTGGTCGGCATTCGCACCTATGCCGCCAGTGGCGGGAAGTTGCTGACGCGTGGCGTGTCTCAGGCGACGACCCGCCCGGAGCTGCTGCCACGTGCCGCCGAAGCGGCGAGCGGCAATTTCACGCGTATCGCGGCACTGGCCGAGCGTCTGGGCGACATGATCCGCCAGTTGCGGGTGTTCGTGCGGCCGGCCAGTCAGCAGCCGCCAGCGCCGCTGGCACTGGTGCCTCGCATCGAGTACGCCCTGGAGCTGCTCGATGAGCGGTGCGAGCTTCTGGGACTCGTGATCGAGCGGCAGGGACTGATGCCAGAGGTGCGGGTGATAGGAGAGCAGGCGCGCCTCGAGCAGCTGCTCACCAACCTGATCCGCAATGCCGTGGATGCGCTGGAGGGTCAGCAGCGCGATGGCACCCTGGACGGGGTCGCCCGTATCCGGCTGAGCTGGCAGGCCTGGCCTGAGGTTGCCTGGCTCGAGGGGCGGCCCGGCGGTTGCCTGCGCATCGAGGACAATGGCCCCGGGATCGACCCGGCATTGCGGGCCACCCTGTTCGACCCCTTCACCACCACCCGCGAAGTGGGTGACGGCATGGGCATGGGGCTCTTTCTGAGCTATGGCATGGCACGTGACCTGGGCGGTGTCCTGCGGCTTTCGGATGATGTCCCGCCGAGTGCGCTGGGCGGTGCCAACTTCGAACTGTGGCTGTGCACGCCCCCTGATGACGCGGGCAGCCCGACACCCACTCGACTGACCCCGGAGGCACCTGACCATGAGTGATGCTGCCTTCGAGACAGGCGATGAGCGCCTGACTCAGGATCATGAGCTAACCCGCGAGGCGCCCATCTGGCTGGTGGACGACGACCCGGCCGTGCGGGAATCGCTGTCTCAGTGGCTGGAACTTGCGGACCTCAACCTGCGCTGCTTCCCGCGGGCTGAGGCCTTGCTGGAAGCGCTGGCCGCCGGCGAGCCGGTCAGCGTGGTGATCAGTGACATTCGCATGCCGGGCATGGATGGGCTGACGCTGCTGTCACGGCTCACGCTCGAGGCGCCGGAGCTGCCGGTGCTGATGATGACAGGGCATGGCGATGTGGCCACTGCGGTCTCGGCCATGCAGGGCGGAGCGCGCGATTTCATCGAGAAACCCTTTGACCCGGAAGCGCTCGAGCTCAAGCTGCGTCAGGCGCTGGCAGGCCGGCGGCTGAGCGATGAGAACCAGCGGCTGCGTCGTCGCCTGAGCGTGCGGGGGCTTGCCGGTCTGCTACGTGGTGAAAGCGCGAAGATACGTCAGTTGCGCGAGCAGATACTGGAGCTCAAGGGGCATCCGGCACGCGTCTGGATCACGGGGGAGTCGGGCAGCGGGCGGACCACCACGGCGCTGGCACTCGCCGAGCATGCGCCGTCGGAGGGAGAGGCCCAGCGCGCCGGCACATCGCCGGCCTCCGCGTTGCTGGCGAAGGTCGAATGTCGTGCTCTGGTCGGTATGGCGACGAGCACCAAGGCGTCGAGCACCAAGGCGTCGAGCGGCGCGGCGTCGAGCGGCGCGGCATTGTCCGAGGCGATTGATGAGGCTCTTCAGGCCGCTCCCGAGATGAATACCCTGTTGCTGCATGACGTCGACGTTCTGAGCCGTGAGCAGTGGCAGTGGCTGGATGCCTGGCTGAACGCTCAGCCCGAGGTCGGACGTCGCGCGCCACGGGTGGTCTTCAGCGCCGAGTGCAGCGTCCAGGCCTTGGTGGCCTCCGGCACGCTGGGGCTGACGCGGGGGCACGCGCTGGCGGAGATCGAGCTGGTCACGCCGTCACTGCGTGAGCGGCGCGAGGATATCCCGTTGTTGATGGCGCATTTCAGCCGCCAGGCCGCCGACGTTCATCAGGTTCCTGAGTTGCCCTTCGTCCGGGGCGAGCTGACGACCCTCATGGCGGCCGACTGGCCCGGAAATCTTGCCCAGCTGCGTCAGCTGGCCAGCCAGCGGACCGTGCTGGGTGAACAGGGGCAGGAGCCGCCGGCGACCGGGCAGGAAGCGGGAGAGGAGGACCCGGACGGGCTTGCCGCGCAGGTGGCGTTGTTCGAGGCGACGCTGATTCGAGCGGCCCTGACACGTGCCCGAGGCAACATTGCCCAGGTGCTGGAGGAACTGGCCCTTCCGCGCCGGACGCTCAACCTCAAGATGCACAAGTACGGACTGCGGCGTGATGACTTTCGTCATGGTGCGGACGGGGTATCGGAATGAGCGCCTGCTCGGGAATCAAATTGTCGGTCTGGCGTCGAAGGGGTGGTTCGTGACCCCGAATGTTATAAGGTAACGACGATGTACCACGCCTGCCATTCGCTTTTCTTCGTATTCGCCTTTCCGGAGTGTCTGCATGCCCCTTGCTGTTGATCATCGCGATGATGCGCGATCGTTTCCGCGCACCTGGCGTCGTTGCCTGCGCTTGCTGACGGGGGCGTGGGTCGGCATGTTGGCCATCGCGTCGTTGATGGTCAGTCAACCGGCGCTTGCCCATCCGCATGGCTGGGTGGATCTGCGCGTGACCCTGCGCCTGGATGATCAGGGGCGGGCGGTGGCATTGCGTCAGTACTGGTTGCTGGACCCCTTCTATAGCCTGACGCTGCGGCAGGAGCTGGCCGCCCTGCAGGACGATACCAGCATGGAGCAGCGCCTGGATGCGCTGGGCAGCGAGATCCTCGCCAATCTTTCCCAGTTCGATTATTACACCCATGTTCAGCGTGACGGAGCGCCGGTGGCGCTGGGAGAGGCGACACGCCAGACCACCTGGCTCAAGGGGGAGCGCGTCGCCTTTCAGATGGAACTGCCTCTGGCCGAACCCGTGCCGATGGCCGGCCATACGCTCAGTTATCGCATCTATGATCCCACCTATTACATCGAGATCCTGCATGACCCGGATGCGATCGCCGTCCAGGAAGGGCTGGTGATCAAGGGGTTGTCCTCGCAGCAGGTGCCGATGGACTGTACGGCGAAGATCGCCAAGGCAGACCCGGATCCCCAGAAGGTCGCCGAGGCCTCGATGCTGGATATCAATGCCACCGCGCCGATGGATCTTGGCCAGTATTTCGCCGATGTCGGCAGTGTCCATTGTGAGGCGTCTCGATGAGCGATGAGCACAAGGACACCACCGGGCTTGGGGATGTCAAAAGCCTCAAGGGCATGCGTGATGGCCTGCTCAAGCCGGCCTCTTCGCGAGGGCGACGCCTGGCCGGCTGGCTGGCCCTCGGATTCGGATTGATCGTGCTGGGCATGGCCCTGTGGCCGAGCCTGGTACAGGCCTGGGGTGAGGCGCTGGGCTGGATCTTCGCTGAACAGTCGCGTTTTCAGCGCTCGCTCGGGCGCGCCATGAGCGAGCTTGCCGCGCACCCCGGCACCCCCTGGGCGCTGATCGGGCTGTCCTTCACTTACGGAGTGCTGCATGCGGCGGGCCCCGGCCATGGCAAGGTGGTGATCAGTACGCTGCTGGCCAGCCAGCCCATCGCGCGGCGACGTGCGCTATGGCTCTCGCTGCTGGCGGCCTTGCTGCAGGGCGTGAGTGCGCTGGTGCTGGTGGGGCTGGGGGCGGGACTGCTCGACTGGGCCGGGCGTGAGGTGCTCGGGCAGGTCGAGAAGGTCACTCTGCTCAGCCATGTCGGCGTACTGGCGTTGGGCCTGCTGCTGCTGTGGCGTGCCGCGCGTGCGTTGTGGCGGGCACTCAGGGCGCCCGCCACCACTGGCATGGAAGAGAGCGTGACGACACAGGAAGCGCCAGCGATGCAGGGGCTGGCGTTCGAGCCGTCGCATGGTCGCGACCACTCTCACGGCCACGATCATTCACACGGGCATGACTGCGGTTGCGGCCATGCGCATGGCGTGACGGCGGAGCAGGCCAGCGGCGACTGGCGCACCATGGGTATGGCGGTGCTGGCGATCGGCCTGCGGCCGTGTTCCGGCGCGATTCTGGTATTGCTGGCCGCGCTGGCGCTGAATCTGGTCGGCAGCGGGGTACTGGCGGTGCTGGCGATGTCACTGGGCACCGCGCTGACGGTGGGCAGCGTGGCGATGGCCACGCTGCTGATGAAGGCCAGCGGGCGTCTGGCGGCGGGCACGGCGCGCCTGACCGGCAAGCGCGAAGCGGGCGGAGTGCTTCGTCAGTGGCCATGGGCCGCGGTGATCGGGCTGCTCGGCGGGATCGTCATCAGCGTGTTCGGGGCCTTGCTGGTCGCCAGCAGTCTCAAGGCGCTGGACTCTCCCACCGGACGCGGTGCCTCGCCGTTCGGGCGCGCGGCGCAGAGCGCGCCGTCCCCGCTGCGTGCCGCTCCCGCCGCGTCTCTGGTGGCTCCGCGCCCCGCCGTCGAGACACCAGAAGCAGGCACATGACAGGTGCCTGGCGATCCAGCGTCCGGCACTCGGCGTCCGACTGATGTCATGCTGACTGGCTTCCCTTCCCATCACGACAACGGGGCCCGCTGGGCCCCGTTGTCGTTGGCGCCTGAACAGGGCGCTAGAAGGAATAGGTCGGCAGCTCGGCGATCTTCATGCGTAGCGTGTCAATCAGCGTGGTGAGCGCTTCATTGTCATAGGCCTTCGGGCGTCCCACTCCCCAGACCGGCCCGGGCCAGGTGGCATCATCGCTGCTGCGGGCGATCACGTGTACATGCAGCTGTGACACGACATTGCCCAGGGTGCCGATATTGAGCTTTTCGCCGTCACTGAGCTGCATCAACAGCTCGCCGAGCAGGGTGGTCTCGTGCCACAGCTGGTGCTGGGAATGGCTGTCCAGCTCATAGACTTCGCGAATGTCCGCACGGCGTGGCACCAGCATCAACCAGGGATAGCGCGCATCGTTCATGAGGCGCACGCTGCACAATGCCAGATCGGCCACGAAGTGAGTGTCTGCCTCCAGCTGCGGGTGCAGGGTGAAATCATTCATTGTCGTTCCTCGTCGTCGCGGGGCTGGCGCGCCCGAATGGCCTCGGCTGATCTGCCGGTCCGTCTGCCGGCGGGGCCGTCACGGGTGTCCCCAGGCCGGGTGTCTGAATGTCTCCAGTGTGACCAGATCGGCAGAATCCTGCCACTTTTCGGTTTGCGCCATGCCGGCCGGCCGTTGGCGCAATGCCCCCATCGCCAAATACCGCCCCTGCTCGACACTTGCTAGTCTTCACTCAAGGCTGGGCAGTACGACCTGACCTTCGCTGTCCCGTCCGCTATCGCCACGTCTCGCCTATTCCAACAATAAGGGTTCGCCTGCGTTCCGGCAGGCCCGCCAAGGAGTCATTCCATGCAAAAGCGCCAGTTCCTCAAGGCCGGCCTCGGTCTCGCCATCGCTGCCTCTCTGGGTCTCAGTGCCGCAGCCCAGGCGGAAGGCAAGTACATCATGGGTACCGCGACCACCGGCGGTACCTTCTATCCCGTCGGCGTGGCGCTTTCCACGCTGATCAAGGTCAAGCTCGAGCCGACCGCCGGCATCTCGGTGTCCGCGATCTCCTCCGCCGGCTCCGGCGAGAACCTCAAGCTGATGGAAGAGAACCAGGCCCAGTTCGGCATCATCCAGGGCCTCTATGGCGCCTGGGCATGGAATGGCACTCCGCCGGTCAACAAGGCGCACAAGGACCTGCGCAGCATCTCGATGCTGTGGCAGAACGTCGAGCACTTCGTGGCACGCAACGATGAGGTCAAGACCGGCACCATCGAGGACATGACCAACTTCTATGGCAAGAGCTTCTCCATCGGCAAGAAGAACTCCGGCACCGAGGGCTCGGGTCGCTTCATTCTCGAGCAGCTGGGTATCGATGCCGACAAGATGAATCTGGCCTACATGGGCTATGGCCCGAGTGCCGACGCGATGCAGAACGGCAACATCGACGGCATGAACATTCCGGCAGGCGCACCGGCTTCCGCCGTGACGCGTGCCTACGCCAACCTCGGTGACGAGATCACCACGCTGGACTTCACCGAAGAGCAGCTGGCCAAGGTCAATTCCCAGTTCGAGCTGTGGACACCGTATGAAATCGCCGCTGGCACCTATCCGGGCCAGGACAAGGCGATCAACACCATCGCCCAGCCGAACATCCTCGTGGTACGTGATGACGTCTCCGAAGAAGACGTCTACCAGATCACCAAGACCATGTACGAGAACCTGCCGTTCTTGAACAACATCCACCCGGCCACCAAGGCCATGGCACTCGACAAGGCCATCGCTGGTCTGCCGCTGCCGCTGCACCCGGGTGCCGTGCGTTACTTCAAGGAGCAGGGCATCGAGATCCCTGAGCGTCTGATCGCCGACTGACCCACCCCTGAGTCCGCTCCATCGCTGCCCTCATCGCGCGCCCATGGCCGCGGTGAGGGCTGTGCAGTCCAACAAGACAGTGCCGGTCCGGCGTCATGCTGCGCCTTCGTTTCGCAAGGCAGCCTCTGCCAGGCCAAAGCCTGCCCATGCATCACTGATGTCACCGACGTCATTGATGAAGCAAGTCCGCATTTCCTCGCAAGCCCGGGCGCAGGTTGACGCCACACGTCGCCGCCGCGCCATCGCTGTCTGATCCCGTCTTGAGGCACCGCCATGCATGATTCCCGCTCGCCAGAGCCCTCTCGTCCCACTGAAGCCGTGCCGGATGCGCCGGACCTGTCCGGTGTGCGCGATGAATCCGTCGAAGCCGCGCCATGGCGCATGGAACTGCCCTGGCTAGGGCGGGCCGTGTTCGTGATTTCCATCGTCATCTGTCTGGCGCATCTGTACTTCAACACCATCTCGACCCTGTCGGAGCTGTGGGTGAGCGCGTTGCACTTCGGGCTGTTCGGCCTGCTGTGCGCGCTGACCATCCCGATGCTGACGCCGTCCAGTGATGGTGCCAAGCGCTGGGTGTTGGGTGTGGATGTCATGCTGGGGCTGGCGGCACTGGGTTGCGGTCTCTATCTGATCGGCTTCGAGGATGCGCTCTATGATCGTGGGGTCGTGTTCTCCCCCGCGGACTGGGTGGTCTCCATCGTCGCGGTGGGGCTGATTCTCGAGTTCGCGCGGCGCACCACCGGCTGGTTCATCCCGGTGCTGTGTCTGATCGCGCTGACCTATGTGGCCTGGTGGGGCAAGTATGTCGGTGGCGTGTTCAACTTCCCGGGCCTGACCTGGGAGACGGTGCTGTTCAGAAGCTTCATCGGCGGCGAAGGGATGCTGGGCTCCATCGCGCGCATTTCCTGGTCCTACGTGTTCATGTTCATCCTGTTCGGCGCCTTCCTGGTCAAGTCCGGCGCGGGTGACTTCATCATCGATCTGGCGCGCTGCGCGGCGGGTCGCTTCAAGGGTGGCCCGGGCTTCGTGGCCGTGTTCGCCTCCGGCCTGATGGGCTCGGTCTCCGGCTCCAGTGTCGCCAACACCGTCTCCACCGGCGTGATCACGATCCCGCTGATGCGGCGTGCCGGCTTCCCGGCGCGCTTCGCGGCAGGCGTGGAGGCCGCCGCCTCCACCGGTGGCCAGCTGATGCCGCCGGTGATGGGCGCGGGCGCCTTCATCATGGCGTCCTATACCCAGGTGCCGTACCTGACCATCGTCGGCGTGGCCGCCTTGCCGGCGCTGCTCTACTTCCTGTCTGTCGCCATGTTCGTGCGCATCGAGGCCAAACGCTCCGACGCCACGGCGCTGGATGACCCGCAGGGCCCGCGCCTCAAGGACGTGCTCAAGGATGGCTGGCACTATCTGGCACCGCTGTTCGTGCTGGTCGGTGCACTGATCTACGGCTTCACGCCGACCTACGCCGCCGGCATCGCGATCCTGTCCGTCATCGCGGCCTCGTGGCTGTCGAAGAACCCGATGAAGCTCGGCGACATCATCGAGGCGATGCTGGCCGGGGTGCGCAACATGACCACCACGGCGATCCTGCTGATCACCGTCGGGCTGATCGTCAATGTCGTCTCCACCACGGGGATCGGCAACACCTTCTCGCTGATGATCACCGACTGGGCGGGTGGCAGCCTGCTGATCACCATCATCCTGGTTGCGCTTGCGTCCTTGATCCTGGGCATGGGGCTGCCGGTGACGGCGTCCTATATCGTGCTGGGCACGCTGTCCGCCCCGGCGCTCTACAACCTGATCGCGCACTCCCAGCTGGTGGATCTGCTGGCGGCGGGCAACCTGCCGGAGCAGGCCAAGGCCATCTTCATGCTGGCGGCACCTGACAAGCTGGACCTGCTGGGCGCGCCGATGAGCATGGACGCCGCACGTGAACTGCTGGCCCTGGTGCCGGATACCTTCCAGAGCCAGCTGTATGAGCAGGCGCTGTCGCCGCACGTGCTGACCATGGCACTGGTGAGTGCCCACATGATCATCTTCTGGCTGTCCCAGGACTCCAACGTCACGCCGCCGGTCTGCCTGACCGCCTTCGCGGCTGCCGCCATCGCCAAGACACCGCCGATGAAGACAGGCCTGATGGCGTGGAAGATCGCCAAGGGGCTCTACATCGTGCCGCTGCTGTTCGCCTGGAGTCCGCTGATCTCCGGCGACATCGGTGAGATGCTGACGGTCTTCGTGTTCGCGCTGTTCGGGATCTACGCTATCGTGGCGGGCATGGAAGGCTATCTGGAGCACGAACTGCCCTGGTGGCTGCGTCTGGCGATGTTCCCGCTGGGAGCGCTGATGCTGTGGCCGCATGGTCAGCTGACCTATGATATCGCCGGGCTGGCCATCTTCCTGGGCGTGCTGACCTACAGCGTGCGCCAGAGTGGCCGTCAGGAAGCTCTGGCTTCCTGAGTTCCGGCAGGTTCCGGCAGACGTGCCTGAATCCTGCATGACGTGACGCAATGCATCACCCACGATGCCCGGCATCCCTGCCTTCGCGAGGTTCCTGCGAGGAGGGTGTGTCGGGCATCGCGCGCTCTGAATGACGAAGTGCGTGCAGCGTGTCCCCCTTTTACGGCAAGACAAGGAATGTCGGCATGACAAGTGATGTGGCAGGGCTGGCAGGCGGCCTTGATCTGATCAGCGTGATGGCGCTGATCGCGCTGGGTGGCGTGGCCGGCTTCATCAATGTGCTCTCGGCGGGTGGTTCGATGCTGACGCTGCCCTTGTTGATGTTTCTCGGCCTGCCCCCCGCACAGGCCAATGCCACCAACCGCGTGGCGATCGCGTTGCAGAGTGCGACTGCCACCAGCACCTTCCTCAAGGCGGGGGCGCACAACATGGGGGTGGCCTGGCGACTGGCCGTGCCTGCCGTGCTGGGCGCGATGCTGGGGGCCTGGCTGGCGACCCGGATCAGTGCTGAGGCCTTCGAGGGTGTACTGATCGTGGTGATGGTGGTGTGCTCGATCATGATGCTGCTGCCGACGCCGCGCATCGACACCCGTGAGCTGACGCCGGAACGCATCACTCCCATCGTGCTGCTGGCGATGTTCGGCATCGGTCTCTATGGTGGCTTCATTCAGGTGGGCGTCGGCGTGCTGTTCATCGTGGTGCTCTACCGGTTGCTCAAGATCGATCTGACCCAGGTCAACGTCTTCAAGGTCTTCATCGTGTTGATGTATACCCTGCCGGCGCTGGCGGTCTTCGTGTTCGATGGTCAGGTGCGCTGGGCCTATGGCCTGGTACTGGCGGTCGGCAACATGAGCGGCGCCTTCCTCGGTGCGCGGGTCAACATGAGCCCTGCCGGTGCGCGTTGGGTCAAGTGGCTGACGGTGGCGGTGATCTTCCTCATCGTGCTCAAGCTGGTGCTGACCTGATGCTGATTTGAGGCATGACACGGAGTAAGCTCGGGTCATTGCCGACATGGCGCCACCTTCGTGGCGCGGTGTCACCCAACTTTCATGACGACGCCGTGCGGGCAGGGCGTCGCTTCTTTCTCATTGTTCAGGAGTCTTCCCACATGCAGGCCATGGTCATCGAGCAATACGGCGCCCCGGATGTGTTCGTCGAGCGCGAGCTGGACACGCCGACCCCGGCACGAGGTCAGGTGCGCATCAAGGTATCCGCCTCCAGCGTCAATCCCATCGAGACCAAGCTGCGCAGTGGCCTGGTCAAGTCGCACCCCGACTTCCCGGCCATCCTCAATGGCGATGTCGCGGGGGTGATCGACGCCGTGGGCGAGGGCGTGACGGATTTCTCGGTCGGCGATGAAGTGCTGGGCTGCGCCGGTGGCGTGAAGGGCTGGCAGGGCGCACTGGCGGATTACATGATCGCTGACACCCGTGTGATCGTGAAACGCCCGAGTCTGGCGGCGCTGACCCTGGAAGAATGCGCGGCCTTGCCACTGGTGTTCCTGACGGCCTGGACGGCGCTGGTCTCGCGCGGTCAGATCAAGGAAGGCGAGCACGTGCTGATCCACGCCGGTACCGGAGGGGTCGGTCATGTCGCGGTGCAGATCGCCAAGTATCTCGGCGCACATGTCACCACCACCGTGTCCAGCGAGGCCAAGGCCGATCTGGCGCGCCAGCTGGGCGCCGACGAGATCATCAACTATCGCGAGGAAGCGGTCAGTGACTATGTGGCACGCCTGACCTCCGGGCGTGGCTTCGATCTCGTCTTCGACACCGTCGGTGGTGACAATCTGGATCGCTCCATCGAGGCCACGGCGATCTCCGGTCGTCTGTGCTCCATCAACACCCGCTCGACCCACGACCTGACCCAGCTGCACGCCAAGAACCTGTCGCTGCACGTCATCTTCCGCTCGGTGCCGCTGCTGACCGGTATCGGCATGGATGAGCAGCCGGAGCTGCTCAACGCCCTGAGCGAGATGCTGGAGGCCGGGGCGGTTCGCCCGCTGCTGGACGAGCATCAGTTCAGCTTCCGCGATATCGCCAAGGCACATGAATTGATCGAATCCGGCGAGGCACTGGGCAAGATTCTGCTGGTGAATCGCTGAAGATTGGCACTTTCCAGTGTCACGAAGGTCAGAGTGGCAGAGACGATTGATCAGGAATGCATGACATGCGAGTGACTCGCTTGATGATGGCCGCCTTGCTGGTGGCCAGCGTGGCCCTGACGGGCTGCAACACGGTGGCCGGCTTTGGCAAGGATCTTGAACACCTGGGTGGCAAGATCGACAACGCAGCCAGCTGAGCCTGACGGCCTGATCGACACCTTGCGTGCGATCAGGCACTTGAGAGAGGAATACCCATGCGACGCTTCATGATGATGACCGGTACGGCTCTGCTGTTCGGCCTGATGCTGGGAGGCTGCAACACCGTGGAAGGCTTCGGGGAAGATCTTGAGCATCTGGGGGGCTCCATCGAGGAGTCGGCCAGCTGAGCGAGTGAGGTAGCAGCGGATTCAGGCAATGAACGAAACATGAATTTCTCCCTTGAAACCCCGCAGGGTGGCCCAAGGTAATGGGTATCAGCGCAGGCATGACGCGTTGAATGGCAGGATCCATGATATCCATCACCACAAGGAGCATGACCATGTCCCGTACCATTGCACTGCTGTTCGCCTCTTTCTTCACTGTGGCGGCACTCTCCGGCTGCAACACCGTTGACGGTGCCGGCCAGGATGTCGAACACGCAGGTGAAGCCGTTCAGGACGCTGCCCAGTAAGCAGGTCGCCAGACACGCCGCTTCACTGTCAGCACGAGATGTGAGGCATGAGGCGCGATGCAATAGCGGCCCTGCGCCGATGATGACGCCCGGTGATTTCCGCCGGGCGTCGTCGTGTCCGGCCTTCCGTCGTCGCGTGCATCTGCTCTGCGTGCCATTCACTTTCTCTACTCTCCCCCTCGCAAGGACCCCGTCATGGATCATCGGCAGTTGGGCTTTCTGGTCGCGCTGGCCAATGAACGCCATTTCGGACGGGCGGCGCGAGTCTGCCATGTCACCCAGCCGACGCTGTCGGCGCGTCTCAAGCAGCTCGAGGAGGAGCTGGGCACGGCGCTGATACTGCGCGGCCATCGTTTCGAAGGCTTCACGCCGGAGGGGGAGCGGGTGCTGACCCATGCGCGGCGCATCATCGCCGAGCTGGATGAGCTCAAGGGAGATCTGTCACCCGAGGCCGTGCTGACCGGTCGGCTGACGCTGGGTGTCGTGCCGTCCGCGCTGGCGGCGGTGGGGGAATTCCTGCCGCGTCTGCGTGAGGCCTTTCCCCAGCTCTCCCTGCGCATGCGGGAGCTGTCCACCTCTTCGCTGGCTCAGGGGCTGGAGGATGGTGAGCTGGATCTCGCGGTCGGCTATCCGGCGGCCCCCGCCATGAGCGGCTTCGCCTGCCGACCGCTCTATCAGGAGCATTCGGCGCTGATTGCCAGTCAGGCGCATTTCCTGCTGCCCGAGACACCCGCATGGGAGTGTCTGCGGGAGTATCCGCTGGTGCTGCTGACGCCGGAGATGCAGCAGCGGCGCCGGCTCAATCAGCAACTGGCTCAGCTGAACCATCAGCCGTCGCCGTTGCTGGAAGCCAACTCCATCGCGGCGCTGGGCGTGATGCTGGAGGCGGGCCTGGGGGTGAGCGTGCTGGCGGAACACCTTGCCGACTCGCGTCTCGGTACGGGGCTGGTGGCGCGACGCCTGCCCGGGGAGGGCGAGACGGTGGGGCTGCTGTGGCGTAGCGGCCAACAGCATAGCCGTCGGCTGAATGCCGTGCTGGAGCTGTTGCGCTCGCTCCCTCGGTCGGCAGACGTGGACGGATGATGGAGGGGGCAACGCAAGACACCCCGTGAAAACGGGGTGTCTTGATCAGTCTTCAGCCACGCACGAGGTGGGGGTCAGCCCTTGTCGGCGTCCTGGGTCTGCGCCTTGAGCGCGGCCAGACGAGCCGCTTCGCGCTGACGCTGCTTGGCGTCACGACGCGCCTGCATCTGGGCGAGCGCGTCCTTGCCCAGGTGCGCCTCACCCCGTTGCTCGGCGAGACGAATCTGATTCTCGCGCTCGGCAAAGCGTGCCTTCTGGGCATCGCTGAGCTTGTCGTAGCAGCGCGGGCAGCTGACACCCTTCTGGTACTTGTCGCTCTGCTTGTCCGCTTGCGTGATCGGCAGACGGCAGGCGTGACATTGGTCGAACTGACCGGGGCGCAACTTGTGGTCGACGGTGACACGGTCATCGAACACGAAACATTCGCCCTGCCACAGCGTCTCTTCCTGGGGCACCTCTTCCAGATACTTCAGAATGCCGCCCTTGAGGTGATAGACCTCCTCAAACCCCTGCTCCTTCAGATAGGCGGTGGATTTCTCGCAGCGAATGCCTCCGGTGCAGAACATCGCCACCTTGCGGTGCTGCTGCGGGTCGAGCTCACGGGAGACATAGTCCGGGAAATCACGGAAAGCGGCCGTGTTCGGGTTGACGGCACCCTTGAAGGTCCCCACTTCCACTTCATAGTCGTTGCGGGTGTCGATCAGCAGCACGTCAGGGTCGGAGATCAGCGCGTTCCAGTTCTTCGGCTCCACGTAGGTACCGACGGTATGGCGCGGGTCGATCCCTTCCACGCCCATGGTGACGATCTCGCGCTTGAGCTTGACCTTGGCACGCAGGAAGGGGGACTGCTCTGCCAGAGACTGCTTGGTATCCAGTTCCGCCAGGCGCGGGTCTGCCGTCAGCCAGGCCAGCAGGGCATCGATGCCGGCGCGAGAGCCGGAGACGGTGCCATTGATGCCCTCGCGTGCCAGCAGCAGGGTGCCGCGGATGCCATGCTCGTCCATCACTGCCAGCAGCGGTTCGCGCAGCGCCTCGAAGTCCTCGAGGGTGACGAACTTGTAGAGCGCGCAGACGACATGCTGCGGCGCCAGCGGGCTGGGACGAGCGGTGTCGGCAGCCGGTGCGACGGTCGTGGGGGTATCGGTCATGCAGGAGTCCTCATGCGGGCCGGAACGTAAATCCGGAGCAGGATGATCAGAAGGGAAGGCGTGCGACAGCGCGTGAGTGCCGCGTCGTCCAGGCGAGCCTTCGTGGTTCGGCGGCATATTTTACGTGACTCGCGCACGAATTTCCTGCGCGGGATCAAGGGGTCGCCTCATGCTGGCAATTTCATTGATGGTGTCTATCAAGGTACGGGCGAGTTCAATTGGTGAGCGATCGATGATGACGCTATCGTATCGCCATGACGGCTTGCGTACATTCGCGAATCTGCACAGTGATGTCGCGCACAACGGGGTGTCGGAATGAGTGATTCACTCTATCAAGCAGCGACCGAGGGACTGCGTTATCAGGATGCGCGTGAGCGGCCCTTGCGAGAGCTGGATGGGCCCTCCGAGCTACCCGTGAGTCTGGTGCTCAATGAGATCCCGATGGGCACGCTGCTGGCGAGCCCCGAGGCGCTGGAGCCTCTGGCGCTGGGGCACGCCTTCACCGCAGGCTGGATCACGCGGCGTGAGGAGGTCACTGCCATCCATCTCTCGCGGCTGCGCCATGGGCTGGCGGTGCGTCTGGACGTCAGCGAGGCGCTGGCGCGCAAGGCCGAGGGCCATCAGCGGCGCGAGAGCAGCGTGTCCAGCTGTGGCGCCTGTGGTGTGCAGGATGAGGCCGAGCTGATGGCTGGCCTGACACGCCTGCCGCCACGGGCAGCGCTCTCACCTGAGGCGTTGATGCGTGGGCTGGAGCGCCTGGAGCGCGCGACACGGCGCGGCATGCACATGGCGCTGGGGCTGGACGCCGAGGGCGGCCTGATCTCGCAGGGGGCCGATATCGGTCGCCACAATGCGCTGGACCGCGTGATCGGCATGAGTCTCGACAGCGGCGTCTGGCCCGAGGCGCTGCTGGTCTCCAGTCGCTGCAGTCTGGAGCTGGTCCAGAAGACCATCCGTGCCCGCATTCCGACGCTTGCCACCCTTGCCGTGCCTTCACGCCTGGCGGTGGAGACCGCGCGTGCCTGTGATCTCAACCTGATCTGTGCCCATCGCGGGCGTCGACTCGAGCTGCTCAGTGGTCAGGCCGACTGACGGCCCCTGGCGCGTACTCACGCCTGTCTGATCCTTTCCCGCCTTCCCCTTTTGCCTGTGGACCCTGACATGACTGATATTGCCGCCCCCGAGACGCCTGAGCACGCATCGGCTCGCCTGCCACGTGAGGATGAGAGGATGACGCGCCATCCCCGCATCGCTGCCTACTCTGGTCCGGCGGGCGGCTGGGGGGCGCTCAAGAGTGTCGGTCAGCATGTCAGTCACTCCAGGGCGCCATGGAAGAGCGTGCGCTCCCTGCTCAAGGCCAATCAGGACAAGGGCTTTGACTGCCCCGGCTGCGCCTGGGGCGATCCGGAGCACGGCTCCTCCTTCGAATTCTGCGAGAACGGCGCCAAGGCAGTGGCCTGGGAAGTGACCGCCAAGCGTGTCACGCCACGCTTCTTCGCTCAGCACACCGTCACGGAGCTGCTGGGCTGGGACGACTTCATGCTCGAGGATCAGGGCCGCCTGACCGAGCCAATGCGCTATGACGCGGCCAGTGACCGCTATGAGCCGATCAGCTGGGAGGCGGCCTTCGCGATCATCGCCGAGCACCTCGATGCGCTGACGTCACCGGATGAGGCGCTGTTCTATACCTCCGGACGCGCCAGCAACGAGGCGGCCTATCTGTATCAGCTGTTCGTGCGTCTGTTCGGCACCAACAACTTCCCCGACTGCTCCAACATGTGTCATGAGGCCAGTGGCGTCGGCATGAAGGCGAGTCTCGGTGTCGGCAAGGGCACGGTACTGCTGGAGGATTTCGAGCACGCGGATGCCATCTTCGTGTTCGGTCAGAACCCCGGCACCAACCATCCCCGCATGCTGGGGGACCTGCGACGTGCCTCTCGACGTGGGGCGCGCATCGTCAGCTTCAATCCGTTGCGTGAACGGGGGCTGGAGCGCTTCGCCGACCCGCAGTCGCCGCTGGAGATGATGACCCTCTCCAGTCAGCCCATCAGTCATCGTTATTACCAGCCGCGGATGGGGGGGGACATGGCGGCGGTGCGGGGCATGGCCAAGGCACTCTTCGCCATGGAGGCGCGCGGCGAATTCACGCGCGCTGCTTCCTTCATCGAGCGCCATACGCGGGGAGCGACGGCCTGGCAGGACGTGGTCGAGGCGACGGACTGGGCCACGCTCGAGGATCAGTCCGGGCTGACCCGTGCGCAGCTCGAGGAGGCCGCGATGATCTTCGCCGGGGCCGACAACGTCATCTGCACCTGGGCGATGGGCATCACGCAACATCTGCACGCCGTGGACAGCGTGCGGGAGATCGTCAATCTGCTGCTGCTCGGAGGCCATTTCGGGCGTCCCGGTGCCGGTGCCTGCCCCGTTCGCGGACATTCCAATGTCCAGGGAGACCGCACCATGGGCATCGACGAGAAGGCGCCGGCCGCGTTGATCGATGCACTCGAAGCCCGCTATGGCGTGAGCATGCCGCGTGGCCAGGGCTTCAACACCGTGGAGAGTCTGGCGGCGCTGGAACAGGGCAGGGCGAAGACCTTCATCGCGCTGGGCGGCAACTTCACGCGCGCCACGCCGGACAGCGAGCGCACCGAGGCGGCCATGCGCAACCTCAAGCTCAACGTCCAGATCAGCACCAAGCTCAACCGCAGTCATCTGGTGATCGGCAAGACGACGCAAGCGCTGATTGTGCCGTGTCTGGGGCGCAGCGAGATCGATCGCTCCGCACAGGTGGCCTCCCAGCACATCAGCGTCGAGGACTCGATGTCGATGGTGCACTCAAGCGCTGGCATCAAGGCGCCGGCCAGTGACGAGCTGCGCTCGGAACCCGGCATCATCGCGGGTATCGCGCGCGCCACGCTTGCCCGGGTGCTGCCACGGCGCGGCGTGAGTGACCCGGTCAACTGGGAGGCGCTGAGCGAGAACTATGACCTCATCCGTGACGAGATCGCGGCGGTGATTCCCGGTTTTGCCGATTTCAATGCCCGTCTGGCCCAAAAGCGCGGTTTCCATCTCGCCAACCCGGTGCGTGAGCTGCGCTTCCCCACCACCAGTGGTCAGGCGGAGTTCTCGGCGGCGGCGCTGCCGGGGTCCGTGCTGCATCAGCAGCTCGCGCGCCGGGAAGGCTGGTTGACCCTGCAGACCATGCGTAGCCATGATCAGTACAACACCACCGTCTATGGCTACAACGACCGCTATCGTGGCGTGTCGGGTCAGCGTCGAGTGGTCTTCATCAATGCGCAGGACCTTGCCCGCCTGGGGCTGGCCGATGGTGACTGGGTCGACATGGTCGGTGAGCCGCGCCCGGATGGCAGTGAGCGGCGTGCGCCTCAGTTCAAGCTGGTGGAATACGATATCCCGGCCGGTTGCATCGGTGCCTATTATCCGGAAACCAATGTGCTGGTCGCATTGGAAAGCCATGGCAGCGATACCGGCACACCTGCCTCCAAGGCGGTCCCCGTGCGGCTGGAGCGCAGTTCACGCATCGCCTGACGGTGCGAGGCGCCAGCAGCAGGATGCAAGCATCACCACATTGCCGCGTGGCGAGGAGACTCGTCGCGCGGCAGTCGTGTGTCTAGAATATTCCCGTACGCCGAGCCCGCTTCGCTCGGCACACGTCCTTTCCCGTCTTCAGTGCCGGCTCATCCATCGTTCAAGAGAGTGATCCATGCAATATCTGCACACCATGCTGCGTATCCGTGATGTCGACGCTTCACTGCATTTCTTCCGTGACCTGCTCGGCATGGTCGAGATCTCGCGCAAGGATTCCGAGAAGGGCCGCTTCACGCTGATCTTCCTGGCAGCCCCGCAGGATGCCGAACGTGCCCGTGAGATGCAGGCGCCGATGCTGGAACTGACCCATAACTGGGACCCGGAAGACTATGAAGGCGGGCGCAACTTCGGCCATCTGGCCTATCGTGTCGAGGACATCTACGCCACCTGTCAGCATCTGATGGACAATGGCGTGACCCTCAATCGCCCACCGCGTGACGGCCACATGGCGTTCGTGAAGAGCCCGGATGGCATCTCGCTGGAGTTGCTGCAGGCCGGCGAACCCCTTGCGCCGCAGGAACCGTGGGTCTCGATGGCCAATACCGGCAGCTGGTAACGCTCACGCCGGGGTCGCGATGCCCGACAGCGCTCAGGCGCGGGCAAGCGTCGCACAATGGTGACGCAATGTCGGTGCGGGGCTGGCGGAACCGGCATTTGGGCTTATGCTGTGATCAGAATAATAATGCTCGCCGCATGAGACATGACACGTCATGCGGTGGCTTTCTGGTGTTGTGCAGGGCTACCCCTGCCGTCCAGACAGGTGCAGGCTCCATGACACTCCCCCTGTCGCGCGCTGGCCGTGTCCGTGTCATGAGAGTTTCGCCCACGTGATGACCGCCGAATGGCAAGGACTGCCTGATGTTGAGTGTTGCTCGTGCCTGGTTGCGTCAAGAACCGCGTCTGCTCGCTGTCGAGCATCGCCGTTTCTATCATGCCTATCTGTGGGTCTATCTGATGGTGCTGGGCCTTTATGTGGCCTGGCTGCCTGTCTTCATGGTGCTCAAGGCACCACGCCTGGCGTTCGCCAGCGGGATCATGGTGCTGGTGGGGCTGCTGGGGGTGCTGTTGCATCGTCAGCATCACATGCTGATGGCTCTGGTGCTGGTACTGGGCAGTCTGACGTTGATGACCTGGCTTGCCTCCTACTGCTTCGGCAATGCCGCCGGCTACGAGTATTACTTCTTCATCGTGATGGCCGGTATCCATCTTGCTCCCCTGTCAGGCAAGGTGCGTGTCATCAGCACGCTGTCTCTCTTCGTCGCTGCAGTGCTGTCGCTGATGGTGGCCTCTCAGCATGTTTCCGATGGCTTCATCCCTGTCTGGATCATGCAGTCATTCAACCTGTTTGCCGTCTTCATGCTGATGGTCACCTTCCTGTGGCGCATGCTGGCACTCACCGAACACTTCGAACGCCAGTACCGCCAGGATGCCAGTCGCGATGAGCTGACCGGGCTGTTCAATCGGCGCCAGACCCTGCGCCAGGCGGAAAAATGGTGGCAGGACGCCGTGCCCTGCTCGGTATTGATGATGGATGTGGATCACTTCAAGCAGATCAATGATCTGCGGGGGCATGCGGCAGGTGATGAGGCCCTGAGACAGATCGGGCGCCTGCTCAATGCCACACTGCGCCAGGGGGATAGAGCAGGGCGTATCGGTGGTGAGGAGTTTCTGGTGCTGTTGCCGCGCAGCGGGCGCGGCGAGGCGATTTCCGTGGCGGGACGGATACGTTCCCTGCTGGCCAGCTCGCCGCCACAGTTTGCGGGAAGCACCGTGCCGGTCACCGTCTCGATAGGGGTCGCCGTCAGTCATGAGTGTGAATCACTGGATGACCTGCTGCAGCTGGCGGATCGTCGCCTGTACCACGCCAAGCATCAGGGGCGCGACCGGGTGGTAGCGGGGGGGGAGCGGCAGCAGGAAAGGGAAGGCGAGTCATGCAGCCTCTTGGCTGCCCCTGAGACGGCGCGCCAGGGGGATCAGGGTGAGCCCCCGGCAGAACATGGGCACTTTGCCGACAGGACACTCGTGGGGTGATTCGAGGCTGTCTTGCGCTCTCGAGTCGCTCTTCAGTTCTCGAGCGTGTGCCGGCCCAGGCCTGACAGGCAGCGCTCGATGGCTCTCGCCAGACGGCGCGCCACGGGCGTACACAGCACCCAGGGCAGAATGATCAGTGCAATGCTGAGCGAGCCCAGATAGACATCACTGAACCAATGGGCACCCACCATGATGCGTGGGGCACTCAATATCACCACGAATGCCAGACTCCACAGCGCGATGCGTCGTGGGGCGAAGGCCCACATGTAACCGGCGAAGACCATCAGCATCAAGCCGTGATCCCCCGGGAAGCTGTTCGAGGCCGAGTCCTTGGTCTTGAAGGACACCAGGTCGGAGAGATGCTGTGCGTGCTGGAAGACGCGAGTCGGACTGGCATGGCCGTAGCTGATGGCGCGCAGCACGAACAGCGAGATGATACCGGCGGTCAGCAGCATGGTGATGCCGAGGCTAGCCCAGCGCCGGTAGCGGTCGGGGCGCGAATCCTCAAGCATCGCCCAGCAGAACAGGACACCCATCAGGCCGAAGGCCGCAGCATCGAAGAACCGCGTGTTGAGAAGCCCCAGCAGGGTATCCCAGTGCGGATTGAGTGGCGAGATGAGGTGATTGAATGCCCAGAATACCCGGCCGTCCAGATCGGGCCAGAAATCCAGTGCCGGTACCCACCAGCTGATCAGCAAGGCGAATCCTGTGGCATTGAGTGCCAGTAGTCGTCTGGTCAGCATCTCCGTCCCTCCTGGTGCAGATGGTGCGAGGTATCATCAAGCATCAGCAAGCGATCCCTATCGCTGCCTTCACGGCGTATGGTAATTTCAAAGGCTCTTCAAGAAACACTGTTTTCGAATGTTCCAGGAGAGAAGCATCGTTGCGTCAGACGCGATCTGGCGGGCTATCGTCTCGCAAGCCAGTCGGCCTGTCGGGACCGGGATGGCGCAGGGCATCAAGGGGCTTGTGGTTTGCGCGACGGGTCTGCATGCTCGCGCCCGATCGTTTCATCAATGCCTGACATCGAGGCAGGCTCATCACGGGGGATCTCTTCATGAGCGTCATCTTGCGCCGTCTATCACTTGCCACTTCGCTGGCGATCGCGACATCCCTGCTGGCCGGCTGCGCGGTCAGTCACTCAGGCGCGACGGACGCCGGGCAGGGCGGTGGGAGCGGTGCCGGCAGTGCAAGTCCTGCGCTGGTCGGTACCCCCTGGAGCTTCTCGAAGACCGAGGAGGGCAGCGAGGCGCCCAATTTCCTGTTGCAGGCCCCGACACCGGAGCAGCTGGCGGATGAAGAGGATGACCGCCTGCGTCTGGTGGGCAGCAATGGCTGCAATCGTCTGATGGGGCCGGTGGTACTGGATGAGTCTCGCCAGACCCTGGAGATCGGCCCGCTGGCCTCGACCATGAAGATGTGCCCCAATCCGGAGCAGTCCAATGCCTTCAATCGCATGCTGGAGGAGGTGGCTCGCTATCAGATCGTCGGCAGTGGCGAGAGCGCTCGCCTGCGTGTGATGGATGACACCGGCTACCTGCTGGCGACCTTCATGCCCGTCGCGGCCAGCGACGACTGAGCGCCTGCGACGACTGAGCGCCTGCGCCGACTCCCGTGACATGCCCGGAATGAAGAAAGCCCCCGGCACCTTTCGGTGCCGGGGGCTTTTGCCTGCGATCAAGACGAGTGTGGCTTACAGCGCTTCGATCTTGGCGCGCTGACTTTCCAGCAGTGCAAGCTCCGCCTGGGCATCGGCCAGCTTGGCGCGCTCCTTCTCGACCACATCGGCCGGTGCGCGACCGACGAACTTCTCGTTGCCGAGCTTGTTCTCGAGACCGGTGATGACCTTCTGCTGCTTCTCGTGTTCCTTGTCGATGCGCTTGAGCTCGGCTTCCTTGTCGATCAGGCCGGCCATCGGCACCAGCACTTCCAGCTCACCGACACGCTGAATGGCGGACATCGGGGCTTCGTCGCCCGCCGCCAGGAAGGTGATGCTTTCCAGACGGGCCAGCTTGGACAGGAACAGACGATTGGCTTCCAGACGCTCGGCATCGCCGTCGGCCCCGTTCTGCAGGTAGACCTCCAGCGGCTTGCCCGGGGACAGGTTCAGCTCGTTGCGGATATTGCGCACCGCGATGATGATGCCCTTGAGCCACTCGATGTCACGGATGGCCTGCTCATCGATCCGCTCGGCGTCGGCCTGTGGCCACGCCTGGCTCATGATGCTCTCGCCTTCCACCGGCTTGCCGGCGTGAGGCGCGATGCGCTGCCAGATCTCCTCGGAGATGAACGGCATCATCGGGTGGATCAGGCGCAGGATGGTCTCGAGCGCGCGCACCAGGGTGCGACGCGTGCCGCGCTTGGCTTCCGCGCTGGCGTTCTCGTCCCACAACACCGGCTTGGACAGCTCCAGATACCAGTCGCAGTACTCGTTCCAGATGAACTCATAGAGCGCCTGGGAGGCGTGGTCGAAGCGGAACTCTTCCAGCGCGCGGGTGACCTGCTGCTCGGTCTGCTGCAGGCGCGCGATGATCCAGCGATCGGCCAGTGACAGCTCGACGGCTTCGCCGTTGACGCCGCAATCCTGGTCCTCGGCATTCATCAGCACGTAGCGCGCCGCATTCCACAGCTTGTTGCAGAAGTTGCGATAGCCATCGAGACGGCCCATGTCGAACTTCACGTCACGCCCGGTGGAAGCCAGTGACAGCAGGGTGTAGCGCAGCGCATCGGTACCGTGCGGCTCGATGCCTTCCGGGAACTCGTTGCGCGTGGCCTTGGCGATCGCCTTGGCCTTCTTGGGCTGCATCATGTTGCCGGTACGCTTCTCGACCAGCTCATCCAGGCCGATGCCGTCGATCAGGTCGATGGGATCGAGGACGTTGCCCTTGGACTTGGACATCTTCTGCCCGAGGCTGTCGCGCACCAGACCATGCACGTAGACCTTGCGGAACGGCACTTCACCCTTGAACTTCAGGGTGAACATGATCATCCGCGCCACCCAGAAGAAGATGATGTCGAAGCCGGTGACCAGCACGTCGGTGGAGTGGAAGGTCTTGAGTTCTTCGGTGTCCGCCGGCCAGCCGAGGGTGCCGAAGGTCCACAGCGCAGAGCTGAACCAGGTGTCGAGGACGTCTTCGTCCTGACGCAGTTCGACGTCGGCACCCAGCTGGTTCTCGGCGCGGACTTCTTCCTCGTTGCGGCCGACATAGACGTTGCCGTCGTTGTCATACCAGGCCGGAATGCGGTGGCCCCACCACAGCTGACGCGAGATGCACCAATCCTGCAGGTCGCGCATCCACGCGAAGTACATGTTCTCGTAGTTCTTGGGCACGAACTCGATGTCGCCGTTCTCGACCGCCTCGATGGCCGGGCGTGCCAGCTCCTCGACGGCCACGAACCACTGGTCCGTCAGCAGCGGCTCGATGACGTCGCCGGAGCGGTCACCGTGGGGCAGGGTGTTGTTGATGGTCTCGACCTGCTCCAGCAGACCCCGCGCGTCCATGTCGGCGACCAGCTTCTCGCGCGCGACGAAGCGATCCAGACCGGCGTAGGCGGCCGGCAGGCTGGCGTCTTCCTGGGGCTGCGGACGTCCCTGCAGGTCGTAGATCTCGGCGCGCTCCAGGATGGTGGCATCCTGGCTCATCACGTTGATCAGCAGATGGCCCTGACGCTTGCCGACTTCGTAGTCATTGAAGTCGTGTGCCGGAGTGATCTTGACGCAACCGGAGCCCTTTTCCATGTCGGCGTGTTCATCGGCGACGATGGGGATGCGACGGCCGACCAGCGGCAGTTCGATGAACTTGCCGACCAGGCTTGCGTAGCGTTCATCCTTGGGATTGACGGCCACGCCGGTGTCACCCAACAGGGTTTCCGGGCGCGTGGTGGCGACGACGACGTAGTCCTTGCCATCGGCGGTCTTGACGCCATCGGCGAGCGGATAGCGGAAGTGCCAGAAGCTGCCTTGCTGATCACGGTTCTCGACTTCGAGATCGGAGATCGCGGTGTGCAGGGTCGGGTCCCAGTTGACCAGACGCTTGCCACGGTAGATGAGGTCTTCCTTGTGCAGGCGCACGAAGACTTCCTGCACGGCCTTGTAGAAGCCATCGTCCATGGTGAAGCGCTCGCGGCTCCAGTCGATGCTGGTGCCCATGCGACGCAGCTGACGCGTGATGTTGCCGCCGGACTCTTCCTTCCACTCCCAGATCTTGTCGGTGAAGGCTTCGCGACCCAGATCATGACGCGTCTTGCCTTCTTCGGCGGCGACCTTGCGCTCCACCAGCATCTGCGTGGCGATGCCGGCGTGGTCGGTGCCTACCTGCCACAGGGTGTTGCGACCCTGCATGCGACGCCAGCGTACCAGGGTGTCCATGATGGAATCCTGGAAGGCATGGCCCATGTGCAGGGAGCCGGTGACGTTGGGCGGCGGGATGACCAGTGAGAAGCTCTCGCCCTGGCCTGACGGCGCAAAGCGATTCTCGGATTCCCAGCGCTCGTACCAGCGCGTCTCGATGGCGTTCGGTTGGTAGGTCTTGTCCATGGGTCTGCAAATGATCCGGTTGGGCGGGACGTCCCGCGCCGGCTCAGTGAGCGGGGCAGCGCAGGCAGAAAATGGGCTCGATTATAGCGCCGCTGATGTCAGGCGTCATTCGGTCTTGGCGTGCAGGCTCTTGTGGCCCTCGCCAAGGGGACGGTTTCACAAAGCAGGCAACATCCACGCAATGATGCCGTATCCTGACGCAACCTGCTGACGCCGAGGTGCCTCGCCTCGGAGTCTCCCTCCTGTTCCTGCTCGCGGAGCCGCAATGTCCAAGCCTCGCCCCACGGATGGTGCACCTCGTCCGACCCGTCGCTGGGTCTGGCATGAACTGCTGCGTCATGCACTGGTGCCACTGCTGGTGATGGAGGTGGCGCTGCTGGGCGGTTATCTGGGCTTGCACTGGCTGGTCGCGCAGCAGCAGGAAGCGACCCGTGAAGACCTGATCCGCACCCAGCTTGAGCAGCTGAGCCGTTATGAGGCGGAGCATGCCGGCATGGTGGTGGAGGATTGGCGCAGGGAAGTGCAGCAGCTGGCACACTCGGCACTCCGCGAGATGGATGCTCCCATCGCGCCGGGCGAGCGTGTCCGAGAGATGGCGCGTCATGTCTTCAGTGAGGATGGCACCCTCTACGTGGCCGAGGATGACGGGGAGGCCGGCTCCTATTATTCGTCGCTGGCCCCCAGTTATCTGCAGGACTACGGCAAGGTGGCACGGCTGTCGCGGCTGGATACGGTCATGCAGGACATGCTCGAGATCCGTCCCGAGCTGCGTCAGGCGTGGTTCTCCAGCTACGACGGCTATTTCCGTATCAAGCCGTGGATCGACACCCACGGCATCTTCACCCCCGGGGTGGATCTCACCAGCTACGGCTTCTATTACCTGGCCGATGATCGCAACAATCCCACGCGTGAGCCGGTCGTGACGCCGGCCTATCAGGACCCCGTCGGGGGAGGCTGGCTGATCTCGACCCTGATGCCGGTGCATCGCGGGGACTTTCTTGAGGGTGTCGTCGGTATCGATGTCACGCTCGATGCGCTGGCGAGGCATCTCGAGAGCACGCGACTTCCCTGGAACGCCTACCTGGTGCTGGTGAGTGGCAACAGCGTACTGGCCATGCCCGAGGCCGGTCAGAAGGATTTCGGGGTGCATGTCCCTCCGCGGATCGAGCCGACCCCGTTGACGCATGACCGCTTCCTGGAAACGGCACGTGATCAGAGCAAGTCGCCGGAGATGGTGCGCCTGCTGCATGGTATCGACGATGCTCCCCATGGCATGCGCAAGATACCGCTGCTCGCCGGTGAGCGGCTGGTGGCGTGGTATCCGGTGGCGGGGACGGACTGGCGGCTGCTGGCCGTGGTGGACCCGCAGCAGGTGGAAAGCGGCATCCAGCACTGGAATACGCGCTTCAATCAGTTGGGTTACGTGATGCTGGTCGGCCTGATCGCCTTCTTCCTGGTCCTGCTGGTGGTGATGCGCTGGCGGGCGGAATCCATGGCCACCACGCTTTCCGAAGCCCTGGAACGCTTGAGTGACATGGCGCTGCGCATCGGTCGCGGACAGCCGGTGGTGCGTCAGCGTTTTGCCTTGCAAGAGCTTGATCAGGCGGGGGAAGCCCTGCGGGAAGCCGCATTGCGGCGTGATCAGATCGAGCTCGAACGCGCCGAGGATGCCCGGCATGTCGAGATGGTGATGGCGGCCTCCGGTGATGCGACCTGGCGGTATGACTTCGAGCGTGATGATCTCCACTTCCACGAGAACTTCTTCCTGATGATGGGGCTCCCCATCCAGGCCAGCATGCATCTGGCCGATCTCGATGCCATGACTCACCCGGAGGATCTGGCGGGGATGCTGGAATCCCGCTGGCGCGTGTTGCATGGCGACAGCTGGGCCGAGGCGCGTGACGTGCGTTACCGCCATGCCGACGGCAGCTGGGTGTGGATGCAGGTGCGAGGTCAGGTGACCCGCCGCGATGGTGACGGACGACCGCTGCGTGCCACGGGGGTGGTGCTGGACATCCAGCGTCACAAGCAGACGCTGCAGGTGCTGGAAGCGGCACGTGACAGCGCCACCGAGGCAAGTCAGTCCAAGTCGCGGTTCTTCTCGAGCTTCAGTCACGAGATCCGCACGCCCCTCAATGCCATCCTGGGCTTCACTGACCTGCTGGCGGACGAATCGTCCCTGACGCGCGAACAGCGTCGCTATGTGGATGAAGCGGGCCACGCGGCAAGCCAGCTCTCGGCGCTGATCGAGGACGTGCTGCAGATGTCGAGCCTTGAAGCGGGAGAACTGCCCCTCGATTGCCAGCCTCTGTCGATCGGCCAGCACCTGATTCGCCTCGTCAGTCAGTACCAGCCGCGGCTGGACCAGGCGGAACTGACGCTGTCACTGGCGCTGGAAGAGGCGTCGCTGTGGCTGAATGCCGATCGCCGTCGTCTGGACCAGATTCTCGGCAACCTGATGGGGAATGCCATCAAGTACAACCGCGCGGGCGGCTGGATACGTCTCGCTCTCGGACGCGGTATCGACTCCCACGGCCAGGAGATGGCCTGGGTGGATGTCGAGGATGGTGGCTTCGGGTTTGACCCGAATCAGGCGGCTCAGCTGTTCCAGCCTTTCTCGCGTCTGGGTCGCGAGGATTCGGGAATCGAGGGCACGGGCCTCGGGCTTGCGCTGTCGCGTGAGCTGGCGCGGCGGATGCAGGGGGAGATCACCGCGCAGAGCGTACTGGGCGAGGGGGCCTGTTTCCGGGTATGGCTGCCGTTGGCGGATGTCAGTGCCCATGAACAGGTCGTGAAGGCGGCATGGTCGGCAGATCAGGCGCTGCCAGTGGCGTGTCGCTGGCTGGTGATCAGCACGCGCGCGGAGGACAGACTGCGCCTGGAAGTGATCGGCAGCCATGTCGCCAATCTGGACATCATCACTGCCAGCAGCGCGGCTCAGGCCTTGCGCCTGGTGCGTGATGTCAGCCCCTGCATGGTGATCTTCGGAGACGTCGCCGACATGAGCGTGGCGTCGCTGTTCAGCGAGATCCAGCGTCTGCCGCGTGAGGCGCCGTTGTGGGCTGTGCGTATTGGCGAGCGAACGGGTGCGGAAGCCGATGGCCTGCCGCCGGAATTCTTTGCGGTGGGGGAGAGTCCCCCCGGCATGCAGGACGTCGAGCACTGGATCGAGTGGCTGATCGTGCGTTTTCGCGAGTTTCTCGAGGCCCGGGGGCAAGGCGGGGAACGCGAGCGCTGAGTCGGCTGACAGCGCCACTGCCATCTGTCGGCGTCAGCTCACGCCCTTGAGCTGATGCGAACGCACCGCATAGCCACGTGACTTGTAGGTACGCCAGCATTCGCGCTTGGTGACCAGCACATCCTGATGCTGGTTGATGATCTCGGCGACGCGCTCGAAACGCGAGAACCACTCGGGGATCTCGGGGTGCAGATTGAGCAGTGCCTCGATGCCCGGTGCCGGCGCGTCCTGCCAACCGATGGTCACGGGCGGACGTGGCACGTCATCGGCGTGTTCTGCCTCGCGCGCCGCGAGATCCAGATCGATATCCAGCGCATGGGGTACGAAGCTCTCGGGGCGGAACTGCCACAGGTGCTCATCGAACTGACGCGCCATCGCCTCATCCTCGACATGCACGTGCAGGCGGAACCCCTTGGCATGGATGGTCTCGGCCAGACGGCAGGCGAATTCCAGCCGGGCTTCCAGCGTGGTATCGGGCAGGATGTAGAAGTCGATCTGGGTCATGGGCACCGCTCGTGGCAAGAGTTCGCGAGCGCTCAGGATACCGCACTCGCCACGTGGCTTCGATGCAGGAGGGACTCGGTACGCATCGGAAAGCGCGATATCTTCGCGTCTGCAAACATGAAGGCCCGCCTCTTGCGAGGCGGGCCTTCATGTTGTCGTCTGGCATGGGCCACAGGGCTTACGCCAGGCGGGTCATCCAGCCACGCGTGTCTTCGGCGCGACCGTATTGAAGGTCCAGCAGCTGGCGACGCAGACGCATGGCCACGTCGCCGGCATTGGCGGTCAGATCCAGACGCGCGTCTTCGCTGACCAGCTCGCCCACCGGGGTGATGACGGCGGCGGTACCGCAGGCGAACACCTCGGTGATCTCACCGGAGGCGATACCTTCGCGCCACTCGTCGATGCTGACCGGGCGCTCTTCCGGCGTCAGGCCGAGATCACCCGCCATGGTCAGGATGGAGTCACGGGTGACACCTTCCAGAATGGTGCCGGTCAGACGCGGCGTGACCAGACGACCATCCTTGAAGACGAAGAACAGGTTCATGCCACCCAGTTCCTCGACCCACTTGTTCTCGGCGGCATCCAGGAAGACGACCTGATCGCAGCCATTGGCGGTAGCTTCGCTCTGGGCCGCCAGGGAGCCGGCATAGTTGCCGCCACACTTGGCAAAACCGGTGCCACCGGCCGCCGCACGGTTGTAATGCGAGGACAGCCAGATGGAGACGGGCTTGATGCCACCCTTGAAGTAGGCGGCCACCGGCGAGGCGATCACGTAGTAATCGACTTCACGCGACGGACGCACACCGAGGAAGGCTTCGCTGGCGATCATGAACGGGCGCAGGTAGAGGCTGCACTCATCGCTGGCGCTGGCGGGGGTCGGTACCCAGGCGCTGTCCTGTGCGAGCAGGGCCTTGAGCGAGCCGACGAAGTCCTCGTCGGAGAGCTCCGGCAGTGCCAGGCGGCGGGCGGAGTTGCGGAAGCGTGCCGCGTTCTTCTCGGGACGGAAGGTCCACACCGAGCCGTCTTCATGACGATAGGCCTTGATGCCTTCGAAGATTTCCTGGGCGTAGTGCAGTACCGAGGCGGCGGGGTCGAGGCTCAGCGGGCCATAGGGGCGGACTTCATGGCCGTGCCAGCCGCCATCGGCGGTCCAGCGGACGTGTGCCATGTGGTCGCTGAAGTGACGGCCGAAGCCGGGATTGGCCAGGATGGTGTCGCGAATGGCAGCATCCGCCGGTTGCGTGGACGCGCGGACGTCGAAGCCTTTGGTCACGTGGGTGTCTCCGTAGCAGCGAGACCCCCGGCGCGAAACGCCGGGGGTCGAATCATTTTTATAGGACCTCTGGGGTCAGCGGTGCCGAGTGGCGTGCCGACCCGCGTGTCTCAACGCTAGCACGCCATCGAGAGCATGCGAAGCCTCAGAGCGTCTCTTCCTGGGCGGCATTGAGTTCCGCTTCGCGATCCAGCAGATACTGGGTCAGCAGGCCCACCGGGCGGCCGCTGGCACCTTTCTGCTTGCCGGACTGCCAGGCGGTGCCGGCGATGTCCAGGTGCGCCCACGGGAAGGTGTCCGCGAAGCGGGACAGGAAGCAACCTGCGGTGATCATGCCGGCTTCACGGCCACCGATGTTGGCGATGTCGGCGAAGTTGGAATCCAGCTGTGCCTGATACTCGTCCCACAGCGGCATGTGCCAGGCGCGGTCCCAGGCTTCTTCCCCGGCATCCAGCAGATCCAGCGCCAGGTCATCATCGTTGGAGATCAGGCCGGTGGCGTGATTGCCCAGCGCGATGACGCAGGCGCCGGTCAGGGTGGCGATGTCGACGACGCTGGCCGGCTCGAAGCGCTCGGCGTACGTCAGGGCGTCGCACAGCACCAGGCGGCCTTCGGCGTCGGTGTTGAGGACTTCGACGGTCAGGCCCTTCAGGGTCTTGATGATGTCGCCCGGCTTGGTGGCACGGCCGTCCGGCATGTTCTCGGCGCTGGCCACGATGGCGACCACGTTGAGCTTGGGCTTGAGTGCCAGCACGGTGCGCATGGTGCCGAAGACGCTCGCCGCGCCGCCCATGTCGTACTTCATCTCGTCCATGCCGGCGCCCGGCTTCAGCGAGATGCCACCGGTATCGAAGGTGATGCCCTTGCCGACCAGCACGTGCGGTGCCTCGTTCTCGTCTTCCGCGCCGCGGTATTCCATCACGATCAGACGGCTCGGCTCTTCACTGCCACGGCCGACCGAGAGCAGTGACAGGGCGCCAAGCTTCTCGAGTTCTTCCTCACCCAGCACGGTCACCTTCAGTGCGCCTTCGGAGGTGCTGCCCAGTTGCTCGGCACGCTCGCCCAGATAGGTCGGGGTGCAGATGTTGCCCGGCAGATTGCCCAGGGTGCGGGCTTCGTTGACCCCTTCGCCGATGGCCGCGCCAATACGCAGACCCGCTTCCAGTTCTTCCTGCTGACTCTTGTCGGCACTTACCACGCTCAGACGGGTCAGAGAGGCAGGCTCGCCCGGCTGACTCTTCATCTCGGTGAAACGGTAGGCGTTGCGCAGCGCGCTCTCGGCGATCATGCGTGCCTTCCATGCGGCGTCGCGCAGCTCGATATCGAGGCCGACTCCCGCGAAGGCGGCGTCTTCCACCGGCAGCTTGAGCAGTGCTGCCATGGCGGCGTCCAGCCCGCGCTTGTAGCGGCTCTCGTCGAGTTTCTCGGCCTTGCCGAACCCGGCCAGCAGCAGGCGCTGTGCGCCGAGCCCCGGGGCGAAAGGCAGCAGCAGGGTGTTGCCCAGCTCGGCCTTGAAGTCGCCGCGTTCGATCAGCTGGGAAATCAGCTTCTCGCTGGCGTCGTCCAGACGTGCCGCGGCGCCTTCGAGTTCGCCTTCAATGACGGGAACCACCAGGCAGGCGGTCTCTAGCTGGGCCGGATTGACAGTGACAACAGGAAATTCCATGACAACTCCACGCGGGCGAGTAAGGGATACGAAAATGAGGATAGCGTCAGACCGAAGCGGGTCGGGCGTGTCGCGATATCCGGGGTCAGGCATCCAGGTCCGGCAGGGGCGGATGTGAAGAGGCTCTGCCGTCCATCGGTGTCTGACCGAGCATGACCTTTGAATGGGGACACTGGCCGCTGATGGCAAGCATCTCCCGGTGCCGTCCATCATGCGGAAGATCATGTGCCTGTCGCAAGGCATGGCCGCGACAAGGCTGCATGCTTTCTGGATAATGCTCGAGCATGCCCTTGCGGGGCTCGGTACGCCCAGTGTCATCGACACTCGATCGCACCGGGCCGAGGCGCAAGTGCAGGCCGGATGCCCAGTGTACGCAAAGGCGGTTCGGCATGCATGAGGGATGGTGCATCTTCATGTGTCCCGTATCGTGTCTTCACCGGCTATCATCGTTCTGGTCAACACGCTCGATTGCGAGTGGGAAACAGGAGTTTCATTTGATCATCTTCCGCTACCTGACACGCGAGATTCTCACCACCATGGCCGCGGTGGCCGGGGTGTTGATGCTTGTCATCATGGGCAGCCGATTCATCCGCTATTTCAGTGACGCGGCAGAGGGGGACTTCCCGGCCTCGATTCTCGGCAGCCTGATGCTCTATCACCTGCCGGGGTTCTTCGAGTTGCTGTTGCCGCTGTCCTTCTTCCTGGCCGTGCTGCTGGCCTTCGGTCAGCTGTACATGAACAGTGAGATCACCGTGCTGGTGGCCTGCGGTGTCGGCCCGGAGCGTCTGCTGCGCGTCACCTTGCTGCCGGCACTGCTGATCACGGCGCTGGTGGCGGCCTGCAGCCTCTACCTGACGCCG
This sequence comes from Cobetia sp. 3AK, assembly GCF_029846335.1. Taxonomy (NCBI): domain Bacteria; kingdom Pseudomonadati; phylum Pseudomonadota; class Gammaproteobacteria; order Oceanospirillales; family Halomonadaceae; genus Cobetia; species Cobetia sp. 3AK. The sequence continues at coordinate 329,192 of NZ_JARWKR010000003.1, read as the reverse complement.
GCTGGCGCGCTGAAGAACGAGATGTTGCTGGAGCTTCAGAAGCAGAAGACCGACTTCTCGGTGCTGGGCGCGGGACGTTTTCAGCAAATCGGCGATCGCACCGTCTATGCCGAGAGCATGAGTGACGACAACAGCGAACTGAAGCACGTCTTCATCGCCGAGCGTGGCAATGACGGGGCCACCCGCCGCGATGACAGCGAACCGAGTCAGTCGGTGGTGCGCGCCGAGCGCGCCTTCCAGGACGTCAGCGAGGAGACCGGCAGTCGCTATCTGGTGCTGGCGGATGGCTCACGCTACGCGGTGGAGCCGGGCAAGTCGGCTTCACAGCGACTGGGCTTCGAGCGTTATGCGGTGCGGGTCAGCGAGGGGCAGAGCGAGGCAAGCCTCAAGGATGACATCGAACTCGTCTCCACCCGAGAGCTGTTGGCCACGCAGACGCCCGAAGCCCAGGCCCAGCTGCAATGGCGTATCTCTCTGCCGTTGATGGTGCCGATCCTGATGCTGATCGGTCTGCCACTGGCACGCGTCAATCCGCGCCAGGGCCGCTTCGCGCGTCTGTTGCCGGCCATCTTCGTGCATATCACCTACCTCAGCTTGCTGATCGCGGCTCAGAATGCCGTCGCGTCCGGCAAATATCCGGCCGCGATCGGCCTGTGGCCCATTCACGGCGTCTATCTGGCGCTTGGCCTCTGGCTGAGCTGGCGCGACAACCGCGGAGGTGGCCGCTGATGCTGCTTGATCGTCTCGACCGTTACATCGCGCGCAACGTGCTGCTGGCCATGCTGGTGGTACAGGTACTGATCCTCGGGCTTGATCTGATGATCACCTATATCAATGACCTGGGCGATGTCGAGGGGGATTACGGTGCCCTTGAGGTCTTGCTCTACCTGTTGATGAGGCTACCGTCACGTTTCTACGAATTCGTGCCGGTAGGGGTGCTGCTGGGGGCCTTGATCGGCTTGGGCAGCATGGCATCCAGCAATGAGCTGACCATCATGCGTGCGGCGGGCCGCTCCTTGACGCGCATCCTGTGGGGCGTGATGAAGCCGCTCGGGCTGGTGATCGCCATTACCATGGCCGTGGGAGAGTACGTGGCGCCTGTCACCGAGATGCAGGCCGATGCCTGGCGCGCCGAGAAGCAGCAGGGGGCGGGTGCCGTCTATGCCGAAGGCGGTGGCTGGCAGCGTGAGGGCAACAACTTCTATCGCTTCGGTTCGATCCGCAGTGATGATGTGGTGCTCAACGTGACCCGCTATCAATTCGATGATGATCAGGAGCTCAAGCAGGCCATGTACGCCCGGCGTGCTGTCTGGGAGGACGACCATTGGACGCTGGAGGCGGTGGAAACCACGGTCTTCGAGCGTGAAGGCGGCGAGGTGGCCTCCACGCGTGTCGAGCAGCAGGACTCACGCCAGTGGGATACCCGATTGACGCCGGACCTGCTCAAGCTGGTGATCACCGAACCCAAGCAGCAATCCGCCTCTGATCTGTGGCGCTACGCCAGCTATCTGAAGGGGCAGGGTCTGTCCGCCAACCAGCCATTGCTGTACTTCTGGCAGAAGATCCTGCAACCGCTGACGCTGGCAGCGCTGGTGCTGGTGGCAGCGTCCTTCGTGTTCGGGCCGTTGCGCACCGTGGCAGCCGGGACGCGCGTGTTCTACGGGATCATCGTCGGTCTGCTGTTCAAATACCTGCAGGACCTGCTGGCACCGGCCTCGGTGGTCTTCGGGTTCGCGCCCATTTGGGCAGTACTGGCCCCCACGATCGCCTGTTACGTGATCGGCCTGCTGCTGATTCGTCGCAGTGGCTAGGGCACGGTGCCCGGTGGCCCGGCGCTGCTTCGCGCAGCAGGGCGTGCGCCCAGCCGGGCTGATGCGGCGTCTGGGTGGATTGGTGTATGACACCTTTCTGGTAGTGGCGCTGTTGATCGTGCTGGGGTTCGTGGGGGTGGCCGCGAATGGCGGTGAGGCCAATCAGTCGCCATTGTTCCGCTCGCTTCTGCTGGTGGCGATGTTCGCCTTCTTTGCCTACTTCTGGAGTCGAAGTGGCATGACGTTGGGCATGCAGGCCTGGCGGCTGAGGCTGCAGACGCCGGAAGGCTGCGCACCGACACTGCCTCAGTGTCTGCTGCGTTTTCTGGTTGCCGGTCTCTCGCTGGGATGCGGTGGACTGGGGTATCTCTGGCAGCTATGGGACCCTGAACACCGCAGCTGGCACGACATCGCCTCAGGCACGCGCGTGGTGGTGGTGCCGAGGCCCAGCCGAGCGTGACGGCCCGGTAGGCGCCGCCCTTGCGGGTGTCGTGCAAGGGCGGCGTGCAGGAATCGCCGTGAAAGGCATGCCGAATGCCGGAAAACACAACGCCCCGCCAGTCATCGACTGGCGGGGCGTTGTGTCTGTCAGGGGTGCAGGACGTGAATCAGACGCCCAGCAGACTATCGAGACGCGTGATGATGCGGTCGACCGTGGCGCGTGACACGACCAGGCTGTCTTCCTGTGCCGCAGTTTCCGGCAGCTCACGTGGCAGGTCGAGTACCGCGTTGCCCATGCCCTCGAAGCGCACGCCATCACGATAGCGCACGAAGGGCAGCTGGCCGATGGGGCGCTGACCGTCGTGGTCGAGGCGGGCCAGGCGTGTGAAGGCACTGACCGTGTCCAGCACCGGTGCGCTGGTCAGCGGCAGGTGGGTCAGGCGCCATGCCAGCCAGTCGTCCACTTCGACGGCTTCGTCACGCAGGGTGGCGAACCAGTGACGTGCCTGATCCAGGCGATAGCGGGCACGGCCCTGCTTGTCCAGCCACAGGACGTCGGCACTGGACTGACGCGGACTTTCCAGCTCGCCGGGCAGGTACAGCCAGGCCTCGGTAAGGCGATGCAGCGCGCCCGGCAGTGGCTCATCGAGGGTACGCTCGTTGAGCGAGTCCAGTGCAGCATTCAGGTCGCCCTGTTCGGCACTGCTTTCACTGTTGGCGTAACCGACGTTGTAGCGCCAGACGCGATCGGAGATTTCCTGGGTGACGACGTGATCGTGCGGCAGTGCGATGTGACTCATCAACTCACGTGCGTTGCAGCTCTCGTCCACCAGGCCTTCGCGACGCGCCTCGCGATAGAGATTGCGCAGCAGCGGATTGAGCGGCAGGCGGTGATGGTCCCCGAAGCAGCTGCCGGCATCGCGAACGGCGTCGAGATTGAGCGGCAGGTGGGAGGCGGCGTGATGTTCGGCGGTAGCGATGGATGCGGACATTGGGTCAGGACTCCTTGCAGTTTGGCAGTAGGCGAAACGAACGGACAGCAGACGGATTCGGGCCGGTCACGGCATCATCATGTCGCCCATCATCGGCATGCCGATGGGCCGAGTCAGGATGGAGGGCGTCGACGGAATCTCTTGCAGTGTCCTGTTCATGTGCTTTTCCTGATTGCCTGGCAGGTCGTGGCAGTCATTTGCCGTCGCCTTGCTGCGTGTGGGTCATCGTCATGAACGGCAGCGTTCTGGCGAAGTGACGCTAGCAGGAGGCGAGTGACCTGCCTGAACCATTGGATGTCGATGGCTCATTATTTTTTGTTGCGACTTGATTCTTTTCTGCATAATAAAACGTTATACATCTTAGCGTCCCTGTCCCAAATCGCAACCCCTGCCTTAGGCAGGTGACTCCCTTCTTTATACGGTGGGCGCTTTCATCGATGCAACGGATTTGAGAGCAGTGGATTTGAAAGCAATGGTTTGAGAACAGCGGGTTGAGGAAAGCGGGGAGAACGGCGGGTCGAGAACCGTCACGCGGCTCTGGGCGGACGTTCACATCCCGCAGCAGCAATTCATGGCGCCGACGGTGGAAGACGGGGTAATGCAAGTGGTTGATATGTCATGCAAATGAGAATTTTTTGCAGTCAGGTGTTGCGCATCTTTCTGCGAATCATTTACATTTGTCTCACTTGGAGTGAGCGAGGTGAGCCATGTACGTCTGTCTGTGCAAGGGTGTATCAGACCACAAGATCCGTGAAGTCGTGGAGCAGGGGGCGCGCAGCTTCCGTGAGGTCCGCGAGCAGACCGGGTGTGCGACCCAATGTGGAAAATGTGCCTGCATGGCCAAGACGATCACCCGTGAAGCCGTGGCACGCGAAATGATGCCGGCTGACGACCTCGCCTACGCGGTCTGATGTCAGGGTAGCTTGCCTCTCCAGGCCTGGATTGCCCTGTCGATGCAGCACAGCGCCACGAGTCCATGTCATTCAAACGCCAGAGGCCCGATCACATGATCGGGCCTCTGGCGTTTTCGCATGCCGCTCCTTGCCGGGAGAGCTCATCTTTCCAGCTATCCTCTCTCGCACTTTCCTTTCTCGCACTTTCCTTTCTCGTGCTTTCCTCTCCCGGGCTTTCATCGCTTGTACGCTCACCGGTGTCCGTCTGCATATGACAACGCGGATACCAATCTTTCCCATTTGCGCCTAAAAGTCGATAACTTGTTGTCATGTCTCGAAAAATTCATGGTTTTGCGCCATACTTGCCGGACCTGACGAAGCGGGGCGAGTGCCTGAGACGCCTCACCCCCGACGGCCCCTGACACCGGCATGCATGCCGGTCGCCGACGACAACGAGACCGCACCGGACAAGAGAGGAATGGCGACATGAAAGGCGATCCCAAGATCATCGAGCATCTCAACACCATACTGGGCAACGAGCTGGTAGCCATCAATCAGTACTTCCTGCATGCGCGCATGTACAAGGACTGGGGGCTCAAGCGCCTGGCCAAGTGGGAATATGACGAGTCCATCGAAGAGATGCGTCATGCGGACACCCTGATCGAGCGCATCCTGTTCATGGAAGGCCTGCCCAACCTGCAGGACCTCGGCAAGCTGCGTATCGGCGAGAACACCAAGGAAATGCTCGAGTGCGATCTGGCGCTGGAGCACCAGGCACATGGTGATCTGAAAGAAGCGATCGCCTATGCCGAGCAGGTCCGCGATTACACCTCACGTGATCTCTTCCGCAAGATCCTCGACGACGAGGAAGAGCATATCGATCACCTGGAGACCGAGCTGGGTCTGATCGAGAAGGTCGGTATCGAGCTCTACCTGCAGAAGCAGATTCATCACGAGATCGACTGATTCCAGGCGCGGCTTTCCAGGTCGTGACAGGAACGAAAACGCCCCCGCTGCCATCGGCAGCGGGGGCGTTTTGTCTTCAGTGGCGCAGAACCGGCTTACTTGCCCAGGTCATTGACCAGCAGCGCCTCGACGGCTGCGATGCGCGCGTCGAGACTGGCCTGGTCGGCGGCCAGCACCGTGATGTGACCGATCTTGCGGCCGGCTCGCGGTGCCTTGCCGTAGTCATGCAGGCGAGCACCGGGAATGGCCAGCACGGCATCGCGCTCTGGCATGCGCCCGATGATGTTGAGCATCGCGCAGGGGGCCAGCAGGGCTGTCTCGCCCAGCGGCAGGCCGGCGACGGCGCGCAGATGGTTCTCGAACTGGCTGGTGACCGCGCCCTCGATGCTCCAGTGACCGGAGTTGTGCACGCGCGGGGCGATCTCGTTGGCCAGCAGGCGCTCGCTGCCGTCCGCTTCCTTGACCACGAAGAACTCGAAGGCCATCACGCCCACGTAGTCGAGTTCGTGCATCACCTTGAAGGCAGCCGCCTCGGCCTCGGCCTGCAGGTCATGCGCGGCCAGCGGTGTGGCGCAGTGCAGGATACCGCTGCGGTGCTCATTGCGGGACAGCGGCCAGGCGCGTGTCTCACCGTCACGACCGCGTACCGCGATCACCGAGACCTCGTGATCGAAGGCGATGAAGCCTTCGAGAATCAGCGGCACGCTGCCGAGTTCGGAGAAGGTGTCGGCCACGTCCGCCATCTCGCGCAGCACCTTCTGACCCTTGCCGTCGTAGCCCAGCGTACGTGTCTTGAGGACGGCAGGCAGGCCGATGGTGGCCACCGCGCTTTCCAGATCGGCCTGGCTGTCGACCAGCGCCAGCGGCGGCACCTCGATGCCCAGACGCATGAACAGCGACTTCTCGTTCCAGCGATCCCGCGCGGTATCCAGCGCGCCGGCCGGGGGATAGGTCGGACGCTCTGCCGCCAGGCGCTCGACGGCGTCGGCGGGCACGTTCTCGAACTCGAAGGTGATGGCATCGGAGGCCGCCACCAGCTGTGTCAGAGCGGCGTCATCCTGCCAGTCGGCGCGCAGATGATGGCCATGCACGCGGCCACACGGCGAGTCGGCGGGATCAAGAAAGGTGAAGCGGGCATTGAGGGCGGCACCAGCCTGAGCCAGCATGCGACCCAGCTGACCACCACCGACGATACCGAAGCGGATCGGTTCGCTCATGATTCACTGGCCTCCATGCGACAGGCTGGGAGCATCGGGACGCGGGTCCGGATTGTCCAGCACGCGGTCGGTCTGCTCGGCGCGGAAGTTGATGAGCGCCGTGCGGATGGCCGGATACTTGTTGGCCAGCTGGCTGGCAGCCAGCAGCGCCGCATTCACGGCACCGGCACGACCGATGGCCAGGGTGCCGGTGGGGATGCCGGCGGGCATCTGCACGATGGAGAGCAGAGAGTCGACGCCAGACAGCATGCTGGACTGCACCGGCACGCCCAGCACCGGCAGCCAGGTCTTGGCGGCACACATGCCCGGCAGGTGGGCGGCGCCACCGGCTCCGGCGATGATGACCTCAAGACCACGCTCCGCGGCGGTGTCGGCATAATCGAACAGCAGGTCAGGCGTGCGATGGGCAGAGACGACCTTGACCTCGTGTTCGATCCCCAGGGCTTCCAGGGTCTCGACCGTATGGCACATGGTCGCCCAATCCGATTTTGATCCCATGATGACACCAACCAGTGCGCTCATGCTTCCTCCGCTCTTGACGTGGTATGAACCAGCTCACAGCCACCGCCAGCGCATGCTGGACGGCCCGCTGTGTGGGCGTGGTCGAGGTGGCCGGGCCGTGATGGCCAGTCCCACCTCAATGCGTATGTCTGGAAAAACAAGCGGCGCAGTATAGCACCGAGCCTGAGAGGCGGCATGCACCTGTCCGGTCGGTCAGCTTATGGGCGCCACCGACCGGCGAGGCTCAGCAGGACCATTGCGTGACCAGCGCGAAACGCGGCACTGGCTCGCCCTGGATCTCGACATTCTCCATGAACATGCTCAGTGGGCGCACCCACAGGCCACATTCGCCGTAGAGGGCGCGGTAGACCACCAGCAGCTCTTCCGTCTCGCTATGACGACTGGTGCCGATCACCTCGTATTGCGCGCCCTTGTAGTGGCGGTAGAGCCCCGGCACGGGACGATTCTCGGGCAGCGGCGGCATGGGAGGCAGCTCTGACATGATGATTTCCTTGATGGGCAAGACAGTTGGCGCGGTCGCCCGGCGCGATCAGGCGTCGGGCGCGGGCTTGAGAGCGTTGGCCGGCGTGGCCTTGGCACCGCGGCGTGCGATGCGCGCCAGGGCGCGCGCACTGGCGGTGAAGCCGAAGCTTCCGGTGACGAAGGTGGCGGCGCCGAAGCCGGCGGCGCAATCCAGACGCGTGGCGCTGTCGCCGGGTTTGGTGGCGCAGACCTCGCCATCGGCACCGGGGTAGGTCAGCTGCTCATCGGAGTAGACGCACTCGACATCGAAACGGCGCTTGAGATTGCGACTGAAATGGTAGTCGCGGCGCAGCAGGGAGCGAACGCGCGCCAGCAGCGGGTCCTGCTCGGTACGGGCAAGATCCGCGATCTGGATGCGTGTCGGGTCGAGCTGGCCACCGGCACCGCCCGTCACGGTCAGCCCCAGCTTGCGACGCTTGCACCAGGCGATCAGCGCCGTCTTGGCGGGCACGCTGTCGATGGCATCGATGACGTGATCCAGCTCATCGTGGATCAGCTCGGCCAGGTTGTCCGGGGTGACGAAGGCCGAGATGGCGTGAATCTTCATCTGCGGTGCGATCAGCTGGCAGCGCTTGGCCAGCACCTCGACCTTGGGACGGCCGATCTGGCCATCCAGCGCATGCAGCTGACGATTGACGTTGGAGACGCAGACGTCGTCGAGGTCGATCAGCGTCATCTCGCCGATGCCGGAGCGTGCCAGCGCCTCGGCGCTCCAGCTGCCGACCCCGCCGACCCCGACCACCGCGACATGCGCGTGACGGAAGTGGGCGAAGGCGCTGGCGCCGTAGAGGCGACGAATGCCGCCGAAACGGAAGTCGTAATCGTCCGCCGCCGGTGCCTCGGCGTCGGTGGCGAAGAAATCCGCCAGCATGCGTTCGCTGGCAGAGGGCGCGGCGTCCGAGAGAGAGGCCGTGTGGGCCGCTGGCTCATTCAGCGGAATGTCGTCAGGGGTAGTGGTCATGCGCAGCTCATGCTTTCCAGGGGCGTTGAATGCAGATGGCGAAGCGTGTTCGCGGGTGCCCGGTCGTCATTCGGGCAAGTCGTCTGTGGGCCGGCCAGCCAGGTCGCTTTCGGGGCGTTCGGCCTGGTGGATGGCATGGCGCTCCGGCAGATGCCCCAGCCAGCCAAAGCGCGCCAGCAGGGCAGCGTAGGCGCCATCCGGTGGGCATGAAAGACGCAACCAGCCACCCTCGGGGTGCGGCAGTTCCAGTCCGACCGCCGCCAGCAGCAGACGCGGACATTCCAGGGTCGAGGCGAAGTAACGATTGTAGTTGCCCTTGCCGTGCTGGCATCTCCGATGATGGGATAGCCACGGCGCGACAGGTGCCGACGAATCTGGTGTCGACGGCCGGTCAAGGGGCGTGCCTCCACCAGCGAGAAGCGTGACTGGGGGTAGCGGTCGATCGCGACGGGCAGCTCGACCTGAGCCAGTCGGCGGATGTCGGTGATGGCTTCCTGCTCCGGCATCTGGGCCTTGGGAAGGCGACCCTCTTCCTTGCGCAGGCCGTAGTCCAGGCGCTCCTGTTCGGGAGCGACGCCACGCACCACGGCCAGATAGCGTTTGCTGACCTGCTGTTCCTCGAAGGCGGCGCTCAGCTTGCGGGCGGCTTCCGGTGAGAGGCCGAAGACCATCAGCCCGGAGGTCGGGCGATCGAGACGATGTACCGGGAAGACGTGCATGCCGATCTGGTCACGCAGGCGCTGCAGCAGAAATTCCGTCTCATGCTTGTCGATGGGGCTGCGATGCACCAGCAGGCCAGAAGGCTTCTGCACCACCACCAGCACGTCATCCTGAAACAGGATGTCGAGTGGCAAGATGGGCTCGGCCTCGTGAGCCGGGTCAGCATCGAGGGGCGCCGACACGAGTGGTCGAGACGTCACTGACGCGTCGCAGGGCAGGCCATCGGGAGAAGAGGGCAGATCATGGGAAGAAGGGGGCATGGGCATCACGGCAGCAGGAAGACGAAAGCCGATCACCAAGGGGGTGATCGGCGTGTATTGTCCGGCTTTCCTGGCTGGCTGTCATGTCCGGTCTGTTGCAGGAGGGGGCGCCGCCTCAGGCAATACGGTCTGAGGTATGGCGGCTGGCTCGTCCGGTGTCTTCGGGACGTATCAGCATGCCGGCCGGTATCCATTGCACCAGCAGGTTGATGGCGGCGCCCGGCGCTGCCTCGGCGCCGACTTCGGGGACAAGCAACTCTCCCAGTGAGGCGAAGCTCAGGCCGTCATCACCGGCGGAGAGAATGGCGTCGAGCACCAGCGCTTCCAATGGCTCGAGAGAGCGATAGTGCACCTCGGGTGCGCCCTCGGTCGGCTGACGCCAGACGATCCATGGCGTGGGGATGTCGCTCTCGACCGGCGCACGTGGCGGCTCGTCATTGTCGATGGATTTCCAGATGGCCGGCGTATCGAAATGAAAGGCGAAGTGATGCAGTGACGGATGGGCTGCCAGTCTCAGCGTCGGCCAGTCTTGCGGGGCGAGCCCTTGCAGGGTCTCGACGCTGAGCGGCGCGATCTCCTCGGCATCCAGTGCCAGCCCCAGTGCCCATTCGAAGGCCGCCATCTCGGTGACCAGCGAACGCCGGGGTTCGCGCGCGGCCACGAAGGCCGGAAAGTGCTGGCCTGCCCAGCGGATCGAGTAGTGGCTCGGCGGATGGGCATTGAGGTACTCGCGACACAGCAGGCCGAAGGCATCATCGCCAATCAAGGTGTGCACGGCCTCGAAATCACCGCCGAAGACATCGAACAGGCGCAGGCGGTAAGCCGTGGCATAGATGCCAAGGCGCTCCTCGGCACTGGCCAGCTCATCACTGATGACAGCCTGTGCCGCGATGCTGCGGGTGTCGGGTGACGGCGTGGCCAGATAGGCGGCGGTGGCGTCCTGAAGCTGGGTCAAGGCGCGGCGATCGAACTGTGATGCTGTCGTCGCTGTGGTCGATGCATGCGTCATGCGTGCAGCCCCCCATTCATTGCCGCCGCGACAGTCCGGGTCGGTTGATCGTCGGCCAGCGGGCGACCACTGCGGCGACGCAGCTCGGCATATTCTTCCATCAGCTCCGACCATGGCGGGAAGTTGTCATCGCGCTCGATCATGGTGGCGACATCGCCGAAGCGCTCGCGTGCGGCGTCATACAGCGACCACACGGCATCCGGGACGGGTTGGTCGTGGGTGTCGATGCACAGCTCACCGCCAGATACGTCCTGCCTGATGTGCCCGGCGAGATGGTGCTGCCAGACACGCTCCGCCGGCATGGCATCCAGATAGGCCAGCGGATCGAAGTCATGATTGTGGCTGGAGACGATGACGTTGTTCAGGTCGAGCAGGATCAGGCAATCGGCACGGCGGCTGACCTCGGCCAGAAACTCCCATTCGCTCATCTCGTCGGGCTGCCAGGTCAGGTAGCTGGAGACGTTTTCCAGCAATAGCTGGCGCCCGAGCGCGTTCTGGACCTGGTCGATGCGCTCGGCCAGGTGCGTGATGGTGGCCTCGGTATAGGGCAGAGGCAGCAGGTCATGGAATTGATGCGCGCCGGTGCGGGTCCAGCACAGGTGATCGGAGACCCACATCGGTTCGATGCGCTCACACAGTGCGCGCAGCTCGCGCAGATAGCGGGTGTCGATGGGATTGCTGCCACCGATGGATAGCGAGACGCCATGCAGGGCGATGGGATAGTGCTCGCGGACTCGCTCAAGGAAGTGCAGCGGCTTGCCGCCGGCACTGACGCCGTCGGAGTCGATGAATCCGGGGCCCATGTAGTTCTCGCTGATGGCCTCGAACCAATCGATATCCGGCAGCGTCGTCAGAATCTCGTGGTAGTACTCAGGACGTAGCCCTAGCCCTTGACCGGCACCCGAGGTGGCAGTGGCAGGCTGGTGACTCCGGGAAGCTGTCGTCATGAGTGACTCCTTTTCCATGGCATGGCAGGCAGTGCCTGCATTGGCAGTGTAGACCTGATGCAACAACGGGAGGACGGCATGCCGTCCTCCCGTTGCGTCCAGGGACTCCTGGCGACACCGTTACCTGGGTGACGGTGCCCTCATCTCGAGTGCTCAGCTCTTGCCGGAGATGACTTCGCCGCCAGTGCCGACACAGGATTCGGCACTTGCGGTGTAGGACCAGCCCTGACCCTTGCAGGCATTGTGGCCCTTGCAGGCGCTGGTGGCGGTGGCGCACTCGGAGGTGCCCTTGCAGGAGTTGATCCCGGAACACTTCACGGCGTTGTCAGCCGCCTGCACGGACATGGAGGTCAGGGCGGCGGTGGAGAACAGTGCAGCGGCAGCAGCGGCAAAGGTGGCGGCAGTCACGGTCTTCTTCATGGTCATGATGGTTTCCTTTCGGGCGAGCCCGTTTTTTCTGGTTGTTGAGCAAGGTTCGATGCAGATATCCACCCGGCCAGTCAGGTCTCGTTGCCGGGTCATTGAGTCTTACGTCGCCGGCGTGAAGGTGGATGCACCGCGGCTCGAGAATTTGACCGGGAGCGCGAAAACCCTCTGAAAGACGCTATTCTGCTCGTGGCATACTGTGTGCCTGTCATGTCTTCTGTGCTCTGTCGAAGCAGTGTGCAGCGGGCCCTGCCTGCCTCATGGCCGATCCGTCCATCGGTCTCGTACTCTGCTTATGGAGCCTTGCATGCTGAACTCCCTTCGACGCCTGTGGCATACCCCGCGCTGGCGCTGGAGCATCCTCGTCATCCTGTTGCTGGGAGGATGTAGCGCCGTCACCGTGCATCAGCTGGATGCGCGTTTCGGGACGCCCGAGCCACGCGATCGCGTCGTGTCCGGCGATAGTCTGGCGGGGAGGCATTGGGAAGATGAGGTCAAGCCGATCCTCGAGACGCGTTGCGTGGTCTGCCATGGCTGCTATGACGCCCCGTGCCAGCTCAAGATGTCCTCGGCGGCCGGGATCGACCGCGGTATCAATCCCGCTCCTGTCTATGACGGCACCCGCTTGCTGGCGGCCAATCTGACGCGTCTGTTCGAGGATGCCGACAGCACCGCTGAATGGCGTGACATGAACTTCTCGCCGGTGCTCAACGAGCGCAACGACTCGGCGCTCGCCAATCTGGAAGGCAGTGTGCTGTTCCGCTCGCTGAGCCAGAAGCGCAAGCAACCCCTGCCGGTGACGGAGGAAGGCCTGCTGCCGGAAGACCGCTTCGATCTGTCGCTCAATCGCAGTCAGGTGTGCGCGCCCATCGAGCGCTATGATGCCTTCGCGGAAGATCATCCGGACTGGGGCATGCCGTATGCGCTGCCGCAGATCAGTGATGAGGAGCACCGTACGCTGGTCAACTGGTTGGCGCAGGGCTCGCCGATGACCGAGGTGCGCCCGGTGTCTGAGGTCCTGGTGCCACGGATTCAGCAGGTGGAAGCCTTCCTCAATGGTGACAGCCTCAAGCAGCGGCTGATGAGTCGCTACATCTACGAGCACCTGTTCCTGACGCACCTCTACTTCCCCGAGGTCAAGGGAGCCAATGGCCGGCCGATCTTCTTCTCGCTGGTGCGCTCCAGTACGCCGCCCGGCGAGCCCATCCAGCGCATCTCCTCGCGCCGCCCCTATGACGCTCCCTACGCCGCCTATCCCGGAGATGGTCGTGACGTCATGCCGCATGACGAGGCCGGGCGTCCTCGCGTCTATTACCGTCTATGGCAGGAGCGCTCGACGATCCTGGCCAAGAATCATCTGCCCTATTCGCTGAGTGACGCGCGCCTGGAGCGCTGGCAGTCGCTGTTCCTCGCGCCGGACTATACGGTGGATGACCTGCCTGGCTATGACCTCAAGACGGCGTCCAATCCCTTCCTGACGTTCGAGGCGATCCCTGCCGAGTCACGTTACCGCTTCATGCTGGATGAATCGCAGAACACCATCATGGGCTTCATCAAGGGGCCGGTCTGTCGTGGCCAGGTGGCCGTGGACGTCATCAATGACCACTTCTGGGTCAGTTTCACCGATCCATCACTGTTCAGCCTGCCGCAGGTCGAGCGCACCCTGGCACGGGAGGGCGAGAATCTCAGCCTGCCTGCCGAGCAGAGCAGCAATGCATTGCCCATCTCCTCGTGGATCAAGTTCGAGCGCAAGCAGCAGGCCTATCTGCAGGCCAAGCAAAAGCTGATGATGCAGGCCTACGAGGATGGCAATCTGCGTCTGGACATGCAGCTGTTGTGGGACGGCAGCGGCTGGCAAGGCGGCGAGGGTGGCGATCACAACCCCAATGCCGCCCTGACGGTCTATCGTCACTTCGACAACGCTGCCGTGATGAAAGGGCTGGTCGGCAATGTGCCCAAGACGGCCTGGGTGATCGATTACCCGATGCTTGAGCGCATCCATTACCTGCTGGTGGCCGGCTTCGATGTCTATGGCAACCTCGGCCACCAGCTGACCACGCGCCTGTACATGGACTTCCTGCGCATGGAAGGCGAGAACAACCTGCTGGCGCTTCTGCCTGCCGGCGAGCGTCAGGCAGTGCATGACAGCTGGTATCAGGATGTGGATTCGGGGCTGGAAAAGCTGCTGTTCAAGAAGCCGCCCCAGTTTGATGCCCCGAGCGATATCGTCTGGACACCGGGAGAGCTTTCCTCACCGGAGAAGGCGCGCATTGGGCTGATGCGCCGCCTGCGCGAGCGCCTGGCGCCGGAACTTGTCCACGAGCGTAGCCTGGAGACGCTGGAGGATGATGCCGTGCGCCGCGAATTGAAGGCCTTGAGCGAGGTGAGTGGTCTGGCGGCCAGCCTGCTGCCGGAAGTCACCATCATTGCGCTGGAACGGGAGGGAAGCGAGCACCCGCAGTTGTTCAGCGTGCTGCGCAACTCGGCTCATGCCAACATCACCAGTCTGTTCGACGAGGAAGCCAATCGGCGCCCTGAGCGCGATACGCTGGATGTGCTGCGCGGCGTGGCCGGGGATTACCCGAATGCCTTCTGGCATCTGACACCCGAGTCGCTGCAGGGATTGGCACGGCGGGTCGCCGTGCTCAAGGATGAGGCGGACTATCGACAGCTGATGGCCGATATCGGAGTGCGGCGCACCGACCCACGCTTCTGGCAGTTCTCGGACAGCGTGCTGCGTGCCAATTATGCGGATCGTCCCGTCGAGGCCGGGTTGCTGGATTACAACCGTCTGCAGAATCGCTGAGCGTCTCCGAGCCGCCTGGCACTGTCTGGAAAACACGAAGGCCCGCCACATGAGGATGTGGCGGGCCTTCGTGGTGAGAGAGATGGCATCACGGGGGTCAGCGACCGCCCTGACACTCTCCTTCTGCCAGCTCGATCAGGCCATCCAGGTGCAGGATATGGACCTCGCGCGCCTGGATATCCACCAGCCCCTGAGCCTGGAAACGCGTCAGGATACGGCTGATGGTTTCCACGGCCAGTCCCAGGTAATTGCCGATGTCGGCGCGGGACATGGAAAGACGGAAACTGTATGGCGAATAGCCGCGGCGACGGAAGCGCTGAGAGAGGTTGACCAGGAAGCTGGCCAGGCGCTCATCTGCCGTCTTGCGCGACAGCAGCATCATCATCCGACGATCCTCATGCAGCTCCTTGCTCAGGCTCTTGAACAGCTGGGTGCGCAGTTCCGGCAGTTGGGCGGAAAGCGCATCGAGGCGATCGAAGGGAATCTCGCACACGGTCGTGGTCTCGAGTGCCACGGCGCTGCCGGGGTAGGCATTGCTGTCGATGGCATCCAGTCCAGCCAGCTCGCTGGGCAGGAAGAAACCGGTGAGCTGCTCCGTGCCACTGTTCTCGGTGTTGATCTGTTTCAGGCTGCCCGAGCGCACCGTGAAGACGCAGTCGAAGGGCTCGCCCTGGGTGAAGAGAACCTCGCCCTTTCTGAGCGGCGCGCGGCGCCGAATGATGGAGTCGAACTGGTCGATGGCTTCCATGTTCAGTGCCAGCGGCAGACACAGTGAGCTGAGTGAGCAGGTCTGACAGCGTGCTTCATGCGCACGCAATCGATGGGATGCCGTTGTCTGGGCCGTCATGGTGACTCTCCTGGGGCATTACGCCGAAACTCGTGGGGAGCGGGTTTCGGGTGGGGGTGTCCGGGTGCGACACCTGGTACAGGGCGATTCCATGGTCCTGTACGGAGAGGCAGCATCCTCATGGACTGAGTCGCTGCTGCCTGTCGGTGCTGTCCGTCAATGATACCTGTCAGGCGCACTTCCCAGAACGGGTTCCCGTCCTGTGGGGCGGGATGTGAAGTGCTCCGTGAATCGCGCGCATTATATTAGATAATTCTGATTGTGTCGTGATGTCCTGCATGACTCTAGACGCAGAACCTCCCGAAGGGGCAGGTTGCGACGCCCTGCCTCATCCGACTCGGGAGAGCCAGGTGACATCATCCCCTCAAGGACATGACGATCTGCCCCATGCTGACCAGCAGTGTGAGCAGAAACAGCAGACTCCAGACCAGCGGCAGCGGCCTGTCCGGCTGAGGGGTGCCGTCAATGCGGTGTTCGTCGCCTGGCCCATCTCCCTGCAGGTCATCATCGGGTGAGGTGCTGCGCGAGCGAAGCCCGACAAGCAACAGCGTGCAGAAGGCCAGGCTGCCCAGCGTGAGCATGCTGATCCATGCCTGCCAGAACAGTGGCAGATCGACGTTTGCCAGCAGGTTCATGGTGCAGCTCCTGTCGTCAGTGTCAGTGTGGCGAGTGTCTCCCCTGTCGGGTCGGGTATTGTCGCGGATGAGTGCCGAAGGGGATCCGTCTGTTGAAGATAGGCCAGCAGAGCGGTCGCCTCGGCCTTGCCGCGTACCCGGGCGGGCGCCGCGAGGATCTCGTCGTCTCGGTAGGGCACGCCAAACGCCTGCAGGGCCCGCATTCGCTCGGCGACACCCTCGCCGCTCAGGGCGTGCTCGAATAGCCAGGGGTAGGCCGGCATGCTGGAATCCGCCACCTTGTGGCGCGGCGAGTACAGGTGCAGACGTTGCCAGGACTCATCATGTTCCGCCGGGAGGCGGCTCAGGTCAGGGCCATGACGAGCGTTGCCCCACAGGGCCGGTCGCTCCATGAGGTGGCGGGAGGCGGCGTCCCGGCTTGCATGGCGTGCCTGGTCTCCCGGCAGATCCCGCACCATTCGGGTATGGCATTGCTGGCAGCCTTCCCGCAGGTAAAGGCGCTGTCCCTCCAGCGCCAGCGCATCCAGCGGTGTCACTTCTTGCCCTGCCTCCTGAAACCCCAGAGGCAGCAACTGGGCCAGCGCGCCGACACTTGCCGCCATCACGCAGAGCGCGGCCATCAGGCCCGGATGCCGTTCGAGCAGTACGTGTCTCATGCCGGTGTCCTCCCCCGAGCGTGTGAATGCCCGATGTGGTGACGAGCCTGCTGGGTAGAGGGGCGCGTGATGGGTCGGCGGGAGGCGCGCAGGAGATACGCTGCCATCAGCAGCAGGCCGAGTGCCCAGCAACTCAGCCCCGCCAGCGTCATCAGCATCGGCGGGCGAGCCACCGCCAGGACGTCGGCGAGGGAGTGCAGCGGTTGTCCCTCTGCGTCTACGGCATGCCACAGGCTGCCCTGCAGCAGGGTGGTGGTCCAGCTGGCAGCGATGCAGAGCAACGTGCCGGCGATGGCCAGCCAGGCGTGGGTCATGATCAGCGCCGAGGGTGCTTCAGGCAGCCGCAGACGGTAGAGCATGAGCACGCTGACCAGACCGATGACGCCCAGTGTGCCGGCCGGCGAGAGGCTGCCGGCGGCGCTGAAGGTCATGTCGTTGAGCGGGGCGATGGACAGTGCCACATGCTCCATCACGCTGATGGCCAGAAAGAGCAGGGCCGCGCCGAGCAGGCAGGTCTGAGGATGATGGCGCAGGGAGGGCCAGTCCGCCTTGAGGGTCAGCAGGCCGTTGAGAGGAATGGCCAGTCCCGGCGCCAGCAGCAGGAGCCCCATCGCCATTCCCAGCGCCTGGCTCCACTGGGGCAGGGCACTGGCGTGCAGCAGCACCGCACCGCTCCAGGGCAGCAGCAATACCAGCAGCCAGAAGCTGATGATGGCCAGACGGTGAGAGTGAAGGGGCTGGCGGGGCAGTCCCGAGAGTGCCTGATACGCCATGGCAATGAAGCCCAGTGCCAGCATGCCGCCGGGCAGCATTCCCTTCTGCCAGCTCTGCAGCAGCGCGTCCAGACTGCCTGAGAACATGGTCAACGATGTCAGCGGGCCCAGGGGCACCGCCAGTGACAGCAGGGTATGCTGCATCAGTATCATCACCAGACAGCCAATGAAGCACCAGCCAGCCACGGGCAGGCGCGCTGTCGGTCCTGCCTTCCAGTTGACATGGAAGAGCCACGCGACCGCGATCCACACTGCCAGCATCAACAGGTTGAGTGGCCAGGGATATTCGGATTGGCCATGCCCCGACGCGAAGCCCGCGGCAATCGATATGCTGCCAAGCACGAGAATCGTCTGCCAGGCCTGCAGCGTGAACCGCTGGAGACGCCGCTGGCCTGGCCGGGCTTGCGTGTCATGATTGACCAGTGAATACAGGCTGGCAATCAATGCCGAGCCGCCGAGGCCGAAGAGCAGCAGATGCTGTTGCACAATGGCGAGACGGCCATGGCTCAGCCAGGCGATGGGCGGGGCCAGGGTTGGCCACAACTGCACGGCGGTCAGCCATACCGCCAGCAATAGACTGACGGCGCCTGAAAGAATGGCCGTCGTGCCAAATTGGCGAATCACCTCGTGAGAGGCGCCTGCTCCATCAGGTGCTGTGCCCATGTCATGACCTCATCATGCAGTGAACAGCGATGTGCTCTCCTGAAGAGAGCACGACTCACGAGACGATTCAGCATTCATTTCAGCTACCAGGGAGGACACTGAGTGTCTCTTGTCACTTCATCATCGGACGAAGATCGGGATGCGTCCAATGTGGCGGCCGTTCCCACCCCCTACGCCGAGGAAGGTTTCAAGGTCGCTTCCTTTGACGCCATCGCCGATGAGCTGGAAAAGCGTCTGGAGCTGTCAGAGGAGGCGTTGACGGCGCGCGGCCCCTGGCGAGGCTGGGTGGCCTCGTTCGGTCCGCTGGAGATTCATGGCAGCCCTCGGCAGGTGATTCTGCTGCATGCCCATGGGGCGGGCGCCGGACGCGAGACCGATTTCCATCAGCAGTTCGGCAAGGCCTGTGTGCACCAGGGGGCGGCATGGCTGGGATTCGACTTCGCCTACCTCGTCAAGATGCGCTGCGAGGCACGCCGTCGTCCGCCGCCGCGGCTGCCCGGGCTGATTGAGGAGATGACGCGCTGGCATGAGGCGCTGGCCGCCAGTCTTGCCGCCAGAGCGTCTCTGGCGACATGCCGGGTATTGCTTGGTGGCAAGTCCATGGGGAGTCGCGTGGCCTCGCATGTGATGCAGGAGCTGGAGGGGCGAGGCATGCCAGCCCCCTCATCAGGCCCGCGCCGGATGTCGCCCCTGGGCTGGTATGCGCTGGGCTATCCCTTTCACCCGACCGGCAAGCCGGACACGCTGCGAACCGAGCATCTGGCGGCCATCAATGCCCCGGGCGTGATCTGCCAGGGCACGCGAGATCCCTTTGGTCATCGCGAGGAAGTCGAAGGTTACGGATTGCCATGCACCATCAGCCTGCATTGGCTGGAGGATGGCGAGCATGATTTCAAGCCTCGCAAGGCGAGCGGCAAGACGCGTGAGGGACTGATTCGCTCAGCGGTGGCAGCGATCCTTGCACACCCTGCATTGCGCTGATGGGTGTCAATCCATGAGCGACACGAATTTTCTCCCTCGTGGCATCCTGATGTCAGAATGCTGACACAATGCTGATGGTTGCTGGGCTACAGGTGAGTGGTGCTGGGAAAATCCAGTCTTATCAAGACCCTGTCGAGGAGTATTCTGAAACTTCCTGTAAAAAAAGTATTGACTCATGGGGCGGATTCCGTAGAATGCAGCGCCAACGAGACAGGGGTGGTTAGCTCAGTTGGTAGAGCACCAGCCTTACAAGCTGGGGGTCACTGGTTCGAACCCAGTACCACCCACCATTTGAAAAAAGTTATTGCTTATCAAAGCGTTACTTGATTAAATGGCCTGGTTCGTCAGCAGAAGCAAACGTTGCAGTGGACTGGTAGTTCAGTTGGTTAGAATGCCGGCCTGTCACGCCGGAGGTCGCGGGTTCGAGTCCCGTCCAGTCCGCCACTACCGTTTGTCATGCGCCCGATGTTGAGTTGTTCTGAATGGACTGGTAGTTCAGTTGGTTAGAATGCCGGCCTGTCACGCCGGAGGTCGCGGGTTCGAGTCCCGTCCAGTCCGCCATTCAGAATGACGCGATGTCACCGCTGCTTGCAGCAAGGATCGTCTGTGTTGGGTGATTAGCTCAGTTGGTTAGAGCACAAGCTTCACATGCTTGGGGTCACTGGTTCGAATCCAGTATCACCCACCAATGTGGACTGGTAGTTCAGTTGGTTAGAATGCCGGCCTGTCACGCCGGAGGTCGCGGGTTCGAGTCCCGTCCAGTCCGCCACTCGATCTACAGAATTCGTGAAACCCGAGCCCTCGTGCTCGGGTTTTCGCGTTTTTGGCCAGCAAGATGCTCGTTGTTGCCTTCCTCGTTGTTGCCTTCCTCGTTGTTGCCTTCCTCGCTGTTGCCTTCCTTCTGGACGTCTCCTCGTCTCCCGTTCGACCCTTTTTCGTGTTTCAGGTCCGTGAGCTATCCGTTCGGCTGGATGCGCGGTGCTGTCTGCGCCATGCACCCGGTGGTTTGGCGTGCCAGCGCTTGCAGGCGTGCTGGAAGCTTTCCGGACCGGCAAATCCCAGTACCCAGCTGATTTCCTTCAGGCTCAGATGGGTGTCGCGCAGATAACGCTCGGCCAGCGCGCGGCGTGTGTCATCCAGTAGCCCCTCGTAGTGCCAGCCTTCGGCAGCGAGTCGTCTGGCCAGGGTACGCGGGTGCAGATTGAGGGCCGCTGCGATCTCGTCGCGTCCGGGTGCGCGCCCCGAAAGCCGCATGGCAATGGCACGTCGTGTGCGTGACAGCGTGTCATGAGGGCCCTGACGGCTCTCCAGTCGCTCCGTGATCTGTTGACGAAGCTGGGCAAAGGCGACCGGTGCTGCCTGCACGGTAGGGGCGTTCAATACTCTGTCTGGAAGCCACAGCCGATTGCGCCCTGTCGCGAAGTGCAACTGGCTCGCAGGCAGGCCCAGGCGTCGGGCATATCGCCAGCGCCAGCGCTTCTCCGTCTGCTCATGCATATCGTCTGGTGAGGGGGTGAGCGGAGAGCTGTCCTCCGGCGAGCGGGGGATTATGTAATCGATCTCGAGCGATGCATCGCTCAAGGCATCGCCACTCAGCTGGCGAGCCAGATGCCACCAGCCTCCCAGTACGCTGTCGACCACGAAGCGGTTGTAGGCATTGTAGGGAGCGAGGGAGTAGAAGTTCAGCCAGCCGCCGGTGGCCTGGCGCTCGAAATGGCCATGGCCACGACTGTTGTCGCTGTAAAGTGCCTCAGCCTCGCACAGCAACGTCAGCCCTGCCGCCAGAGTGGGGGCGCAGGCACACGCAAGTCCGGGGAGCAGAAAGTCTCCCGGGCGAATCTGAGCGGCCATCTCCAGGCCGAACAGTTCATCACCGCTGGCAGTGATGGCGGCATGGCCCAGACGCATGTAGCGAGCGATGCCGATCCGGGCATCTCCGTCGTCCGGCAGCGGCCAGCCCGTGTAGGGCTGCATGATGGGCTCGGCGTGCACGTTGCGCGCGTCCAGGGCACGTGCAACGAGGTGCGCCAGGCTGACCGAGACTTCTCCTAATTGCATGGGGCTGGCTCGTGTCGAGAGGTCGGGGAGACAAGCGCGAGGCTTGCCGTCGGCCGGATATTGCGCAGGGCATGTCCTGCAAGGATATCAATGTGTCCTCCAGGCGCATTGAGTGCAAGCGATGATGCACTACACTGAGCGTATCGAGATTCATACGACTGTTTGCCTTGGGTGTGCGTCGCCCTGACGTGTCTACCGCCAACGTGCACGAGCAACGCAAGGCGACAAGATGACAATGACGACCTGATGAGTTCCGCGTACTGGTGTCCCAGGGTCCGGTTGACGGCCACGCCAGTGCGACGGCAAGGAGCAAGCGCCATGACTGCCTATCCGAATATCTTCCGTCCGCTGAAGCTGGGACACATCACGCTGAAGAATCGCGTGCTGATGGGGTCGATGCATACCGGGCTCGAGGAAGCTCCCAATGGCTTCACGCGCCTGGCGGCCTTCTATCGCGAGCGTGCCCGTCATGGTGTCGCCCTGATCGTCACGGGAGGGATCGCCCCGAACCCGGAGGGCGCGGTCATGCAGGGGGCGGCCAAGCTGACCACCTCACAGGAGGCGCAGCGTCATCGTGAAGTGACCGATGCCGTGCATGCCGAGGACGGGCGGATATGCCTGCAGATCCTGCATGCCGGTCGCTATGCCTATTCTCCGGATCAGGTCGCGCCATCTGCCATTCAGGCCCCGATCAACCCCTTCATGCCGAGGGCGCTGAGCACCGAGGAAGTGAAAGGCCAGATCGCGGATTATGTACGCTGTGCCACCCTGGCACGCGAAGCGGGCTATGACGGTGTCGAGGTGATGGGGTCCGAAGGTTACTTCATCAACCAGTTCATCTGTCGACGGACCAACCAGCGTGAGGATGAATACGGTGGCAGCTTCGAGAATCGCATCCGTCTGGCGGTGGAGATCGTCGCGGGCATCCGCGCGGCGCTGGGCGAGGATTTCCTGATCATCTATCGGTTGTCGATGCTGGATCTTGTCGATGAGGGCAGCACCTGGAGCGAGGTGGTCGCGTTGGGCAAGGCCATCGAGGCGGCCGGTGCCAGCCTCATCAATACCGGGATCGGCTGGCATGAGGCACGAGTGCCCACCATCGTCACCAGTGTGCCGCGTGCCGTCTTCACCGGACTGACCCAGCGCATGAAGGCGGAGCTCAGTCTGCCGCTGATCACCACCAATCGCATCAACATGCCGGACGTGGCCGAGTCGGTACTGGCGGAGGGACATGCCGACATGGTGTCGATGGCGCGTCCGTTCCTCGCTGACCCGGCGTGGGTCAGCAAGGCGCAGGCGGATGATGCCGCGATCATCAACACCTGCATCGCCTGCAACCAGGCGTGTCTTGATCACACCTTCCAGATGAAGCTGACCTCATGTCTGGTCAACCCGCGAGCCTGCCACGAGACCGAGATGGTGATCGAGCCTGCCCGCCGCGTGCGGCGTGTCGCCGTGGTCGGAGGTGGTCCAGCAGGTCTGTCGGCGGCCGTCACCGCGGCAGAGCGTGGTCATGAGGTGGTGCTGTTCGAGGCGCAGGCGGAAGTCGGCGGGCAGTTCAATTTCGCGCGCCGCATTCCGGGCAAGGAGGAGTTTGACGAGACACTGCGCTACTTCAACGAGGCGCTGGCACGCAATGGTGTCGAGGTTCGGCTCAATACGCGTGCCACCGCGGAGATGCTGGCAGCGTTCGATGCCGTGATCCTGGCCAGTGGCGTGCGTGCGCGTACGCCCGCGATTCCCGGTATCGAGGAGGGCATCTCGCGTGGCCAGGTGCTCAGCTATGGCGAGGCGATTCGTGCTCCGGAGCGAGTGGGGCGACGTGTGGCGCTGGTCGGTGCGGGAGGCATCGGATTCGATGTGGCGGAGTTGATGACGCATCGTGAGCCGTCACCCTCGCTGGATGGCGAGCTGTGGTGCGAGGAGTGGGGGGTGGATCTCTCGGTCAGCACCGCCGGCGGTCTCAAGACACCGATGCCCGGCGAGAGCCCTCGTGAGGTATGGCTGCTGCAGCGCAAGACCTCCAAGCCGGGCAAGCATCTGGGCAAGACGACCGGCTGGGTGCACCGGGCCACCCTCAAGCAGCGCGGAGTCAAGATGGTGGCGGGCTGCGATTATCAGTCCATCGATGCCGAGGGGATGACCGTCAGCATTGATGGCAAGGTCCAGCATCTGGCGCTCGACAGTATCGTGCTGTGTGCCGGCCAGGAGTCGGTGCTGGAGCTCAAGGCGCCCCTGGAGGCGGCAGGGATCGAGCTGCACATCATCGGTGGCGCCGATGAAGCCGCTGAGCTGGATGCCAAGCGCGCCATCGCGCAGGGCACCATGGCGGCCGCAGCCCTCTAGCCCGCTCCCGGGAGTCTCGGCTGGCCGGGTCGCCTTTTGTGGCGGAGCGAGTGTCGGCGAGATGGGGATATTCAGCGTTGAGTTGAGCCGAAGCTCTGCCTAGACTGAGAGTGGCCATCACGGCCATCACGGCCATCACGGCCATCACGGCCATCACGGCCATCACGGCCGTCGTGTCTGCGTGACAATGACGGCCGTGATGGCCTTGTCGTCTCTCCGCCCTCTGCCGTTCTCACGGCGCATCACCACGATGGGACTCGCTCATGTCATCGCACGCAGCCGCTTCTCGCCAATCCACCGACGAGACTCTGCCGCCGGATGGCGCCACGGTCCTGTCCGCGCCTCAAGGCGCGCTCTCCTCTCCTGCTGCTGTCGCGTCTTCAGCGATTGTCGCGGCCTCGCCGATCGTCTCGCTCGAGGCCGACTCCTCATCGGCAGAGGGCGGCCTGGAAGCACTGCTCGAGCTGTTCACCCTGCCACGGGTGGAGCGTCTTGACTGGCGCGTGGCCCGCGAGGCTGGGGTGGTGGTCGAATGCCTGCGGGCCGATACCCTGGATGCCGAGATATCCGGCAACAAGGCATGGAAGCTGCGTCTGCCACTGGCGCGAGCGCTCAGCGAGGGGCGAGGCATCATCAGCTGTGGCGGCGGCTGGTCGAATCACCTGCATGCTCTGGCGGCTGCCGGGGCGCGTCTGGGGGTGGCGACGCATGGCCTGGTGCGTGGGCATCCGGAAGCTCCGCTGACGCCGACGCTGAAGGATGCCATGGCCAACGGCATGCACCTGAACTTCATCTCACGGGCGGAATACAAACAGCGCGACCAGCCCGGGTTCTCCGCCCGCTTCAGTGATGCTCTGTGGGTGCCGGAAGGTGGGGGCAGCGTGGAGGGGGTGGCGGGGCTCGAGCCGTTGGCACAGGCGCTGGTGACACCTTGCAACGGAGAGCCAGCGCCCCAGCTGGTACTGATGGCCTGCGGCAGCGGGACCACGCTGGCGGGTGTTCTGAGCGCGCTGGGAGAGCGTGATGGTCTGCGTGTGATTGGCGTCCCGACCATGAATCACGGAGATCAGCTCTATCACCGTGTGCGTCGTCTGCTGGCCCGGAGCGGCGGCAGTGAGCAGAAGACACCGGAGTGGGGGCTGTGGTTGGGAGCGCAGGCGGGCGGCTTCGCCAAGGCACCCGCCTGGTTGATCGACTTCATCCAACGCTTCGAGGCCGAGACCGGGTTGCAGGTCGAGCCGGTGTATACCGGCAAGTTGTTTGCCTCACTGGCCCACCACCTCGCCAACGGGATGATCGCCCCCGGGACTCGTGTACGGGTTCTGCATACGGGCGGTCTGCAGGGGCGCAGAGGGTACCCGGCTCTCGATGCTGCCTGAGGGATTTTCCTGCATGGCCGTCCCGTCGTGATGGTCGCGTCGGATCATGGCTGGCGGCGGCATGCAGCGCTGTTATGATGGGATTTCTACTGTGGTGCCTGCCATCCCGGGTACCGCGTTCGTTTCATCGGGCAAGGTGACCCCTTGCTCTGCTCTGGATACTCCCATGACGACTGACGCCCTCGCCACGACCCGCTCCGCGGCCACTGACATCGATGACACCTGTACATCACGTTTTCTGGCCAGTGACAACACGTCCGGTATCTGCCCCGAGGCGATGGCATACATGATGCGAGCCAATCAGGATGATGATCTCGCCTATGGCAACGACCGCTGGACTCAACAGGTGACGGACAGCTTCCGTCAGCTGTTCGAGACCGAGTGCGAGGTATTCTTCGTCTTCAATGGCACGGCGGCGAATTCCCTGTCGCTGGCGCATCTGTGTCAGTCCTATCACAGCGTCATCTGCCATGAACTGGCCCATATCGAGACTGACGAATGCGGAGGGCCGGAGTTCTTCTCCAATGGCTCCAAGCTGCTCAATGCGCCGGGTCCGAATGGCAAGCTGACGCCTGAAGGCATCGAGCGACTGGTCACCAAGCGCAGTGATATCCATTATCCGCGTCCGCGTGTCATCTCGCTGACCCAGTGCACCGAAGTCGGCACCGTCTATAGCCTGGAAGAGCTTCAGGCGATTCGCGAAGTGGCCGACCGTCATGATCTTCAGATCCACATGGACGGCGCGCGCTTTGCCAATGCCTGTGCCTCGCTGGGCGTCTCTCCGGCCGAGCTTACCTGGAAGGCCGGCGTGGACGTGCTGTGCTTCTCTGGTACCAAGAATGGGCTGGCGATGGGGGAGGCGGTGATATTCTTTGATCGCGAGCAGGCCCGTGACTTCGACTATCGCTGCAAGCAGGCCGGTCAGCTTGCCTCCAAGATGCGTTTCATCGCCGCGCCGTGGATGGGGCTGCTCGAGAATGACGTCTGGCTGGACAACGCACGTCATGCCAACACCATGGCGCAGTATCTGGCCGAGCGACTCGAGGCATTGGACGGCATCGAACTGCTGTTTCCCTGTGAGGCCAACAGCGTCTTTGCCAGCTTCCCCGAGCATGTGCTGACGGCGCTGCGTGAGCGTGGCTGGACCTTCTACACCTTCATCGGCGCAGGTGGCGCACGCTTCGTATGTTCCTGGAATACCAGTACGGATCTTCTGGATGCTCTGCTTTCTGATATCCAGAGTGCCCTGTAAGAAAGGGGACTGAGAGTGACACTCTCGTAGCGTGTGCTGAAAAGTGAAAAAAGCCCATCGGCCATCCGATGGGCTTTTTTTTCATGAAGATTTTTCAGGACGTTGCGATGCGTCCATGCCCTTGCGGGGGTGTGACAAGGTCAGTGATCGCTACGGCCAAGGCTTCTGTCAGCAGTCGCCTCGTGGCCGCCCGCGTCGGCGGTTTCGCATGTCATCGATTCGCCTTCGGGTCGCCATCGAGTCGCTGGCGACACCTCGTGGGGCCGGATATGTGCAAGGACTGGCTGGCGAGACTCGCCGCTCTGTCCCTATTCTGAACGTGTGCTGCAGTGCGACGTGGCAGACATGGTGCCTTTCAGGAGGAGGGGCTTCAACGGCCACGAGGCGAGGCAATTCTTGCGCAACGGTGCGCTCGAGGAGGCGTCACTCCTGCCTCGTTCCAGATCGCGCTTGTCATGCAGGGACGAGGTTGTCCATTCGGGTGGCGAAAGTTCGTTGAATGCGGTGGGTCCATGTATTGGACACTCGCTACCTATATCGATCTATGCTGATAAACACGCCGAGGCAGTCACCTGAGCGCCAGCAGCGCGGGGCATCAAGTGACCTGGTACCACTGTCATCGTACAGGAGTGGCCCCGGCGATGGTCCCAGCGACCCCGAGTCGCGACAAGGAGGCTTCCATGAGCATCTTCGATCACGTGCAGAGCCGCTACGAGCGGGTCCAGCAAGAAGAGATGAGTCTCCAGGAGTACCTGGAGTTATGTCGGCAGGATCGTTCTGCCTACGCCAGCGCTGCCGAGAGAATGCTGGCGGCCATCGGTGAACCGGAGGTCATCGATACCGCCAAGGATCCCAGTCTTTCCCGGATTTTTTCCAACAAGCTGATTCGACGCTACCCCAGCTTCGCCGAGTTCTATGGCATGGAGGAGGCCATCGAGCAGATCGTGTCCTACTTCCGTCATGCGGCTCAGGGGCTTGAGGAGCGCAAGCAGATTCTTTATCTGCTGGGGCCAGTCGGCGGCGGCAAGTCATCGCTGGCCGAACGGCTCAAGCTGTTGATGGAGCAGATTCCCTTCTATGCCATCAAGGGGTCACCGGTATACGAGTCGCCGCTGGGCCTGTTCTCGCTGGAAGAGGATGGCGAGGTGCTCGAGAAGGAATATGGCATCCCGCGCCGCTGCATGCGCAGCGCCATGTCGCCCTGGGCGGCCAAGCGTCTCAAGGAATATGGCGGAGATCTCAGTCAGTTCCGTGTCGTCAAGCTCTACCCATCCCGCCTGAACCAGATCGCCATCTCCAAGACGGAGCCGGGCGATGACAACAACCAGGATATTTCCGCGCTGGTCGGCAAGGTCGATATCCGTCAGCTTGAGCTCTATGCCCAGGATGATCCGGATGCCTACAGCTTCTCCGGCGGACTGTGCAAGGCCAACCAGGGGTTGATGGAATTCGTCGAGATGTTCAAGGCACCGATCAAGGTGCTTCACCCGCTGCTGACCGCGACTCAGGAAGGCAACTACAACCCCACCGAAGGCATGGGGGCGATTCCCTTCGATGGCGTGGTGCTGGCGCACTCCAATGAGAGCGAGTGGCAGGCCTTCCGCAACAATCGCAACAACGAGGCCTTCCTGGACCGCGTGTTCATCGTCAAGGTGCCCTACTGCTTGCGAGCCTCGGAGGAGGTGAAGATCTACGCCAAGCTGCTGGAGCACTCGTCGCTCAATCATGCGCCATGTGCGCCAGACACCTTGCGCATGCTGTCCCAGTTCATCGTGCTGTCGCGCCTGCAGGAGCCTGAGAACTCCAGTATCTATTCCAAGATGCGCATCTATGATGGCGAGAATCTCAAGGATACCGATCCTCGCGCCAAGTCGATCCAGGAGTACCGTGACAGTGCGGGGGTCGATGAGGGCATGGATGGTCTGTCCACGCGCTTTGCCTTCAAGATCCTCTCCAAGGTCTTCAACTTCGATGCCAGCGAGGTGGCTGCCAACCCGGTGCACCTGCTCTATGTGCTGGAGCAGCGCCTCGAGCAGGAGCAGCTGCCCAAGGAGACCCACGAGCGTTACCTGCGCTTCATCAAGGAGTATCTGGCCCCACGTTATGTCGATTTCATCGGCAAGGAGATCCAGACCGCCTATCTCGAGTCCTACTCCGAGTATGGCCAGAACATCTTCGATCGTTACGTGACCTACGCTGATTTCTGGATTCAGGACCAGGAATACCGTGACCCCGAGACTGGCGAGCTGCTCAATCGTCAGTCGCTCAATGAGGAGCTGGAGAAGATCGAGAAGCCGGCAGGCATCTCCAATCCCAAGGACTTCCGTCATGAAGTGGTCAACTTCGTGCTGCGCGCTCGCGCGCAGAACAACGGGATGAATCCGGGCTGGCAGTCCTACGAGAAGCTGCGTGCGGTGATCGAGAAGAAGATGTTCGCCAATACCGAAGAGTTGCTGCCGGTCATCTCCTTCAATGCCAAGGCATCGGCATCGGATCAGCGCAAGCATGAGGATTTCGTGGCGCGCATGGTGGATCGCGGATATACCGAGAAGCAGGTGCGTCTGCTGTCCGAGTGGTATCTGCGAGTGCGCAAGTCGCAGTAAGCCCTGCCGACTGACGACAGGCCTGCCGGCGGGCGTGATTGCCGCCGGCACTTGCCATCCGGTCTTTCGCTGAACGCGAGGCCGGCAAGGAGGGCGAATGAGTTACTTCATTGATCGACGCAGCAATGCGCGCAACAAGAGTGCGGTGAATCGCCAGCGCTTCATCCGGCGCTACCGCAGCCATATCAAACGGGCGGTGGAGGATGCCGTCAATCGGCGCTCCATCACCGACATGGAGCGTGGCGAGGAAGTCTCCATTCCGACTCGCGATATCTCGGAGCCGGTCTTCCAGCATGGCCAGGGCGGCAAGCGGCGTGTCATCAACCCGGGCAACAAGGAGTTCGTGGAAGGTGATCGCATGCGCCGCCCGAGTGGCGGCGGCGGCGGTGGCGGCAGCGGAGAAGGTCAGGCCTCCAACCAGGGCGAGGGCGAGGATGATTTTGCCTTCACCCTGTCGCGCGAGGAGTTTCTCGAATTCGTGTTCGATGGTCTGGAGCTTCCGCATCTGGAGCGCAAGCAGATCGCGGACATGGATGAAGTACGTCCGGTGCGGGCGGGCATCGCTCGCGATGGCACTCCCGCCAGGATCAATATCGTGCGCTCGATGCGTTCAGCCCAGGCGCGGCGTATCGCCATGCGATCCCCCATCAAGCGGGCGCTGAAGGAGGCCACTGACGCGCTGGAGCTTGAGGAGCGCAAGGATCCGGTGCTGCGCAACAAGGTGCGCATTGCCGAGCTCAAGGCGGAAATCGAGCGTCTTGAAGCGCGCCTCAAGGCGGTGCCGTTTCTCGATACCTATGATCTGCGCTACAACCACCTCATCAATCAGCCGATGCCGTCCAACAAGGCAGTGATGTTCTGCGTGATGGATGTCTCGGGGTCGATGACCCAGGCGCACAAGGATATCGGCAAGCGCTTCTTCCTGTTGCTCTATCTGTTTCTGGAACGCAACTACGAGAAGGTCGAGCTGGTGTTCATTCGCCACCACACCGCCGCCAAGGAAGTGGATGAGGAAGAGTTCTTCTACTCCCGAGAGACCGGCGGCACCATCGTCTCCAGTGCTCTGACGTTGCTGGATGAAGTGATCGAATCCCGCTATCCGGCGGGTGAATGGAATCTCTACGTGGCTCAGGCGTCCGATGGTGACAACTGGGATGACGATTCCACCAATTGTCGCGAGCTGATGATCAAGAAGCTGATGCCGCGTCTGCAATATTACGCCTACGTGGAGATCACCCCGCATGCGCACCAGGCATTGTGGGAAGAATATGAGCGAGTCGAAGCCGAATTTCCGGATCGCTTCGCCATGCAGCAGATTGTCGAGGCGGGCGATATCTACCCGGTATTTCGAGAGCTGTTCAAGCGCCGCATCAGCGCCTGATCGCATCATGTGACGCGCCCGGCCATCTGCCGGGCCGGGAGGCCCCATGAGCCAGAGACGTGATAATCGACTGGAAAATCAGCAACCGGCCAGTGGCTCCGATTGGACCTTCGAGCTTCTGGAGCATTTCGAGCACGAGATTGCGCGTATCGCTGCGCAGTATCGGCTGGATATCTACCCCAATCAGATTGAAGTCATTACTTCCGAACAGATGATGGATGCCTATGCCAGCATCGGCATGCCGGTGGGCTATCACCATTGGTCGTTCGGCAAGCAGTTTCTCTCGGTGGAGCAGGCCTATCGGCGCGGACAGATGGGACTGGCCTATGAGCTGGTGATCAATTCCGATCCCTGCATCGCCTATCTCATGGAAGAGAACACCCTGATGATGCAGATTCTGGTCATGGCGCATGCCTGTTATGGCCACAACAGCTTCTTCAAGGGCAATTACCTGTTTCGTGCCTGGACGGATGCCTCGGCGATCATCGATTACCTCGTCTTCGCCCGGAAGTACGTGTCCGAGTGCGAGGAGCGCCATGGTGTCGATGCGGTTGAGCAGCTGCTGGACGCCTGTCATGCGCTCCAGAATTATGGCGTCGATCGCTACAAGCGTCCCTCGCCCATCTCGCCGGAAGAGGAGATCCAGCGTCAGCAGGAGCGTGAGGCCTATCTGCAGGCTCAGGTGAATGCGCTGTGGACCACCATTCCGCAGGCCGAGGAGGAGGATGAGTTGATCGATGAGGTCAACGACCCACTGGGTCTGCATCGTCGTGGTCGCTACCCTCCTGAGCCTCAGGAGAACCTGCTCTACTTCATCGAGAAGAATGCACCGTTGCTGGAGCCCTGGCAGCGGGAGCTGGTGCGTATCGTGCGCAAGCTGGCGCAATACTTCTACCCGCAGCGCCAGACCCAGGTGATGAACGAAGGCTGGGCCTGCTTCTGGCACTACACCATCATGAATCAACTCTATGATGAGCAGCTGATCGGCGAGGGGGTGATTCTCGAGTTCCTGCAGTCGCACACCTCGGTGGTGCAGCAGCCGGGCTTCGATCACCCGCATTACAATGGCATCAACCCCTATGCGCTGGGCTTCGCGATGTTCATGGACATCAAGCGCATCTGCGAGAATCCTGACGACGAGGACCGTGAGTGGTTCCCCGACATCGCCGGCAGTGACTGGTTGGAGACGGTGCATTTCGCGATGCGCAACTTCAAGGACGAGTCCTTCATCCAGCAGTTCCTGTCGCCCAAGGTGATCCGTGATCTCAAGCTGTTCTCGCTGGTGGATGACGACAGTGATGAGCATCTTCTCATCGATGCCATTCACGATAGTCGAGGCTACAAGCGCATTCGAGAGGCGCTGTCGGTGCAATATGCGCTCAGCCATCGCGAGCCGAACATCCAGGTGTGGGCCGCGAATATCCGGGGAGATCGCTCGCTGACGCTGCGCCATGTCCAGGATGATCGTCGCCCGCTGTCACGCAGCGTCTATCCCGTAATGCGCTATCTGCATCAGTTGTGGGGGTTCCCGGTGCATCTCGAATCACTGGAGCAGGATGAGATCGCGCGCCGCTACCAATGGCCGTTGCCGGAGGATGCTTCCGGATCCACTGCGAGCTGACGTCTGGTCCCGGTAACACAGCCATGAAAAAGACCGCCTCGGGATTGGCTCCCGAGGCGGTCTTCTCGTATCAGGTCCGAGGCGCCGCCGGTATCATGCCGGGCGCTTGGTCCAGGACTGGCACCAGCCTTCGGGTGCCACGCTATTGCTGGGGAATAGCTGACAGCCCTTGTTCTCCGGCTTGTAGAACATGCAGTTGGTGCAGTCGGAGCCGGGCTTGAAGGCGGGGTGATCACTGGCTTCGCTGGCATCTTCCACATAGTGGAGCGCCTTTGCCTGCGGGTTGTCGGTATCCAGTGGGGGCAGGTCGGCGGCAAGGGCGCGCGGCGAGAGCACGGCAGCACCCAATGGCAGGGCGGCAAGCCCCAGCAGGCTGTTGCGCATGAAGTTACGACGGCTTTGATCAGCCATGGTCAGATTCCTTCTCATCGTTGGAGCACAGCCGGTGGGATGTGCTGCGGTCACGGCTCGCCTGTCAGGAGGCGCTTTCATGTCGATCGTTGCAGTGTCACTCGTGCCACGGGCGTCTTGATGAGCGCTCTGTGTGGCGCGGCTGGTCGCAAGCATCCTGGTACGGGAAGATGCAGGTGGCATGCCAGATACTGATCATACGGTCAGATTCTGCGGTATCCGCCGTCGGGATGATCCCCTTCGTGGATATCTGCTCGCTGATGGTGCATGAAGCAAGTGCTGCCTGCTTATTGTGGCTTGAGTTGGGGCGGCCGTCAGCCTCGCGAACGGAACTCTGGCATGATGGAATGCTACGGTAGAACGTGAATGAAGTTGCTGCGGCTTGCGGGTCGTGACGGAATGACGAGCGCATGCCTTGCCGAGGCAATGGCAACGACAAGAAGGAAATGGCGGGATGCTGGATGTGATGGATGATATTCGCTCGGCCGGTCGCAAGCTGTGGCGAGGGTTTGGCGTCAGCGTGGCATTCGCGCTGGTGGGAGGCGGGCTGTGGTGGTGGCAGGAGCGTGATTACCAGCAGTTCTACGCCTGGCAGGGAGTGCCTGAGGCACGTGAACTTGACTGGAAGACGCTGGCGCGTGGCTTGCGCAGCGATGCCTACCTGGTGGGGTGGTCGGATCTGCGCGCCAACCCGTTATGGGTGACATGGCGTCTCGAGAATACCCAGGGGTCGCGGCTGGGGGAGCGTCCTGACGAGTTCGAGCGCGACTGGCGCTCGCTATGGCCCGTCACGCCGGACAGCTATCGCAACAGTGGCTACGACCGCGGACTCCTGGCGCCCAACTACGCCATCGGCAAGATCTACGGGGTCAAGGCCCAGCATCAGACGTTTCGCATGACCAATATCTCGCCACAGACACCGGCGCTCAATCGCAAGCTGTGGCAGCGACTCGAGGCGGCCATCATGGACAGGATTCTGCCGCGGGAAGAGGCGCTGTGGATCACCGCAGGCCCGGTCTTCACGGGAGAGATCGAGCGTCTGCCGAATCTGATCGAGATTCCGGATGGTTTCTACAAGATCATCGTCTCGCCCGGCACTGCTCGGCAGGCGCCTCGCGCCCTGGCGTTTCTCTTTCCTCAGCAGGTAAGAGGGGATGAGCCATTGGATCGCTTTCTGGTCAGCATCGATAGAATCGAATCTCTCACCGGTTTCGATTTCTTCCATGAGTTGCCGGACGATATCGAGCAGCGCCTGGAAGCCTCGGTACGTCGTGATGGATGGCAGGTCGAGAGTTTCAGCCGCATCCCGTCACGCTATTGAGTGTCTGATGACTCTGATGGCGCAGGGGAGGCAATGGGTCGTGCAGAAGGATGCGTCCGGGGATATTCGTCGCGCAGTCGCAGGAAATCCATCCACAGGCCAGGCAGTGGAAGCGGGTGTGGACAAGTCAGCAGGCGTTGGGGGGGATCTGTGTTTCTGGGAGCACGCGAAAGACAACGCAGGGCGCCGCAGGTCTGGATAAAGCAATGAAGCTGATAGCAGGGGGAGAGTATCGCGATGTGAGCAGCGGGCGCTGCGAGAAAGTACATCGGATGACAACTTGATGGTGCCCAGAAGAGGACTTGAACCTCCACGTCCATACGGACACTAGCACCTGAAGCTAGCGCGTCTACCAATTCCGCCATCTGGGCATCAAGTTGTGTGCTGAAGTCTCAAGAGCAGAGCCTTGCAGCGGAACGACCATGAAATCCTTGGTAGTGGATACCATGTTCCCCGTTCGAGTGCGCATCGTGGTGCCCAGAAGAGGACTTGAACCTCCACATCCTTACGGATACTAGCACCTGAAGCTAGCGCGTCTACCAATTCCGCCATCTGGGCGAAGCGCGATACAGGGGTCGTTCATCGTGAGTCTGACATCCGTGGTGCCCAGGAGAGGACTTGAACCTCCACATCCTTACGGATACTAGCACCTGAAGCTAGCGCGTCTACCAATTCCGCCACCTGGGCAGACATCAGAACTCGTTTTGGTCCAAGGACCCGGATCAGCAGTCCAAGTTGTTGAAACTTGAATGCTTTACCCGTTTTCCGGTATCCATCCTAACGTGTGTCACGTCAACATGAAACCTGAAATTGGTGCCCAGAAGAGGACTTGAACCTCCACGTCCATACGGACACTAGCACCTGAAGCTAGCGCGTCTACCAATTCCGCCATCTGGGCAAGTGGTGCCGAATAATACGGATCTTCTGAGGGAATGCAAGAGGTTTCTGTTTTATTTGTGGCGTCAGGGGCTGCATGACGCATTTCGGTCGTCTGCCTTGCTGGCCGGAACTTCGAGATGGTGCAAGCTTTGGAAGACCCGATGGAAAAACAAGCGCTTGGCAAAGCCATGGAAGAAAGCCATGAAATGAGGCCTCCTGCATCACTCTGACGAGCTTCCGGGAGTCGGAAGGTTGGGGAATGGTTGGGTCGGCCCAATGGTAGGGGCTATAATGCGCGCATGAGAGACAACCAGTCATTCCGTGCCGCGCCCGCTGCCCGTCTCGAATTCATCGTCAAGGAATCCTGATTAATGACCCAATGGACGCTCAGCGACGACCCGCACGCGGAACGCGAAGCCCATAAGTACGACAAGCCCATCCCCAGTCGCGAGTATCTTCTCGACAAGCTGGAAGAGTATGGCAAGCCCATTACCCACGAGAACATGAGCCGCATGCTCGGTTTCGAGGACGACGAGCAGCAGGAAGCCGTGCGCCGTCGCCTCAATGCCATGGAGCGTGATGGCCAGGTGCTGCGCAATCGTCGTGGTGCCTATGCACTGATCGACAAGCTGGACCTGATCCGTGGCCGCATCGTCGGCCATCGCGATGGTTTCGGTTTCCTGGCGCGCGAAGATGGCGTCAAGCCGGATCTTGCCGTGCCGCCGCGCCAGATGCGTCGCGTCTTCCATGGTGATCAGGTGCTGGCGCGCGTCAGCGGCCGTGATCGCCGTGGTCGTGATGAAGTCACCATCGTCGAGGTGCTGGCTCACAATACCCAGACGCTCGTCGGCATTTATCGCCAATCCGAGCCGGACTTCGGGGTACTGATTCCGGAGAATTCGCGCATCGCGCAGGAAGTGATCATCCCCAACCGTGTGGCCAATGGTGCCAAGGACGGTCAGGTGGTGTCCGTGCGCATTACCCAGCAGCCCGCGACACGCGTGCAGCCGGTGGGGGAAGTGGTCGAGGTGCTCGGTGAGCGCATGGACCCGGGCATGGAGATCGACATCGCGATCCGCTCGCATGACATCCCCAGCGAATTCCCGCCGGAAGTCGAGGACCAGATCTCGACCATCTCCGCCGAAGTGCTGGAAGAGGACAAGAAGGGGCGTATCGACCTGCGCGAGACGCCACTGGTCACCATCGATGGCGAAGACGCGAAGGACTTCGATGACGCCGTCTGCGCCTGGCAGGACGACAACGGCAACTGGAAGCTGCTGGTCGCCATCGCCGATGTATCGCATTACGTGCGTGGCGGCAGTCCGCTGGATCAGGAAGGCTACGTGCGCGGCAACTCGGTCTATTTCCCGGGTCAGGTCGTGCCGATGCTGCCGGAGCTGCTCTCCAATGGTCTGTGCTCGCTCAACCCGCATGTCGATCGTCTGACGCTGGTCTGTGAGCTGACCATTTCCGCCGCCGATGGCGAGATGCTCGACTACCGCTTCTTCGAAGCCGTGATCCGTTCCCATGCGCGCCTGACCTACGAGAAGGTCGGCACCATGCTGACGGACCCGGAAAGTGAGGAAGGTCAGGCGCTGTGTCAGCAGTACAACGAACTGCTGCCGTCGCTGCACAACCTGCACGCGCTGTACGGTGTGCTGCGCAAGGCGCGCGACAAGCGTGGTGCCATCGACTTCGAGACCACCGAGACGCAGATCCTGTTCAACGATGAGCGCAAGATCGAACAGATCGTGCCGCGTACGCGCAATGACGCGCACAAGCTGATCGAGGAATGCATGCTGGCGGCCAACGTCGCCACGGCGCGCTTCCTGGATCTGCACGATCTGCCGGCCCTCTATCGTGTCCACAAGCAGCCGGCACCTGAGCGTCTCAACAACCTGCGCGCCTTCCTGGGTGAGCTGGGCCTGACGCTGGAAGGTGGCGATGAGCCACAGCCGAAGGACTTCCAGGCACTGCGTGCCTCGATCGCCGAGCGCCCGGACCTCGACATCATCCAGACCGTGATGCTGCGCAGCATGACCCAGGCGGTCTACTCGCCGCAGAACGAAGGTCACTTCGGTCTGGCCTACGATGCCTACGCCCACTTCACCTCGCCGATCCGTCGTTATCCTGATCTGCTGGTGCACCGTGCGATCCGTTCCGTCATCCGTGGTCCGCGCAAGACCGACACCGTGCTGCGCGCCGAAGATGCCGTGACCGAGCGTCCGACCAAATGGTGCCCGTACACCTTCGAGCAGATGCTCGAGCTGGGTGAGCACTGCTCGATGACCGAGCGCCGCGCCGATGAGGCGACGCGTGACGTCAACGACTGGCTCAAGTGCGAGTTCATGAAGGACAAGGTCGGTGAAGTGCTGGAGGGTACCGTCGCGGCGGTCACCCAGTTCGGCCTGTTCGTGCGACTGGATGCCTACTACGTCGAAGGCCTGCTGCACATCTCCTCGCTGCCGTCCGACTACTACCACTACGAGGCCGAGAAGCATCGTCTCAAGGGTGAGCGTGCCGGCGTCAGCTATGGTCTCGGCGATGGCGTCACCGTCCAGGTGGCTCGCGTCGACATGGATGAGCGCAAGATCGACTTCATGCTCAGTGACCCGACGCCGCGTCCCAAGCGCAAGCCGCGCAAGGCACGCAGCAGCGAGCGTGATGCTGACAAGCCCGCAAGCGGCAAGAGCGGTGCTGCCTCCGGCAAGGAATCTGCCCCCAAGGGTCGCCCCGGCAAGCGTGAGCGCGAGCGCCTCAAGTCCCTGACGGAAGAAGTCAGTCAGGAAGGCCAGGGTGGCGGTACGGACGGAGCGTCCGAGACGCCTGCGCAGGAGAGTCCTGCCCGCAAGCCGCGCAGCGAGCGTGATGAGCGTTCCGGTCGCGGCGAGCGCAAGCCCTCCACCGGCAATGAGCGTCCGTCCGCGCCTGAGTCTCCGGCAGCGGCGCGCCCGGCGGTGCCGAGCGGTCCGGAATCTGCTGACAGTCCGTTCGCGGCAGTCGCGCCGATGGGTGCCGCTGGCAAGGATGATCCGTCGCGCAAGCGCGGCTCCCGTTCTCGCGGGCGTCGCGGCAACGGCCGCAGCTGACCGCCGGCAAGATTCACCGTGCAGCATTCATCAGCCCCGGCCATGGTCGGGGCTGATGCGTTGCACGGCCGTGAGTTCGCAGGATTTCATGGCTGTCGCCATGGCGACAGCTCAGTTTCCGTCCAAGTGACAGGGCCCTGTCAGGGCCATCAGGCAGGAAGGCACTATGAGTCAGGACAAGGGGCGCAAGCCCGGCCGCGGCAAGCCCGCTGGCGAGCGCGGTAGCCATTCTCGAAGTGAGCACTCTCGAGGCGAGCACTCAAGGGGTGAGCGTGGTGGCGCTCAGCGCCAGGAACGTGGCGGGGCCCGCAGAGGTGGCGCTCGCACTGGCGCACCGAAGATCCCCGGTGGCCTGGAAGCCGTCTATGGTGTACACGCCGTGGAAGCCTTGCTGGCACGCGGCCGCGCGCCGAGCGAGCTGTGGGTGCAGGCAGGCGAGGCCGAGCTGCGTCTGAACGAGATCGTCGAGCAGGCGCGTGCCGCTGGTTCACGCGTCACCTTGAAGGCGCGTGAGGAGCTGGATGCGCTGTCCACCGGCGGTGGTGCCCATCAGGGGCTGGTCGCTCTGTGCGCGCCGCTCGCCACCGAGAACGAGACTGGTCTCAAGCTGCGCCTCGATGGCTGGTCCCATGAGGAAGCGCCGCTGTTTCTGGTGCTGGATTCGGTCACGGATCCGCACAACCTCGGGGCCTGTCTGCGCAGCGCCGATGCCGCCGGTGCCCATGGTGTCATCGTGCCCAAGGACAAGTCCGCCTCCCTGAACGCGACCGTGCGCAAGGTCGCCTGTGGGGCAGCGGAAGTGGTGCCGGTCTATCAGGTCACCAACCTGGCCCGCACGCTGGATGCCATGAAGGAAGCCGGTGTCTGGGTGCTGGGTACGGCTGGTGAAGCCGAGGCCATGGCCTTCGAGGCCGATTTCACCGGGCCGGTGGCCATCGTGATGGGCGCTGAGGGCAAGGGCATGCGTCGCCTGACGCGCGAGCACTGCGACAGCCTGATCAAGCTGCCGATGGCGGGCAGTGTCTCGAGTCTGAATGTCTCGGTCGCGGCCGGTATCTGCCTGTTTGAAGCCGTTCGTCAGCGCCGCAACGGCTGACAGCGAGAATGGGGGTGTCAGGGCATGAGGCGTGCCTCGCGACGTGTCGCTTGCCAAGCCCTTGACACCTCTCTACAATACTGCGGTTCTGTGAAGTGCAGTCTGCAGTGAATGCGCGGCATGGGGGCACCTGTCCTCGCCCGCGCGCGTTGTACGTGGCTTTCGAGCCCGAATGACACAACCGTAGTAATCACTCCACTCCTTGCTTCCCGGCCCGAGACGCGCCGTGGAGGCTGTCAAACCGAAAGGAGCCAAGCCATGCGTCACTACGAGATCGTGTTCATGGTCCACCCGGACCAGAGCGAACAGGTTCCGGCCATGATCGAGCGTTACACCTCCATCGTGACCGAAGCCGGCGGTACTGTGCATCGTCTGGAAGATTGGGGTCGCCGTCACCTGGCCTACCCGATCAACAAGATCCACAAGGCCCACTACGTGCTGATGAACGTCGAAACTACCGGTGAAGTGGTCGAGGAACTCGAGACCATCTTCCGTTTCAACGACGCCGTCATTCGTAACCTGGTTGTGCGTGCAAAGGAAGCGGCCATCGAGCCGTCTCCGATGATGAAGCCGGCTGAAGAGAAGCGTCCGCGTCGCGAAGACAAGCGTGACGAAGCCGAAACTCAAGACGCTAACTGATACCGCACCCCCAGGAGGTCATTGCAATGGCACGTTTTTTCCGTCGTCGCAAGTTCTGCCGCTTCACCGCTGAAGGCGTGAAGCAGATCGACTACAAGGACATCGAAGTCCTGAAGTCTTACATCACCGAGACCGGCAAGATCGTCCCGAGCCGCATCACCGGCACCAAGGCGCGTTATCAGCGTCAGCTGGCGACTGCCATCAAGCGTGCGCGCTACCTGGCACTGCTGCCGTACAGCGACAGCCACCAGTAAGGCGACACCATGATGCTGGCATTGGCACGTTGGGCCATGCGCGGACCGTTGCAGTGCATCGCGATTGCACTGCTGACGGGTCTTCTGCCCTGGTTCTTCTGGTTCAGTGCCTCCATCAGTGCGCTGGTCACGCTTCGGCGTGGCCTTGCGCCAGCCGCACCCGTGTTCATCGCCGCTGCCATTCCGGCAGGCTGGTGGTGGACACAAGGCGATCCGGTGCCATTGGCGACCGTGTTGCTGGTCACGTTGATGGCAACCCTGCTGCGTGCTCGCATGCGATGGGGGGAGGCGCTGATTGGCGCCAGCCTGACAGCGGCAATGATGGTGCAGTCCGGGATATTCCTGCCACCAGGCGGGGCTGGTCCACTGCTTGAGAGCATTCGTCAGAATGCCCCTGAGCTTGATGCACGCTTGAGCGACTTTGCCGCTCAAGGTGTGCCGACTGAACAGCTCGCAGGGTTGGTCATCGGCGGTATTACCGGGTTGGTGGTCCTGCTGGCCGCCACGGCCTGTCTGGCCCTGGCGCGCAGTTGGCAGTCCGGGCTCTACAATCCGGGTGGATTTCGTCACGAGTTTCATGCCTTCCGGCTGAGCCCGCGAGAAGTCCTGATACTGGCAGCCTGCGGCATCATCGGGGTCTTCCTCGATGTGCCTGCAGTGCTCCTGCTGATCTGGATACCGTTGTTCGTGGCCGGCATTGCCCTGGTGCATGGCTATATCGGGTTAAAGGGGATGAGCGGGTTATGGTTGGTCGGCGTCTACTTTCTGCTGCTGACGACCTGGCCCACGATTCTGATTTTGCTGCTGCTGGCTCTTGTTGACGTCTTTGCGGATCTTCGCGCACGTCTTGCTGGCAGTCATCGATAAGAGGTTTACGAGATGCAAGTCATTCTGCTCGACAAGATTGGCAAGCTGGGCAACCTGGGTGACCAGGTGTCCGTCAAGGCTGGTTTCGGTCGCAACTATCTGCTGCCGTACGGTCTGGCTGTTCCGGCCACTGCCGAAAACCAGGCGGCTTTCGAAGCTCAGCGCGCTGAGCTGGAAGCACAGGTTGCAGAGCGCAAGGCCGAAGCTGAAGCGCGTGCCGCTCAGCTGAACGAAATCGAACTGTCCCTGGTCGCCAAGGCTGGCGAAGAAGGCAAGCTGTTCGGTTCCATCGGTCCGCGTGATCTGGCCGAAGCCATCGCCCAGTCCGGCATCGACATCGCCAAGAGCGAAGTCCGCATGCCGGAAGGCCCGCTGCGCAACACTGGCGAATACGACATCGTGCTGCAGCTGCACGCTGAAGTGACTGCCACTGTTCGTGTGGTCGTGGTCGGCGAGTAATCGCTGATCCGTGGTGGCTGCCCGGTGATCCGGCGCCGCCTCCACAGGTGGTACTCGAACCGCCCTCGCATCCTGGATGCGGGGGCGGTTTTTTTGTGTCTGGCGTTTCTTTGTCGGGCGTGACAGGGAAAATCCTCTGCACGCGGGCAGGGCGGTGACAGGCAAAATCCGGTAGAATGCCTGCCCCCGTGAGGTAGAGCATCATGTGCGGTCGCGATGGTTGGCAGGCTCGCGGCGATGCACGAAAATGGAGGTTCCCGCGGGCGTGTCAGTCATCAGCAGGAGTCAGCCAGGCATGAGCGAGATGCAGGATCAGGATCGCGAGACGGCGGCGCTCAAGGTGCCCCCCAATTCGCTGGAGGCCGAGCAATCGGTCCTCGGCGGTTTGATGCTGGACAACAGCGCCTGGGACACGGTGTCCGAGCGACTGGTGGCCGACGACTTCTATCGCTACGAGCATCGTCTGGTCTACAACGCCATGTCCCAGCTGGTGGGCAGCAGCCGGCCGCTGGATGTGGTCACGTTGTCCGAGTTGCTGGAAAGCCGTGACCAGCTGGAGTCGGTCGGTGGGCTTGCGACCCTCGCCGAGCTTGCGCGCAATACGCCCTCGGCCAGCAACATCAAGGCCTATGCCGACATCGTTCGCGAGCGCGCGACGCTGCGCAAGCTGATCCAGGCGGCCAACCAGATCGCCGAGAGCTCCTTCAGCCCTCAGGGGCGAGACGCCGACGAGCTGGTCAACGAGGCCGAGCGTCTGGTGTTCCAGATCAGCGAATCACGCCCCAAGAGCGGCGGCCCCAAGGGCATGAGTCAGCTGCTGACCGGCGCGGTGGACCGCATCGATGAGCTGTTCAATCTCAAGGGCCAGATGACCGGCCTCTCGACCGGCTTCCGGGACCTGGATGACATGACCTCCGGTCTGCAGCCATCGGACCTGGTGATCATCGCGGGGCGCCCCTCGATGGGCAAGACCACCTTCGCCATGAATCTGGTCGAGCATGCCGTGGTCTCCGGCGACAAGCCGGTGGCCGTGTTCTCGATGGAGATGCCGGCCGAGTCGCTGATGCTGCGCATGATCTCCTCGCTGGGCCGCATCGATCAGACCAAGGTGCGTACCGGTCAGCTGGATGATGAGGATTGGCCGCGGCTGACCTCGGCGGTCAACCTGCTCAAGGACAAGCAGCTGTTCGTCGATGACACGGCGGCCCTGTCGCCCAACGAGATGCGCTCACGCTGTCGCCGCATGGCGCGCGAACACGGCGGCATCGGCCTGATCATGATCGATTACCTGCAATTGATGCAGGTGCCGGGGCTGTCCGAGAACCGTACTGCCGAGATCTCCGAGATCTCGCGCTCGCTCAAGGGTCTGGCCAAGGAATTCGCTTGCCCGGTGGTGGCGCTCTCGCAGCTGAACCGCTCGCTTGAGCAGCGTCCCAACAAGCGCCCCGTGATGTCGGATCTGCGTGAATCCGGCGCCATCGAGCAGGACGCCGATGTCATCGCCTTCGTCTACCGTGATGAGGTCTACAACAAGGACAATCCCGACAACAAGGGCTTGGCCGAGCTGATCATCGGCAAGCAGCGTAACGGCCCCATCGGCACTGTTCACATGGCCTTCATCGGCAAGTACACCCGTTTCGAGGACCTGGCGCCAGACAGTTATGGCCAGGCCTTCGCTGAATGACGTGATGCGCATGCGCATCAAACATGTACCCGGGCGGCGGCAGCGACGTCGCCCCGCAAGACCCGCACTGACGGGGAGGAGATAGCATGGCAGGTGGATTTGGGCGCGGACGCGCACGCACTCCCAAGCTTCAGGGACGCGGTACGCTGGAGAGCCTTGAGCGCGAAGGGCCTTTCAAGGAATGGCTGGGCATGCCGGATCTCTATCGCTTCACGCTGGTCGTGGAGGGCGAGAGCTACAGCTATCAGACCGAAGACAGTGAAGTGCCGGTCGTCGCGGGCGACATGGTGGTCTTCCGTTACAAGGAAACCAAGGCCGGCAAGTGGATCGACCGCAATTCCCTCGGCAAGGCCATCGACCCCAACTCGCTGTAAGGCGTCCACTTCCGGCGTGGCATGAGCGTATTGGCCAGCCACGACCGTGCAGGCTCGTCGCAAGGCGTCCTTGCACGGCAGCACCGCGGTGATGTGCCCGACCCTTCGCTGACACATCACCGCCCGTGTCATTTTCCTGTCATATCAGCATGCTTTGATTCTGGTATGCTGCCATCCCCGCATCCCGCTTTAGCTGAGGCATCCACTCCCGAATCCGGCCAGGCGCTGGAGGCGTTGCTGCGTCTTCGCCAGTTGCGGATGCATTTCCAGCCCATCGTGGCGGCAGATGGCCGTGAGGTCTTCGCCTACGAGGCACTCGCGCGCGCTGCTGCGGGATGCAGCTTGCGCTCACCGATGGCGATGTTCGAGTCGGCTCGCCAGCATCGGCGCCTCGCCGAGCTGGACGGCCTCTGTCGTGAGCTGGCGCTTGAGCAATGGGCCGAGCAGGGCCTGAGTGAGCGCCTGTTCCTGAACGTGTCGCCGGAGGTGCTGCTGGACAGTGCGCATTCTCGGGGACTGACGCGTCATCTCCTGCATCGCCATGGGCTGCATCCGCATCAGGTCGTCATCGAGTTGACTGAGCAGACCCCGGGGCTTGACCCGGCACTGATGCGTGAGGCCGTCTGCCATTACCAGTCGATGGGCTTCGCCATCGCGCTGGATGACCTCGGTGAAGGGTACGCCAGCCTCAAGCTGTGGTCGGCGGTTCAGCCTGACTTCGTCAAGATCGACCGACACTTCATCAGCGGTATTCATCAGGATTCACTCAAGCGGCG
Organism: Cobetia sp. 3AK; assembly: GCF_029846335.1. NCBI lineage: Bacteria > Pseudomonadati > Pseudomonadota > Gammaproteobacteria > Oceanospirillales > Halomonadaceae > Cobetia > Cobetia sp. 3AK. The sequence goes on along the minus strand of NZ_JARWKR010000003.1, from coordinate 285,655 downwards.
TTTCGTGCGCTCGATCATCGACATCGCCCACGGCAGTGGCAGTCAGGTGATCGCGGAAGGCATCGAGCAGGAAGGCGAGATGGAATGCGTGTCTCAGCTGGGGGCCGAGTATCTGCAAGGCTGGCTGTTTGCGAGCGCCGAGGTGGACCCTGCTGGCCAGCGTGCCGGCCTCGAGCAGCGCCTGCGTCGTCTGAGTCGCCGCCGGCATGCCGCGCCTCTGGCACTCGGTGCCGGCAGCCTGCTGCGGCAGGTGGCGCCGGTACTGCAGGATACCTGTCTCGAGGAGGTGGCCGAGCGTCTGCATGCCGAGCCGGAATTGATGGCGCTGGCAGTGGTGGACGCGCAGCAGCGGCCGGTCGGCATGATCATCCGCCATCGACTGCTGGGATTGCTGAATCAGCGCTCCGGACCGGAGCTGCATGGACGACGAGCGATCCATGAGGTCATGCAGACCCATTCACTGCGTGTCGAGGAAGATGAGCCGCTCGAGCGTCTGTCGGCCAAGCTGCTCGGGCGCCGGGACATTCATCGTGACGAGGATTTCATCATCATGCGAGGGGGATGCTATCGCGGCCTTGGGCGTCCTCTGGATCTGCTGCGTATCCTCGCGGAACGTCAGCTGGCGGTTCGTGCTCAGTGTCCGTGAGCCTCTCCGGGGCGGCGGCCTTGAACATGACGTCATCCAATGGTCATGGCGGTGCCGTGCAATCGTCATCGTCCTCCCGCAAGCTGGCGTGAAGCCTTGACGCCACCATCACGATGATGGATACCTCAGACAACAGAGGTCCAGGAGCCGACACCATGTCCAGAATTGCCGCTGCCTTCACACCTGCTGGCCTGCTGGTCAGCAACCTGAATGCGCTGATCGCCGAGTATCCGGCACTGGAGGCGCGCGTGATCAGTCATGCCGCCAGCCGCTTCTATCAGGTCCAGCTGGTACTGGAAGCGGGTGCCGATGAAGACGATGAGCGCAGTGAACTGTTGATGAAACGTGGCAAGCCGATGCTGTTCCGCTCGCTGGAGGATGTCTACAGCGAGCTCAGGCGCGCCGGTCTGTCACGCGCCTGGCTGGTATCCCAGGTGGCCAACGACGAGATGATCGGCCGACCGCCTCAGTACCATCAACCGTTGAGCTCGCGCATCCCCTTGAGCTTCTGAGTCAGCGTCTCCTCTGGGGGATCCAACGGCCGATACGCTCACGGTGGCGGGCAAAGACCCGATAGCCGACATCCAGCATCGGACGCAGCCCCGGCAGCAATGACAGCCTCACCAGGCGCCGATAGCCGAGCACCGCATAGAGGGCTCGGCTGGCGTCCATGCCGACATACCACTCCCCGCGCGCATCCTGCACGTGCAGGCGCCCCATCATCGTCTCGAAGCTCAGCCCCAGAGCATCTGGGGAAAAGTCCTTTGCACGAATGTCGACCGTCCTGACCCGTTCCCGCCTCGGGTGTCTCGCCAGCCAGGCGACCTCCCGCTGGCACAGGGGGCACTTGCCATCGTGATAGAGCGTGACCGGTGCACTGGCCTGCCAGATGCGACTCATGAGGATTCCTTGTCGGTCGTGGAACTGGAGGGCGCGGGATGGTAACCCGCGCGATGGGCACCGCTGCCATAGTCAGCGGCGCTGTCGAGTCGGGCGAGAAAGGCCTCGGCCTGTTGCAGCAATGCCTCGCGCTTGTCGTCCTTCATGCGTCGCCAGCTGCCATAGACCAGCGACATGCGCGGGTTGCGTGACAGTGATTCGCGATGGCGTTCGATGAAGTGCCAATAGAGACTGTTGAAGGGGCAGGCATGCGTGCCGGTGACCTTCTTCGGCGAGTACTGGCATCTGTCGCAGTGATTGGACATGCGATCGATGTACTTGCCCGAGGCACAATAGGGTTTGGAGCCCATCAGGCCGCCATCGGCGTGCAGCACCATGCCCAGGGTATTGGGCAGCTCCACCCACTCGCAGGCATCGACGTAGACCGCCAGATACCAGTCGCACAGCGCCTCGGGCTTCACGCCGCACAGCAGGGCGAAATTGCCGGTGACCATCAGGCGGCGGATATGGTGGGCATAGGCATGATCACGCGTACTGAGGATGGCTTGATCCACACAGCGCATGCCGCTGTCGCCGCGCCAGAAGACCTCCGGTAGATCCCGTGTCGCACTCAGGCGATTCTCCTGCTTGTAGCCGGGCATGCGTGTCCAGTAGATCCCACGCACATACTCTCGCCAACCGAGAATCTGCCGGATGAAGCCCTCGGCGGAGTTGACCGGTACCTCGCCACGTCGCCAGGCATCATCGACGGCAGCGCAGACTTCGTGGGGACTCAGAAGCCCGATATTGAGCGCCGCGGAAAGTCGGGAGTGGAACAGGAAGGGGTCACTGTCATCGATGGCATCCTGATGGCGGCCGAAGTCTGCCAGGCAGTGCGCGAGGAAGTGAGCGAGATCGTCGAGCGCCTGGGCGCGGGTCACGGCCCAGTTGAAGTTGTCCAGATTGCCGAAATGACGCAGCTCGCCCTCGGCTCCCTCGCCGAAGCGGGTGTCCACCAGTGTCAGCACTTCGCGCGTCAGCGCATCCTGGCGGTGGTCATGCTGCGGTGGTGGCGGTGACTGGAAGTTGGCGGGAATCGGTTCGCGATTGTCATGATCATGATTGAACTTGCCGCCGGCGGGCTCGCTGCCTTCCATCAACAGGTCCGTGTCACGACGCTGTTCACGGTAGAAGTATTCCATGCGCAATTGCTTGCGTCCGTCGGCCCAGGTCGCGAACTGTGCCGGTGTGGTGAAGAAGCGGTGATCTTCCAGCACCACCCAGGGGATCTCGCCTTCCTCGCGGCGTGCGAGGAAGGCCTCCAGCAGTCGCCATTCCCCGGGGCGAGTCACCAGAATGCCGTCACACTGATGGAGCGCGGCCAGCCGCTCGGCTTCCAGGATCAGCGATTGACGATTGTCCGGGTCATCCAGGCGGCTTTCATGCACCTGCCAGCCGCAGTCGCGCAGCTCCTGTGCGTGATGGCGCATCGCGGCCAGCATCATCGCGATCTTGTGCGGATGGTGTGGCACGTAGCGGCCTTCCTCCTCGACCTCGCAGAAGGCGATCAGACTCTCGGCAGGTGCCTGCTTGAGGCTCGCAAGCTCGTGACTGAGCTGGTCACCGAGAATCAGCACCAGCGGGCGCGCGAAGTCGTGACGGGTGGCAAGTTGCAGAGTGGAGGTTTCGGGCACACTGACTCCTGCGGCGGGGCGCAAGCACGGCTTGCGTCAGGTTGTGACAATAATTGTCGTAAAGCTGTACAAATCGTGATGATAGTATAACTTCATCCCTCACGCACAGGGCGAGCTGGTAACATGGCTGCGCTGTCGGTGAGGGTGGCTGGTTGCCGCTTCACCTCTTTTCTTGCCTCTTGTCAGGAGTTCATCGCCCATGAGCACCCCGCGTTTCGGCGTCATGCTGGTCAATCTCGGCACCCCTGAAGCCCCGACACCCAAGGCGGTGCGTCGCTACCTCGCGGAGTTTCTCGGTGATGTACGCGTGATCGACCTGCCGCGCCTGCTCTGGCTGCCGATCCTGCATGGCCTGGTGCTGACGACTCGCCCCAAGAAGGTCGCCGAGGCCTATGCCTCGGTGTGGACGGAAGACGGCTCGCCGCTGATGGCGATCGGCAAGCGTCAGCGTGCCGCGCTGGAGGCGCGTCTGGCCGAATCGCTGGGCGAGGAGATTCCGGTAGAGCTTGCGATGACCTACGGCAAGCCGACCATGGAAGAGGTGGGGCGCAAGCTGGCCAGTCGTGGGGCAGATCGCATCCTGGTGCTGCCGCTCTATCCGCAGTTCTCGCGGACCACGACTGCCGCAGTGTTCGATCGCCTGGCGCGCGCGCTCAAGCCGTGTCCGCACCTGCCGGAACTGCGCTTCGTGCGTGACTACCATGATCATCCTGACTACATCGCCGCGCTGGCCGCCAGTGTCCGTGAACACTGGGAAAAGGCAGGGCATCGCGGCAAGCGTCTGTTGATGAGCTATCACGGCATCCCCAAGCGCTATGCGACGGCGGGCGACCCCTACCCACGCCAGTGCGAGCGCACCAGCCAGCTGCTGGCCGAGGCGTTGGGGCTTGGGGACGATGAGTGGGCGATGACCTACCAGTCCCGCTTCGGCAAGGCCGAGTGGCTCAAGCCGTATACCGATGAGACGCTCAAGGCCTGGGGGGCTGAAGGTCTGGAAAGCGTCGACGTCATCTCGCCGGCCTTCGCGGCCGACTGTCTCGAGACGTTGGAGGAGCTGGAAGAGGAGAATCGCGGCTACTTCACCGAGTCCGGCGGGGGCGAGTTCCGCTACATTCCGGCGCTCAATGACCGTCGTGAGCATATCGATCTGCTAGAGGCACTGTGCCGCCAGCATGCTCAGGGCTGGTGACGAGCAGGGCAGGCATGAGGCCCGCCTGAATGATCTGAGCACCGCAGTCCGAGTGACAGATGCGCAGTGAAACGCTGGAAAGACAGCGCCCCCACCAGTCTCCTGGCGGGGGCGCTTTGCGTTGGTCTGCCGTCTCGCCTCGCGAGAGGAGTGGGGCCGACCGGGGCAGGTCAGAGCGTCAGGCGAACACGAGCGCTCAGGGCAGGCGCGATTCCGAGGCCTCGGCATTTGCCTCATCCGGTTCGTCTGATACCTCCAGACGTTCCGGCACGTTGCGGGTACGGATGTCCGCCACCAGCTTCTGATGCAGCGCGGCCTTGGACAGCAGGTGCGCGGTCACCGGGGCGGTGATGAACAGGAAGATGGTGATCAGCATCTCCTGGAAGCTGAAGTGACCGGTAGTGGCACGGAAATAGATCATCGACGCCATCAGTACGCAGCCGACCCCCAGGGTGGTGGTCTTGCTGGGACCGTGCAGACGCATGTAGAAGTCCTTGAGGTGCGTCAGCCCCAGCGACCCGATGAAGGCGAACAGGCCGCCGGCGATCAGGAAGAAGGCGATGACGCCTTCCAGGACAGGATAGAACCAGGTGGGCATGGAGACTCTCCGCTCAGGTCATTCGATGATGTCGCCGCGCAGCAGATACTTGCAGACTGCCACGGTGCTGACGAAGCCCAGCATGGCGATCAGCAGCGCCGCCTCGAAGTAGGCCTTGCTGTTGAGCTGGATGCTGAACAGCACGATCAGCGCGATGGAGTTCACGTACATGGTGTCCACGGCGAGGATGCGGTCCGGCAGGTCCGGGCCGATGGCCAGCCGGAAGACGTTGAGCATCAGGGACGCCGCGAACAGCGCGATGCTGATCCACAGGGCGATGTCTAGCATTCGTAGATCTCCTTCAGCGGGCGCTCGTAGCGCTGGCGGATCTCGTCGATCAATGCCTGTTCATCCTCGACATCCAGTGCATGGATGATCAGATGGCGACCATCCAGCGTGAGATAGGCAGAGACCGTCCCCGGTGTCAGCGTGATGGTGCTCGACAGCAGGGTGATCGGGAACTTCTGCTCGAGCTCCAGCGGATAGCGCACGAAGGCCGGGCGGAATTTCGCACGCGGATTCAGGATGAGTCGCGAGACCTGCAGGTTGGCGATGATGATGTCCAGGATGACGCGCAGCAGGTAGCCGATCAGTCGCCACGGTTTCTGGAGGTCCGGCTGCGGCTCCCAGAAACGATAGGTCAGTGCCGGAATGGCGATGGCCAGCACCGCACCGAGCAATATCTGCCCGGGCGAGACGCTGTTCTGCAGCATCAGCCACACGACCAGCAGCAGGGTCGAGAGCATCGGGGTGGGCAGAACGCGAGAACGAGACTTGATCATTGAGCGTCTCCCTTGAGCGGCAGAGCGGTTTCCGGTGCGGCGTCCTTGCCCAGAAGGGCATCGAGATAGGGGGCCGGGTCCGACAGTTGCTGTGCAGTGGCCTTGGTCCACTGCGAGACGGGACCGGCGAAGACGACCAGAGCCAGTGCGGCGGAGATCAGGCCGCAGGTCGCTATCCCGCGCGCGACACCGAGTCGTTCACCGCTGGGTTCACTGTTGCCGGTGCGCCAGAACACGCTGGAACCGGCACGCGAACAGGCCACGATCGAGCACAGCCCGGCCAGGAGCAGCACTGGCCACAGCCATACCTGCTGCTCCAGTGAGGCGGACGACAGGATCAGCGCCTTGCCGATGGCGCCCGAGAAGGGCGGCAGGCCCGCCGCGGCCGCCGTGCCGACCAGGAACAGTCCGCCCAGCAGGCCCGCCTGCAGCAGTGGCCGTGAGCGCACGATACGGGCGCCGGCCTTGCCACGCTGGCCTGCCATCACATCCACCAGCAGGAAGAGGCCGCCGGTGACCAGGGTGGAGTGGATCAGGTAGAACAGCAGGGCGCTGTCCGCCGCGATGCTGTTCATGCCCAGCGCCGTCAGCAGCGTACCGACCGAGATCATGACCAGATAGGCCACCAGGGTGCGCAGGTCACGTGCCGAGAGCACGCCGAGCATCGACACGACCAGCGTGGCGAGCCCTGCCCACCACAGCCAGTCGCGACCGAGGTCTGCCAGGGTGCCGGCGTTGTCGGTGAAGATCAGCGAATAGACGCGCAGGATGGAATAGATGCCGACCTTGGTCATGATCGCGAACAGCGCCGCCACCGGCGCCGAGGCCGCGGCGTAGGCGCGGGGCAGCCAGAAATACAGCGGCAGCATCGCGGCCTTGAGGCCGAATACCACCAGCAGCAGCAGACCGCCGGCTTCCATCAGGCCGGCACGCCCCGGGTCCAGCGTGGTGACGATGACGGCCATGTCGGCCATGTTCAGCGTACCGGTCACGCCGTAGAGGATGCCCAGCGCGATCAGGAAGAACGCCGACCCCATCAGGTTCAGCACCACGTAATGCAGGGCCGACAGCGTGCGTGCCTTGCTGCCGCCGTGCAGCAGCAGGGCGTAGGAGGCGATCAGCAGGACCTCGAAGAACACGAACAGGTTGAAGAGGTCACCGGTCAGGAAAGCGCCGTTGATCCCCATCAGCTGCAGCAGGAACAGGCCATGGAAGTTGGAGCCTGTCTCATCGATGCCCGCCGTGGCATACAGGCAGGCCAGCAGGCCCAGCACCGAGCTGAGCAGCACCATGGTTGCCGACAGGCGATCCAGCACCAGCACGATCCCGAAGGGAGGCTGCCAGTCGCCCAGCGCGTAGTAGCGAATGGTGTCGTCGTTGGCCTGAACGACCAGCGCGATGGCGATGGCCACCATGATGGCCTGGGTGATCAGGCTGATGCTGCGGCGCAGTACCGGTGATGAGCCGCGACTCAGCAGCAGGCAGGCGCCCACCAGCAGCGGCAGGACGATCGGAAGGACAATCAGGTGTTGCAGCATCACTTGCCATCCTCTTTCGAGTCGTCCAGACGGTTGCCGTTGACGTGGTCACTGCCCAGGTCACCGCGCGCGCGCATGGCGAGGATGACCACGAAGGCCGTCATGGCGAAGCCGATCACGATGGCGGTCAGCACCAGTGCCTGGGGCAGCGGGTCCGCCGTGGGCGAGCCTGAGCCGACCACGGCGGGGGTGCCGTGCATGGCAAGCCCCCCCATGGAGAACAGGAACAGGTTGACCGCGTAGGACAATAGCGTCAGCCCGACCACGACAGGGAAGGTGCGCCCGCGCAGGGTCAGGTAGACACCGCAGGCGGCCAGCAGGCCGGTGGTAGTGGCGTAGAGGGCTTCCATCAGCTCTTCTCCTTGGTCGGGCGGTGCGGTGTCGTCAGCTTGCCGAGGTTGGCGAGAATCATCAGGGTCGCGCCGACCACGGTCAGATAGACCCCGAGGTCGAACAGCAGCGCGGTGGCCAGCTCTATCTCACCGATCACGGGAATCGTGAAGTGGCCGAACGATGATGTCAGGAACGGATAGCCGAAGACCCAGCTGCCCGCGCCCGTCAGGCCGGCGATCAACACCCCGGCCGCCGCGACCGGCTGGTAGGGGAAGCGCAGCCAGCGCTGTGTCCAGTCCACGCCGCGCGCGATGTAGAGCAGGATGATGGCCACGGCGGTCACCAGACCGGCGATGAAACCGCCGCCGGGTTCGTTGTGGCCGCGCAGGAAGATGTAGACCGAGACCAGCAGCGCCAGTGGCAGCAGGGTCTGGGACACGGTGGCCAGAATCATCGGGTGGCGGTCCGGCGACCAGTTGCGGCCATCCAGGTCAGTGGATGGCATGAACAGGCGCAGGCGGTTGAGCAGCTTGAAGATCGCCAGTCCGGCAATCCCGAGTACGGTGATCTCGCCCAGCGTATCGAAGCCACGGAAGTCGACGAGAATCACGTTGACCACGTTGTGGCCCCCACCGCCGGAGACCGCATTGGCCATGAAGAAGTCGGAGATCGATTCGACCGGGCGGGTCAGGATGGCGAAGTTGAGGCTTGCGACCACCACGCCGAAGGCGCTGGCGAGCAGGACGTCACGCATGATGCGTCGCGCGCTGGATTCCTTGGGTGTGCGCTGTGGCAGGAAGAACAGTGCCAGCATCAGCAGGATCATCGTCACCACCTCCACCGCCAGCTGGGTCAGCGCCAGGTCCGGGGCGGCAAAGCGTGCAAACGCCAGCGAGGTCATCAGGCCGACCACTGACAGCATCAGCAGGGAGATCAGGCGCTTGCGGTGAGTGATCGCGGTGCCCAGGCCGGCCAGGCCGGTGATCACGGCACCCGTCAGCAGCATGCCATCGAAGGGCTGCTGCTCAAGCTCTCCGCCCAGGCGCGGCACGGCCAGCAGGCCGATGCCGACGAAGACCAGCGCGGTCAGCAGCAGCCACAGCATATAGCGCTGCAGCGAACCGTTCTCGAAGCTGTCCATGAAGCGCTCGGACAGTTTCACGACTCGCTGGACGTTGGCCTCGAAGACCAGCAGGGCGTTGCGGGCCCGGAACTGGCGCTGGAAGGCGTACAGATGATGGCGCAGGGCGTAGACGGCGACACCGCCGCCCAGCGCGATGACGCTCATCAGCAGCGGCAGGTTGAAGCCGTGCCAGATGGCGAGACTGAAGTCCGGCACCGGCGCTGCCAGTACGCTGGCGGAGGCGCTCACCAGCAGGTCCTTGATCACCAGTGACGGCAGGATGCCCACCAGCAGGCAGATCAGCACCAGCACCTCGATGGGCAGCTTCATGTAGCGCGGCGGCTCATGCGGGGTCTTGGGCAGGTCCTTCGGCTCGCCATTGAAGAAGACGTCGTGGATGAAGCGCAGCGAGTAGGCCACCGACAGGATGCCACCGAGGGTCGCCAGCGCCGGAATCAGCCAGGAAAGACCGCCCAGCAGCTGGGCATCGAGGCTCTCGGCAAAGAACATTTCCTTTGACAGGAAGCCGTTGAGCAGCGGCACGCCGGCCATCGAGGCCGAGGCGACCATCGCCAGCACCGTGGTATGCGGCATGTAACGGTACAGGCCGTTGAGCTTGCGGATGTCACGCGTGCCACATTCGTGGTCGACGATGCCGGCTGCCATGAACAGCGAGGCCTTGAAGGTCGCGTGATTGATGATGTGCAGCAGGCCCGCGACGGCGGCCATCTGGCTGTTGAAGCCGAACAGCAGCGTGATCAGACCCAGATGACTGATGGTCGAGAAGGCCAGCACGCCCTTGAGGTCCTGCTTCATCAAGGCGAACCAGGCGCCATATAGCAGGGTGGCAAGGCCCGTGAGGCTGACGATGTAGAACCAGAGATCAGTCCCCGAGAGCACCGGGTGCATGCGCGCCAGCAGAAAGACCCCGGCCTTGACCATGGTGGCGGAGTGCAGGAAGGCGGACACCGGTGTCGGCGCCGACATCGCGTGGGGCAGCCAGAACTGGAACGGGAACTGCGCGGACTTGGTGAAGGCGCCCAGCAGCACCAGTACCAGTGCGACAGGATACAGCTCGTGGGAGCGGATCTGGTCTGCTGCCGCGAGGACGTCATCGAACTGGTAGCTGCCGACGATATGACCGATGACCAGGATACCGGCCAGCAGCGCCAGCCCGCCCGCACCGGTGACGGTCAGCGCCATGCGGGCGCCCTTGCGCGCCTCGCTCAGCTGATACCAGTAACCGATCAGCAGGAAGGAGCTGAGACTGGTCAGCTCCCAGAACACCCACATCAACAGCAGGTTGTCCGCCATGACGATGCCGAGCATCGCGGTCATGAACAGCATCAGGAAGCTGTAGAGGCGTGCCAGCGAGTCCTCGCTCGACAGGTAGTAGCGAGAATAGAGGATGATCAGCAGTCCGATGCCGAGAATCAGCAGGACGAACAGAGCTGACAGGCCATCGAAGCGTAGCGCCAGATCCAGCCCCAGTTCGGTGATCCACGGCAGGTGGAACTGGGCTATCTGGCCGGCGAAGACATCGCCGAGATGGAAGACGGCGATACCAAGTGCCAGGGCAGGGGCAACCGCCGTCAGCCAGGCAAGGCGGCCGCGGGGCAGGTCTCTGGCCATCAACGGCACCAGGGCACCGAGCAATGGCAGTAGCACGATCAACAGCAGGGTCATGGAAGACTCGCTCCAGTCGTTGTAGGGCGTTGTCCCTCTGTCGTCAGCGGAGCGGACACGGGCTCAGGGCCAGGCCATCAGCTTCGAGGTCGGGACGCGGATTTCGGCCACTGGGTGCCGATAGGATAGGCGAGCGCATTGCAGGCTGCCGAGGTTGCCACCTCTGGATCACGCTTCCGTGTCAGGTCGACGCCTGCTCGGGAGGTGCGTGCCGCTATCAAGTGGCGGGAATGGGTGGCAGTGGCAGCCGATGGCGGCTCAGAGGTTCAGGCGCCCGGCAGGGACGCAGGTACCTCGGGATGAGACGTCACCGCCGCGGGCGGATCAGTCAGAAAGGGGAGGCGCACGGCACGAGGTGCCAGCATCCAGGTGGGGATGAGGTCCGCAGCGCGCCCCCGGCTGCCCGCGATGGGCAGACGGTGAAGATGCCGGGTTGGTGCGGTCATGTCATGTCTTGCGAGCATGGCCGTATTCCTCCTGAAGCCCCTGGATGACAAGTGTGTTTGCGGGTAGAGACACTTGCGCGATCTTGTTGAAAACATTGGTGGATCGTGACCTAACCTCTCGAATGTATCACGCACTTGCACCCCTCGCCAGCGCACGGGCGGCAGGTCGGATGAGGTCCCTGATCGGACAGCGTGTTGTACAGAGCGGGCTATTTATTGTACAAATATTATACGCCGATAACGCTTTGGAGCTCGCATGCGAGAGGCCATCAGCACGAATTCGGGCGGCCCACCGGAGACGTCACTTGTCTGGCTGCGTCATGACCTGCGTCTGGAAGACAACCCGGTATTCGCGCTGCCCAGTGTCCGTCGCCCCTATCAACTTCTGGTCATGTACGTGCTGGACCAGCGCTGGTTGACGCCTGTCGAGGGTCTGCCTCGCCTGGGACCTGCCCGCCTTCGCCTCCTCTGGCAGAGCCTGATGAACCTGCGTGGCATGTTGCTGCGCCGCGGCAGCGATCTGCTGGTGCGAGTGGGGGATCCCGTCAGCGAGGTGCTGGCCCAGGTCCGCCAGCATGACGTGGACTGCCTGGAAGTCAGTCATTCCCGCACCCCGGATGATGCCGGCAATCTTCAGCGTCTTGCCGCGCAACTTCCTGCCAGTACCCGGCTGCATTGCCACCCACGTGAAGGGCTCGTGCTGGAGCCGCTGGACGAGCGGGATGCGACGCAGGAGCCCACGGCCCTGTGGACGCCTCCGCAGGTGATGGAAAGCCCGGCCCATGGTGCGAAGGCGATGTCTCTCGCCGCCCCGGAATTGCCCGCTTCCTCGCGGCTCTCGCCAGCGCTGGCGTCACGCGGGGCGATGTCTCTGCGTCTCGATGATGCCCAGTGGTGGACGCGTCATGCCTCGCGCAATCCCTTGCAGGGGCTGCCGTGTTCCTTGCCGCCATGGCCGGAATCGGCATCACGCGGTTTCCCGCCGCTGGAGGCAGTGTGCGCCACGGCCAGCGCCTGGCAACCGGTGGGGGAGATCGCCACGCTTCAAGGCGGAGAGGAGCCGGCGCGCGAGCAGCTGTCTTCCCTCGTCTGGTCGCGTCCGGAATCAGAGGATGCCGAGGTGCAGGCTGCCTGGCGCCTGTCCGCCTGGTTGGCGCAGGGCTGCATCAGTCCGCGGCGCATCCTGCAGGCACTGGCGGAACATCGACGGGAAATGGGGGAGTCTCTCGCGGCGCATCAGCTGATGGCTGTGCTGCTCCAGCGCGAGTACTGGCAGCGGGTCCTGCAAGCGCAGCCCGAGGAATCGCTGATGGGCTGGTATGGCGAGGCGCTTGAGAAGGAGGCGGCCTGCGATGTGGCATTCCAGCGCTGGCGCGAAGGGCGCACGGGCGACGCACGGGTGGACCGGGCCATGCACAGGCTGACCCGGGAAGGCTGGCTGCCGTGGGATGAGCGCCAGCATCTGGCCCGTGCATGGCTTGCCGCCGGGGGAGACTGGCGACTCGGGGCGCGCTGGTTCGAGCACTGTCTGCTGGATTTCGATGCCGCCGTCCACTGGGGGGAGTGGCGGCATCTGGCGGGTCAGCCGGTGTGAGGTCTCAGCCCAGTCGCGCCAGCAGCGCCGTGACTGCCGTCTCGACGCGCAGGATGCGCTCGCCGAGGTGCACGCCCTCGAAGCCGGCCTTCATGAACTGCTCTACCTCATAGTCCACGAATCCACCCTCCGGGCCGATGGCCAGGATCACCGGCTCACTCACCGCGCGCGGGCACTCCTGCGGCATGCCCGGGTGCGCGATGATGCCGCGCGGCTTCACGGCGCTCTCCGGGGCCATCAGGCCCGGCAGTCTGTCCTCCACGAATGGCTTGAACAATGTCTCCTGCGTGACCGTCGGCATGATGGTGTCGCGCGCCTGCTCCAGTCCCAGCACCAGATGCTGGCGAATCTTTTCCTCTTTCAGCTCCGGCGACTGCCAGTAGCTCTTCTCCACGCGCCGCGTATGCAGCAGGGTGATGTGCTTCACGCCCAGCGCCGTGACGTGTTCCAGTGAGCGCGCCAGCATCCGCGGGCGTGGCAGCGCCAGCAGCAGATGGACATCGAGTGGTGCCGGCGGCTGACGCTCCAGACGCAGACTGAATTCGGCCACCTCGGTGTCCAGCCGCTCCAGGCGTCCACGACCGATCAGCCCGCCCTCGATTCCCAGGGTCATCTCGTCACCGACAGCGGCACGATGCACCTCGCGCAGATGGCGCAGTCTGCGCGGGTCCGTCACGCGTGCATGGTCGGAGGCGAGCAGGTCATCAGCGCCGAGCAGGATAAGGTTCATGGCGATACCGTAGACAGACAGGAGGAAAAGAGGCGGCATTCTAGCATGGACGCCAGATGGCTCGGCTTCGGCGAAATGACAGCGAAGGGGGCGATTGCCCGGGGCGTGGCGGGAGTGGATCAGGCGCGTGGAAGCGGCTTTCCTTGCAGTGCCCCCCCTTGAGTGCACAATGAAGAAAAATCGACAGGAGCTTGATCCGTGAGAGTCATCCGCAAATACGCCAATCGGCGTCTCTACGATACCGAGCAGAGCCGTTATGTGACCCTCGAGGACCTGCGCAGCCTGGTGCTGGCGGAAGAGGTCTTCAAGGTCGAGGACGCCAAGAGCGGCGAGGACCTCACGCGTACCATCCTGCTGACCATCATCATCGAGCAGGAGCAGGGCGATGGTGAGGCCGAAGTCTTCTCCAACGAGCTGCTGGAGCAGTTCATCCGCATCTATGCGATGGCCAAGCCATTGCCGCTGGCGGGGTATCTGGAGCAGGGCACGCGGCTGATGATGGAGCAACAGCAGCGCATGCAGGAGCAATGGTCCCAGGCCATGCGCCACTCGCCCATGGAGATGATGCGCGAAGTCGCCGAAGAGAATCTGCGCTTCTGGCAGCAGGCCATGGGGGGCGGCATCAACCGGGGCCGGACGAGCTCACGCTCTGCCGATGATGCCCCGGAGGGCGGGACGAACGACGACGGCGAGGCTCACGACCCCGAGGGCACACGCTGAGTGATGCCTGGTCGGCCGGCATGAAAATCACATGAAATCGCGTTGATGTGAAAAGGGGCGTCCCGAGGGGAGCCCCTTTCTGCCATAATGCGCAGCCTGACATTTCCTCGGTCGCCCGTGTCTTGCGGGCAGCCTTGATCCTCACTGGCTCATGAAGGTTGAAAAGATGAAGGTCCTGATCATCGGCGGCGGTGGCCGCGAACATGCGCTGGCCTGGAAAGCCGCCCAGTCCTCCCGTGTCGAGGAGGTCTTCGTGGCCCCCGGCAATGCGGGCACGGCGCGCGAGTCCAAGCTGACCAATCTGGCGATTGCCGCTGACGATCTTGATGCTCTGGTCGCCTTCGCGCGGGACAACGCCATCGAGCTGACCATCGTCGGCCCGGAAGCGCCGCTGGTGATCGGCGTGGTCGATCGCTTCCGCGAGGCGGGGCTCAAGTGCTTCGGCCCGACGGCCGGCGCTGCCCAGCTGGAAGGCTCCAAGGCCTTCACCAAGGACTTCCTGGCGCGTCACGCCATCCCGACTGGCGACTACGCCACCTTCGCCGAGGTCGATGCGGCGCTTGAGTACCTGGCCGCCCACCCGGCACCGATCGTCATCAAGGCCGATGGTCTGGCGGCGGGCAAGGGAGTGGTGGTCGCGATGACCGACGAGGAAGCTCGCGCCGCCGTGCGTGACATGCTCGAGGACAACGCCTTCGGTGATGCCGGTGCACGCGTGGTGATCGAGGAGTTCCTTGATGGCGAGGAAGCCAGCTTCATCGTGATGGTCGATGGCGAGAACGTGCTGCCGATGGCCACCAGTCAGGACCACAAGCGGGTCGGTGAAGGCGATACCGGCCCCAACACCGGTGGCATGGGGGCCTATTCTCCGGCACCGGTGGTCACCGCCGATGTGCACCAGCGCGTGATGGACGAGATCATTCTGCCCACCGTGCGTGGCATGGCGGCAGAGGGACATCCCTACACCGGCTTCCTGTACGCCGGCCTGATGATCGATGCCCAGGGCGCGCCGAAGATCATCGAATACAATTGCCGCTTCGGTGATCCGGAGACCCAGCCGATCATGGTACGTCTGAAGTCCGACCTGGTGGCGCTGTGTCTGGCCGCCGAAGACGGGCGCCTCGATACCCAGACCTGCGAGTGGGATTCCCGCGCGGCGGTCGGCGTGGTGCTGGCGGCAGGCGGCTATCCGGCCAGCTACCGCAAGGGCGATGTCATCACCGGGTTCGATGCTGCCGAGGCGACCGGTTGCAAGGTCTTCCACGCCGGCACCGCCGAAAAGGACGGGCAGGTGGTCACCAGTGGCGGTCGCGTGCTGTGCGTCACCGCGCTGGGCGACAGCGTGGCCGCCGCCACCGAGCGTGCCTACGAGGGTGTGGACGCCATCGACTGGCAGGACGTGCTCGTGCGACGTGACATCGCCTGGCGTGCCATCGCCCGTGAGCGTGGCGACGCCTGAGCCTGTCCGGCATCATCGCATTGTCTGCAAGACCCGGCCTCTGGCCGGGTCTTGTCGTTATCGCACCGTGATTCTCGCGTCGGCCATTCTACGACCATCGTGTCGAGAGTCTGGTCATGTCGGTGTCGGCCGTGCGATAACCTTCATCATCACTTGTTCACGCATGAACGGCGGCCCATGGGTCTCCCCGGCCTTGAGCATGGCATCGGGGAAGCATGGCGACTCCGCCGTCATCGTCCATTTCCGTCTCGCCGACGAGGAGTCCTCATGGAGCGTATTCGGCTCGAGTTCCCAGAGCAGCGCCTGGTGCATCGTCATGCGATGACGATTCGTGTCAGCGATATCAATTATGGCCAGCATCTCGGTCACGATAGCGTGGTCAGCCTGGCGCACGAGGCACGTGGCCAGGCCTGGCAGGCACTCGGCTTCCCGGAATGGGATGTCGATGGCCTCATGAGCATCGTCTCCGATCTGGCCGTGCAGTATCAGGGGGAAGGCAAGCTGGGCGATGCGCTGGTGGTGGAGACCGCCATGGACCCCGTGTCCGGCAAGGGGCTGGGTGTCCATCATCGTCTGGTGCGGGTCGGTGACGGCAGCGTGCTGGCCACCGTCAGGGTCGGGCTGGTGTTTGCCGGCCCCGACGGACTGGCCGTGCCGAGTGCACGTGTCAGTGACGAGATCGAGCGCACGGTCGCGGCGCTGGCCTGCGAGGTGGCGCGCTGATGTCGCGGGAGTATCCGATCATCGCCGTGACGGGCTCCTCCGGTGCGGGGACGACCACGGTCATGCGGACCTTCGAGCGCATGTTCTCGCGTGAGTCGATCCATGCCGCCTATGTGGATGGTGATGCCTTTCACCGCTATACCCGCGATGAACTGGTACGCATGTTCCAGGAGGCGCCGGAGCGCAAGCGCGAGCTGTCACACTTCGCGGTCGAGGCCAACCAGCTTGATCGACTGGAAGCGCTGTTTCTGGAGTATGGCGAGCAGGGCTCCGGCACGCACCGTCACTACATCCATGCCGAAGACAAGCGCATGATCGAGGCGGGCTACAAGGTCGGGACCTTCACCGAATGGCAGTCGCTGCCGGATTGCACGGACCTGCTGTTCTACGAGGGCCTGCATGGCGGGCTGGTGACGCCCGAGCATGACATCGCGCGTCATGTGGATCTGCTGATCGGCGTGGCACCGACCATGAACCTCGAGTGGATCCAGAAGATCGACCGGGACACCAAGCTGCGCGGGCACTCCCAGGAAGCGGTGGTCGATACCATCCTGAGCCGCATGGATGACTACGTCCGCTATATCCAGCCGCAGTTCTCGCGTACCCATATCAACTTCCAGCGCGTACCGACGGTGGACACCTCCAACCCCTTCGAGCCGCAGGACATTCCCACCGATGCCGAGTCGATGGTCGTCGTGCACTTCCGTGATCCGGGCAGCGTCGATTTCCCCTATCTGCTGGCGATGATCCAGGGCTCCTTCATGTCGCGCCCGCATACGCTGGTGGTGCCGGGTGCCCTGATGGCGCTGGCCATCGAGCTGATCATCACGCCGCTGGTCAGGAGTCTGCTGGCCCAGCGCCGCTTCCGCTGAGACGTGAGGTCGGCGAGAGCAGGACGCGTCACCGCCCCTTGAGACGCGGCAGGATGCGTTTCTTCCACAGGCGCAATACCTGATTCAGGCGACCGCTGCGCATCAGCAGGCGAGCCTCGCGTGGCCGCAGCGGCAGCCCCAGCGTCCGTTGCTTGAGCTTGAGGGAGTGGCGCAGGTCGAAGCGACGCATCATGCGCATCACACCGGCCGTGCCCGGCAGTCGCGGCAGCCGCACCGCCGAGGTGAAATCGATCAGTACCGGTATGCCTTCGCGCAGTATGACGTTGGAGCCGCGGATGTCGTTGTGTGCCATGCGGCGCTGATGCAGCTGCTGCACGACGAGAATCAGCTGCTGGCAGAGTCCTGGATGCGCCGCGGGATCCAGCTGTGCATCGCTCAGCAGAGGGCCGGGAATGTATTCCATGGCCAGTGCCAGCGGGGAGACGCGTGCGATGGCGCGCGGTGCATGCGTCCAGCCGGCCAGGCGGCTCAGCATCTTCAGTTCTCGACGGACCAGCCAGCGCGCGACCAGTGCCGCCGGGGTGCCGGCATAGCGACGGTAGTCCTTGCATACCACCGTCTGGCCATCGAGGTGCGTGAGATAGACTTCCGCCTTGAGAAAGCCCTTGGCGCGCTGCAGAAAGTCCTCTGCCGCCGGTTCGCGTGACAGCGTCCCGGCAGTGTCCGCGTCAGGCGTGGCCACTGATGCCTTGGGTGTCACTGTACCCGTGGTTGTCCTGCCGGAGGCGTCCAGCTCGTGAGTCGCCTTTTGCAGGGAGGGGGTCAAGGAGGTTTGCAGGCGCATGACGGCAGGCTTCTTGTTAGCGAGGTAACAATGATTATCCTATCATTTAGCGAGTCCGCCCACCGTCGTGAGTGAATCATTCTGTTGCCCATCCAGCGACACTCGTCTCATGCGCAGGAGCCTGTCGGTATCGGGGACGTCTCGGTGATCACTGTCTCGGTGATCATTGTCTTGGTGATCATTGTCTTGGTGATCATTGTCTTGGTGATCATTGTCTCGGTGATCATTGTCTCGGGGCTTGGCCCATTGCGGTGCTGACGCTACGCTTGCACCTTGCGCTGCCGTTGGCGGCGACGTCATTGTCGAGGGAGAAGGTGTCATGGACTGTCTGTTCTGCAAGATCATCAATCGCGAGATTCCCGCCGATATCGTTTATGAGGATGAGGAGGTGCTGGCCTTCAATGACATCAACCCTCAGGCGCCGACCCATGTGCTGATCATTCCCAAGCAGCACATCGCCACGCTCAATGATATCGAGGAAAGCCAGCTGGCCACGGTGGGACGCCTGCAGTACACCGCCGCCAGACTGGCGAAGGAATACGGCTTCGCCGACGATGGCTACCGTGTGGTGATGAACTGCAATGAAGATGGCGGCCAGACGGTCTATCATATTCACATGCACCTGATGGGTGGTCGCCGCTTCACCTGGCCGGCTGGCTGAGCCGGCGTAGAGCAGGCGCCTGTACCGGCGGTTCGCGGGCAGGTAGCGGCTAGCGATATACAAGCGTGCGGCACACGGGCGCATACCGGGCATGACGTGAAAGCGTCATGCCCGGTCTTGTTCTGCAGGCTGCAGGCAGGAGATGTCGGAGCGATGCGAGACTCAGACGTGCCGACGACGACAGCGTCACTCTGCCCCTTACCGTGAGTGGGGGCCTTGCGTAAGATGGTGGCATTGCTCACGCCGTGCAGGAGTTCTTACATGACGCACCCCACCGCCAGTCAGGCACAACGTCACCACAGTCGCGCCGACCAGTTGATCCATCAGTTCGATACCGTTCTGCGCACGCTGGTCCCTCATGCGGCTCAGCCGTCACGACCTACCCCGGCAGGCGATATCGTGGACAGCGAGATCAGTGATGCGGAGCGTCAGCATGCTGCCGGTCTGATGCGCATCAATCACACCGGTGAAGTCTGCGCCCAGGCGCTGTACCAGGGCCAGGGGTTCACGGCGCGTCTGCCGGAAACGCGCAGCCAGATGGAGCTTGCCGCTCAGGAGGAGATCGACCATCTCGCCTGGTGCGATGCACGTCTCGTCGAGCTGGATGCCAATACCAGCCTGCTCAATCCACTGTTCTACATGACGAGCTTTGCGCTCGGGGCAGCGGCCGGCGCCATCAACGACAAGGTCAGCCTCGGGTTCGTGGCCGCGACCGAGGAGCTGGTAGGCGAGCATCTGTCGAAGCACCAGCAGACACTGCCCGAGGGCGATCAGCGTTCACGCGCGGTGCTGCGGCAGATGGAGATCGATGAAGCGCATCATGAGCAGTGGGCGCTGGAGGCCGGAGGACATCGCTTCCCGGGGCCGCTGAAGAGCGCCATGCGGCTGATGTCCAAGGTGATGACCGCCAGCGTCTATCGCGTGTGAGGGTCAGGCACCTGAGCTTGCCTGCGTAGCGTCAGGTCGCTGAAACGAAGAAGGCCGCCCCGTGGGGCGGCCTTCTTGCGTCGTGTGACCCTGAATCGGTCATCGGTCATCGGTCATCGGTCATCGGTGTCGGGGCTTATTCCTTGACCTGGTACTCACCATCCAGCGTCGCGGTGCTGGTGCCGTCTTCGCGTGTCGCATCCCGCGAATAGTTCTGGCGGCCGTTGGCCTTGTCCTGGGCTTCCTGCATGCGCTGTTGCATCTCGCTCATGCGCTTCTTCATGCGCCGGCGGATGAAGGGCAGCATGATGATGCCCAGTACCATCATGACCAGTGCCGCGAACAGGCTGAAGATCATGACGACACCGCCGATCAGCCAGGCAGCGACCAGCTTGAGGCCGGACAGGCCTTGAGAAGGACGCTGGTTGCCGGCGTTGGCCTGCCATTGGCGAGCCTGGTTCCAGAGAGTGTTGTGCTGTTGGCCTTGCATGTTGATTCTCCGCAATGGTTGCCGGGCCGATGGGCCGGGCAGGGAAGACCCGATGTGTGAAGGTGGATGGTCGGGGGTATCGGGTCTGGAAAGTGGGGTGTCTCATTTGGCTGTCAGCGCCTGAAGCACCTGAGCCAGGGCGGTGCTGCAGGCCCCTGCGAGATTCGTCATGCCTTTGGCTGCCTCATGATCTCAGCATCGAGGTTGGCAGCGTTGTCGTCAAGGCGATTGTCGTGTCCGCAGGGGCGCGGTGGAGGCCGTCAGGTCCGAGCGTCATCCGCCCGGCATCGTGCTGGCAAGGGTGGGCAGGCTCAAGGACAGGGTCTGCTGTCGGCCTTGCCCGTCCAGTCCGACGATTCGGATGGCATGCGCCTCCACGTCGACACTGCGTATTCTTTCAATGCCGTCGCTGGCGGCAAAATTCAAGGTCTGACGCAGGCTGTTTCTCCCCATTGCCCCTTCCTCCGTCTGGCGGGTCTGGCGGCGTAGCGCCTCATCGATCAGCTCGCCATCCGCGCGATTGATGGACAGTTCCATCTCCCAGCCGTCTCGCCCCCAGCCGGTGAAACGGACCTGATTCGCCACGATGTCCATGCCACTGAATTGACGCATCCCACTGTGGCTGGCTCGCATCATCAGCTGGGTCAGCAGTTCCGGGGCCAGCCCCGTGGACAGAAGGCGAGAGCTTTCGTGAGAGCCTGCGTGATCGCGCTGCGAGTCCGGTGCCGCTTGCCCTGACGTGGCATCGCCATTGTCATCGCCCATCCCCGCAGCACGCCTGTCAGGACTGCCAAAGCTGTCAGGACTGCCAGAGCTATCGGGACTGTGCCCGCTCGCCGTGGCGAGCGCGGCCACCTCGCGACGAGTGTCATCCAACCCCGTGCCCAGCGTGGAAGCACTCAGTCGATGCTGGGGAGGGAGATCCTCGATGCCATTGGCATAGGCGGGCACCGAGCCCAGCATCAGGCCGAGAGCGCCCGCTCCCAGTCGCTGGCGAAGGTTCACGATGGAGCGCCCCGCCAGCCGGATGCTGATGGCCCGAGAGCGAGCCTCCTTCACACTGGTAGAGGCAGGAGATGACGGCATGGACGCCTCCTCAAGGCAGTGGAACATGGCCTCACTGTGAGACATGCGACCTTGCATGACACTGAGAGGGGGATTCATCTGAGGTTCATTGCTGCCTGTCAGTCTTTGCGGCATGCGGTCATCCGTGCGCATCCGCTGGCGTCCGCGCTGTTCCAACGCAGGTTTGCTTGCACATTCCATTGCCAGGATGCTTGTCGAGCATCAGCGCCCGTCGCGGCGCATCAGACCCGCCGCAATTCAAGAGGTTTTCCGTCATGCCGACTCCCCGCAAGGCCCAGACAGGCGCCAGCGCATCCCGCGTCAGCCAATGGCGGCAACGCTATGGATGGTTGTGCCTGGGGCTGGGCGGCTTGCTGATCGGTGTCCTGGCCATGCCGCCGCATGCGCTGTGTGACAGTGAGCGCTGGCGTAGCCTGCACGATGAGGTGGCTGCCGGCCGTGTCATTTCACTGTCTGAACTGCTGGACAGTCTCGAGCGTGACTGGCTGGGGCAGGTGGTCGAGGTGGAGCTTGAAGACATCCATGGCGAGTTGATCTACGAGGTCGAGATGCTCGGACCGCAGGGCCAGATGGCCAAGTTCACCGTACGGGCCGCTGATGGAGAGCTGCGTGAGGTGCGTGGCGTCAATCTGGACGCGATGCGCCGTCATGCTCCCGAGAGCCCGGCAGGCCCGTCGCCATCCCTGAGCGAGCGTCAGCCAACGGGCGGTCTTGAGGGTGCCGAAGACCCCTGAGGACCGTTATGCTTGCAGCAGTGTCCTCGTGTGATGCCGTGACGCGGTATCCGTCACCGGATAGCGACTGCCCAGGAGTGCCCAGAATTCATGAAGATATTGTTGGTGGAAGATGACATGCCGTTGGCCGAAGCGCTGATGGCACGCCTCAGTGAGGCAGATGTGCTGGTCGAGCATGCCGTCAATGGTGCCGATGCCGATTTTCTGGTGCAGACCGAGCGCTATGATGCGGTGGTGCTGGACCTTGGCCTGCCGGATGGTGATGGCACCCGCTGGCTGGCCCAGTGGCGTGAGGCCGGCATCGAAGTCCCGGTGCTGGTGCTGACGGCGCGCGAGCGCTGGTCGGACAAGGCGGCCGGTTTCTCTGCCGGTGCGGATGATTACGTGACCAAGCCCTTCGAGACGGCCGAGGTCATCTTCCGCCTGCGCGCGCTGGTGCGTCGCTCGCGCGGGCATGCCCATCCGGTGCTCAAGCTGGGGGATCTGGCCTGTGATACGCATGGCGGCACCGTCAGCCTGGCGGGGCGCCCCGTGTCACTGACGGCACAGGAGACGCGGTTGCTGATGCACCTGATGCATGCCGTGCCCGGCGTGGTGAGCCGTTCGGAGCTGGTCGAGCATGTCTATGATCGCGACCACGAACCCGACTCGAATGTCATCGATGTCCAGATCAGCCGCCTGCGTCGCAAGCTGGGGGCTGAGCGTATCGAGACCCTGCGCGGCCGCGGTTATCGCCTGCGCGACCCGGATGCCGAATCGGGTGGCGCAGACGGGGCCGGCGCAGCGGGAGCGGACGGCCGCGACGCATGAAGCCATTGTCCGTCGGCCGGCGACTGCTGGGTGGCTCGCTGGTCATCGCCTTGATCGTCATGCCGTTGACCGGTCTGGGGCTGGCGTGGAGCTTTCGGGATGCGGTGACGACGGCCTTTGACCAGCGGCTGCTGTCGCTGTCGAAGGTGTTGATCGCCGCGATCCAGTTCGATCGCGAGAAGGGCCGCCCGGGGCTTACGCGCTCGTTGGGTGATCCGCGTTTCGATCAGGCCTACTCCGGCTGGTATTGGCAGATTTCCGATCGCCACGGCAATGTGCTGACCTCGCGCTCGCTGTGGGATCAACGCCTGCCGATTCGCGATGAGATCAGTGCCGACGGGTTCCTGAGCCGGGATCTCGACGGGCCGCGTCATCAGTCGTTGCGCGCCATCGAGCGTGATATTCGCCTGCCGGGCCGCAGCCAGCCACTGCATGTGATGGTGGCGGCGAGTCGCAGCGAGGTGGACGCCGAGGTCGCGCGTTTCGAATGGTTGCTGGCGGGAGCGCTTGTCGCGCTGGCGTCGTTGCTGGTGTGTGGTTCCGCCGCGCAGATCAGCTGGGGGTTGGCACCGCTGCGGCGGTTGCGGGCACGCCTCAAGCGGGTCGCGGAGGGGGAGGCGGACAGGCTGGAAGAAACACGCCTGCCACCTGAGCTGACTGAGCTGACGCGCGCGATCAATGCAGTGCTGGAGCGAGATCAACGCCTGATCGAGCGTGGGCGTGCCGCGGCGGGCAATCTGGCGCATGCGCTCAAGACGCCAGTCAGTGTGCTCAAGGCCCAGTCCGAGCGCTTTGATGGCGAGGACCGCGCCCGCATCGATGCCGAATTGCGACGTATCGATGAGGCCGTGCGTCACCATCTGGCGCGGGCGAGTGCCGCGGGCGGTGCGCATCTCAGTGGGCGAGTCAGTCTGCGCGAGGCCGCCGGGCCGGTGTTCGATGGCCTTGGGCGCCTGGCGAGCCGGCGTGGCATCACTCTCAGCCTCGCGCTGGAGGATGATGCCGGTGTGCGCGTCGACCCGCAGGACCTGCAGGAGATGGTCGGCAATCTGCTCGAGAACGCGCTGCAATGGGCGCAGCAGCAGGTACGTGTGACCAGCGAGTCCCGCGATGGCGGTGTGCTGCTGGTCATCGAGGATGATGGCCCGGGCATGAGCGACGAGCAGAGCGCCGCCGCGCTGGGGCGTGGTGCACGTCTCGATGAGGGGCGCTCCGGTTCAGGACTCGGGCTTGCGATCGTGGACGACCTGATGGCGCTGTATGGCGGCGAGCTGAGGCTGGAGCGCTCCGCTCTGGGCGGCCTGGCGGCGCATGTCTGGCTGCCCAGCTCACCGCTGGTGGGGACCAAGCCCACGGCCTGATGGGAAGTGGGGTGTCCTGCAGTCCTTTGACATAAGTCTATTGCAAGATGTCAATCCATAGGGCTTGGCTATCATCTCGATCCCGAGAGATGATTGGGCGTCACGCCAGCCGCACCGTATTCTGAAGGGGTTCGGCTGGCAGCCGGACGGGCTTCGTTTCTGAGTCTCGTCTGCCGCGCCCTGCGGTGATGACGAACTGGCGCTCCTTCGGGGGCGCTTTTTTTATGCCTGATATCTCCCTGTTCCGGCAGCGGGATGCGCGCCTGTCAGTGACCCCGGGAGAGGGTTGGCGGGTGCGCAAGGCGGAGATTGAACGCAGGGAGGCTAACGGTCGTCTTCAGGATCGCATAGGCTGTCAGACAGGAGTCGTGTGAATTCTCAGGCGTCAGGAGGTGGGCATGAAGGACATGACGATGTGCGCTCAGCGTGGGGATCTGGAAGGGCTCAGGGAAGCGCTTGCCGAGCCCGGGGCGCGTGAGCGCCTCAATGATGTCGATTATCGCGGCCGCTCGCCGTTGATGGTGGCCGTGCAGGCCAATCAGCCCGAAGCGGTGGCGGTGCTGTTGGCCGCGGGAGCTGACAGCGAGCAGACCGACGCCCTGCATGACACGCCTTTGCTGGCTGCTGCGGCGCTGGGATATGGCAATTGCCTGACCTGCCTGCTTGAGCACGGTGCCTCGGCCACGGTGCTCAATCGGTTCTCCTCCACGGCCCTGATGTCCGCCAGCGAGCGCGGCCATGCGGATATCTGTCGCGTGTTGCTGGAGCAGACGGACGTGCCGCCTGATCATCAGAATCGCCTTGGCTGGACGGCGCTGATCGAAGCCGTATTGCTGGGGGACGGCGGGGATGCCTATCAACAGGTGGTCAAGCAGCTGCTGGATCACGGCGCTGACGTCAATCTCGCGGATGCCGAGGGAGTGACACCTCTGGCGCACGCCCGCTGGCGCAAGTTCGAGACCTTGAGTGACATGCTGGAAGCGGCTGGTGGTCGGGAGCAGGGCGTGGCGCATGTCGTGTCAGACGAGACACTTCAGGCAGCCCGCTCGGCGAGTTCCCGCCAGACATGATGGCCAACCTACGCAGGAGGCAGCGCATGGTATTACCCTGGGGGCTGTTGATCATCGGCGTGGCGCTGCTGTTGCTGGGTGCGCTTCGCTGGCAGTACGCACAATCACTCGCACGGGAAAGCGTCCAGGTGATGGGAGAGGTGATCAGTCATGATCGCGCCCTGAACGTGGAAGGGCGCGGCCGCATCCATCTGCCCAAGGGCGGTGAGTTGAGTGAGGACGAGGCCCTGGCGATGGCAGGCTTGCCGCCGGGGGGACGCTTCAATGTCGAGTCGATCCAGTACGCGCCCATCGTGCGTTACCAGGACAGGCGTGGCGGTTGGCATGAATATGTATCACCGCTGGCGGTGCAGACGCCGACGCCTGCGGTCGGCGAGACCGTGGCCGTGAACTATCGACGCAGTGCGCCTCACGAGGCCAGTCTGCCTGGCACGCGCGGCTGGTTGATCGGCGTCCCATTGGCGCTGGGGATCGCGCTGTGTCTGGTGGCGCTGCGTCTGTTGTTGAGAGGGCCGGTAGCATGAATAAGACCGGTAGCATTAAGAGGGCCGGTGGCATGGAGGGGGACGCATGTTGGCAACTGGCTGTCAGAGGTGAGGGTGAATGAAGGATTCTGAAGGCCAGGGGACAACCCGGCGTTACGGTATCGGCATGCTGGTGCTGTGCTGGGGGCTGATACTTGGCATGCTGGTGTGGTGGTTCCAGGGGCAGCTCGAGGAGCGTACCCGTCCGAATGCCTCGCTGGCCGGTCAGGCATTGTCCCAGGGGGAGCCGCTGACCCTGACGCGCAACCGCTCAGGGCACTTCGTGGCCCCCGGCGAGATCAATGGTGAGCCGGTGACCTTCCTGCTGGATACCGGCGCCACCTATGTCTCGGTGTCCGAATCACTGGCCGAGCGTCTGGCGTTACCGCGCGGGCGCGATGCCCGCTTCACCACCGCCAATGGGGTGAGCCATGGCGCACTGACCACGCTGGATGTCGTCAGTCTGGCGGGGCTCAACCAGCGCGAGGTGCGCGGGGCCATCGTGCCGGGCATGCATGATGAGGTGGTGCTGCTGGGAATGAGCTTTCTGGGGGAGTTCGATATCAACATGCGGGGGCAGCAGATGACACTCACGCCGGTTGCGGGGCGTGGCGGCTGACGAGACTGCCGGGCAGGAGAGGCCGGCCAGATAGTCAGACTGACAGGTTCTGATGCTCATGCTGTCTTGCCAACGATGGCCTCGCCAACGAAACGCCCCGCTCATGGGAGACCATGAGCGGGGCGTTTCACGTCTGACGCGTCAGCGGAAGATCAGTCCTGCTTGGGCGGCTCGACATGACCACCGAAGCCGAAGCGCATCGCGGACAGCAGACGGTTGGCGTAGGTGTTTTCCTTGCGCGAGCTGAAGCGCGAGAACAGCGCGTTTGCCAGCACCGGCACGGCAACGCCCTGCTCGACGGCGGCATCGACGGTCCAGCGGCCTTCGCCACTGTCGGAGACGGCACCGCTGTAGTGATCCAGGCGCGCATCGCCGGCGAGCGCCTGGGCGGTCAGGTCGAGCAGCCAGGAGGAGACGACGCTGCCACGACGCCAGACTTCCGCGATGTCGGCCAGGTTGAGGTCGAATCGCTGGTCTTCCGGAAGGTCCTCGGAGCCCTTGCTCTGCATCAGCTCGAAGCCTTCGGCGTAGGCCTGCATCAGGCCGTACTCGATACCGTTGTGCACCATCTTCACGTAGTGACCGGCACCGACCGGGCCTGCGTGGATATAGCCACGTTCCGCGCGCTCATCCGGGGCATTGCGACCCTTGGTGCGCTCGAGGTTGCCATAGCCGGGGGCGAGGGTGTCGAACAGCGGCTCGAGATGATCGAACACGGCTTTCTCGGCGCCGATCATCATGCAGTAGCCGCGCTCCAGGCCCCACACGCCACCGGAGGTGCCCACGTCCACGTAGTTCAGACCCTTGTCCTTCAGCGTGGCAGCACGACGGATGTCGTCCTTGTAGAAGGTGTTGCCGCCATCGATGATGGTGTCGCCGGCTTCCATCAGCTCGGCCAGTGCGCTGATGGTCTGCTCGGTGATCTCGCCCGCCGGCAACATGACCCACACGGCACGCGGTGCCTTCAGCTGCTGGACCAGCGCCGCGAGATTGTCGACGTGGGTGGCGCCGTCAGCGACCAGTGACTGGGCAATCGCCTCGTCACGGTCATGGGCGACCACTTCGTGGCCATTGCGCATCAGGCGGCGGGCGATGTTGCCGCCCATGCGGCCGAGTCCGATGATACCGAGTTGCATGTTCGTTCCTTTCACGTGAAGCCGGGGAGAGTCGGGACGGCGCGAAGCCTACCCTGTGCGGGCGCTGGACGCAAAAACGGGCCATATCAATGACATGGCCCGTTGGGGTGCTCAGCGGAGACAGGCGTCAGTCGCGTGCCTGTCTCCGGGAGAGGGAGTGATCAGCGATCAATCCCAGCTCAGGGCACCGCCGACCTGATATTCGGTGACGCGCGTCTCGAAGAAGTTCTTCTCCTTGCGCAGGTCGATGATCTCGGACATCCACGGGAACGGGTTCTTGGCGCCCGGGAACTGCTCCTTGAGGCCCAGCTGCGCGAGGCGACGGTTGCAGATGAAGTGGAGGTATTCCTCCATGATGGCCGCGTTCATGCCCAGTACGCCGCGCGGCATGGTGTCACGCGCGTATTCGATCTCGAGCTGGGTGCCTTCCAGAATCATCTGGGTGACTTCGTCCTGGAATTCGGCGGTCCACAGGTGCGGATTCTCGACCTTGATCTGGTTGATCACGTCGATGCCGAAGTTCAGGTGCATGGACTCGTCACGCAGGATGTACTGGAACTGCTCGGCGACGCCGGTCATCTTGTTGCGACGACCCATGGACAGGATCTGGGAGAAGCCGCAGTAGAAGAAGATGCCTTCTGTGACGGCGTAGAAGCCGATCAGGTTGCGCAGGAACTCCTGGTCCGCTTCCGGTGTGCCGGTGTGGAAGTCGGCACGCGCCAGCGCCTGGGTGTGCTTGAGGCTCCAGGCGGACTTGCGCGCCACGGAGTCCACTTCACGGTACATGTTGAAGACTTCGCCTTCGTCCATGCCCAGGGACTCGATGCAGTACTGGTAGGCGTGGGTGTGGATCGCCTCTTCGAAGGCCTGACGCAGCAGGTACTGGCGGCACTCCGGGTTGGTGATGTTCTTGTAGACGGCCAGCACCAGGTTGTTGGCGACCAGCGAGTCGGCAGTGGAGAAGTAACCCAGCGAGCGCATCACGATCAGACGCTCGTCTTCGGTCAGGCCGTCCTGGCTCTTCCAGAGCGCGATGTCCGCGTTCATGTTCACTTCCTGCGGCATCCAGTGGTTCGCGGAGCCGTCGAGGTACTTCTGCCATGCCCAGTCGTACTTGAAGGGCACCAGCTGGTTGACGTCGGCGCGGGCATTGATCATGCGCTTCTCATCGACCTGAATGCGCTGGGCACCCATTTCCAGTTCTTCCAGACCCTTGGCCACGTCAAGATCGTCCAGCGCCTGCTGGGCGCGGGCGATGCGTTCCGCTTCGCTGACCGCGTAGCCTTCGCTGTTCTCGCTCGCGACGGCAACTTCAGCCGCCGGGGCAGCCGCCGGGGCTTCGGCCTGCGGCGCCGGTTTGGCAGCGGCCGGCTTCTCGGCAGCGGGGGCTTCGTCTTCGTGGAAATCGTCCCAGTTCAACATGTTGCGTTCCTCGTGTTCGTAGTGGTCACGCGGGCAATCAGCGTGACAAGAAGGCGTTGGCGGTGCGTCCTGCGACGCTGGCGCCATCGAGAGGCGTGATCTGCCGAGAGGGAAGGTCAGGCCCGGGCCGTGTTTCGAGACAATGTCAGGAGGCAGTGATTGTTGTGTCGGCACAAGACCGAGCCAGGCTCGGTCTTGAGAAAGTGCCGCAGCCCGCCTGCCGGGGATGTCATCGCAGGCGGGGAGTCAGGCAGGGCCTGACTCGAGTCTTGCGCAATCGCTTACTGACAGGCCTCACAGCCCAGCTCATCGATGTTGCTGGCGGAGGGGGCACGCTGACCGCTCTTGCCTTGCAGGAAGTCTTCGATGCCACGCGGTTCCGGCTTGGCTTCCGGTGCCGGGGTCGGCGCGGGAGCAGGAGCCGGGGTCGGTGCGTTGCCGACGGCGTTGTGCTTGCTGCGATCGACGGTGGACTTCTCCACGGCGGTCGCACCCAGAGCACGGAGGTAATAGGTGGTCTTGAGGCCACGGAACCATGCCATGCGGTAGGTCACGTCCAGTTTCTTGCCGGACACGCCCTGGATGTACAGGTTCAGGGACTGCGCCTGGTCGATCCACTTCTGGCGACGCGAGGCGGCTTCGACGATCCACTTCGGCTCGACTTCGAAGGCGTTGGCGTACAGCGCCTTGAGGTCTTCCGGAATGCGCTCGATCGGCTGGACGCTGCCGTCGTAGTACTTGAGGTCGTTGATCATGACCTCATCCCACAGGCCGCGCGCCTTGAGGTCGTTGACCATGTAGGCGTTGACCACGGTGAACTCGCCAGACAGGTTCGATTTGACGAACAGGTTCTGGTAAGTCGGCTCGATGGACTGCGAGACGCCACAGATGTTGGAGATCGTCGCGGTCGGCGCGATCGCCATCACGTTGGAGTTGCGCATGCCCTGGGTGCGGACCTTCTCGCGGATGTAGTCCCAGTCCTGAGTCTGGCTTTCGTCCATCTCGATGTAGTCGGCGCCACGCTCGGTCTTGAGCTTCTCGATGGAATCGATCGGCAGGATGCCCTGACTCCACAGAGAGCCGTCGAAGCTCTCGTAACGGCCACGCTCGGCCGCCAGATCACTGGAAGCTTCGATGGCGTGATAGCTGACGAGTTCCATGGATTCGTCGGCGAAGGTCACGGCTTCTTCGGAGGCATAGGCGATGGACTGCGCATAGAGCGCGTCCTGGAAGCCCATGATGCCGAGGCCGACCGGACGGTGACGCATGTTGGAGCGACGCGCCTGCGGAACGGCGTAGTAGTTGATGTCGATGACGTTGTCGAGCATGCGCACGGCGGTACGTACCGACTTCTTGAGCTTGTCGCCATCCAGCTTGCCGTCGATGACGTGCTGCGCCAGGTTGATCGAGCCCAGGTTGCAGACCGCGATCTCATCCTCGGAGGTGTTGAGGGTGATCTCGGTGCACAGGTTGGACGAGTGCACGACACCGGCGTGCTGCTGCGGGCTGCGCAGGTTGCACGGGTCCTTGAAGGTGATCCACGGGTGGCCGGTCTCGAACAGCATGGAGAGCATCTTGCGCCACAGATCACGCGCCTTGACGCGCTTGAACAGCTTCAGCTGGCCCTGACGGGTCATCTCCTCGTACTGCTCGTAACGCGCCTGGAAGGCCGCGCCGTACAGGTCGTGGAGGTCCGGGCAGTCGGACGGCGAGAACAGGGTCCACTCGGTGTCATCGAAGACACGCTTCATGAACAGGTCCGGCACCCAGTTGGCGGTGTTCATGTCGTGGGTACGACGACGGTCATCACCGGTGTTCTTGCGCAGGTCGAGGAATTCCTCGACGTCCATGTGCCAGGTTTCCAGGTAGGCACAGACGGCGCCCTTGCGCTTGCCACCCTGGTTGACGGCAACGGCGGTGTCGTTGACGACCTTCAGGAAGGGCACGACGCCCTGGGACTTGCCGTTGGTGCCCTTGATGTAGGACCCCAGTGCGCGCACCGGCGTCCAGTCATTGCCGAGACCGCCGGCCCACTTGGAGAGCATGGCGTTGTCGCGGATGGCACCGTAGATGCCATCGAGGGCATCCGGCACGGTGGTCAGGTAGCAGCTGGACAGCTGGCTGCGACGGGTACCGGCGTTGAACAGGGTCGGCGTGGAGGCCATGTAGTCGAAGCTGGACAGCAGCTCGTAGAACTCGATGGCGCGACCTTCGCGGTCTTCCTCGTTCAGGGACAGACCCATGGCGACACGCATGAACATGACCTGCGGCAGCTCATAGCGCACGTCGTTCTGGTGCAGGAAGTAGCGGTCGTACAGAGTCTGCAGGCCGAGATAGGTGAACTGGTTGTCACGTGTGTGATCGATGGCCGCGCCGAGGCGATCCAGATCGAAGGTGGCCAGTTGCTCATCCAGCTGCTCGAAGGCGATGCCGCTCTCGATGTAGGCCTTGAAGGCGACCGGATAGTGGTCCTTCATCTCGCCGAAGGTGGCCTCGTCAGCGACCTTGAGGAAGCTCAGGGCTTCGCGGCGCAGGTTGTCCTGCAGCAGGCGGGCGGTGACGTAGGTGTAGTTCGGGTCCTTCTCGACCAGCGTGCGCGCGGTCATCATCAGCGCGGTGGACACGCCATCGACCGGCACGCCGTCGTACAGGTTCTTCAGCGAGTCATCGACGATCTTCTGGGCGTCGACGTTGGACAGCTCGGCGCAGGCATCGAACACGAGTGTCTCGATACGGCCCAGATCCAGCGGACGCACGCTGCCGTCGAGGTGCGTGACATTGATGGTCGGGTGCGGCTTGGCGATGCCGTCGTTCTGCGCGCTGCGGGCACGGGCGTGCTCGTCACGGTAGAGAACGTAGGCGCGGGCCACCTTGTGCTCGCCGGAGCGCATCAGGGCCAGTTCGACCTGGTCCTGGATGTCTTCGATATGCAGAGTGCCACCATCAGGCATGCGACGCTGGAAGGCATCGGTGATCTGGCTGGTCAGCTGCTGGACCAGATCGCGGATGCGCGAGCTGGACTCGACCTGGTCGCCTTCCACGGCGATGAACGCCTTGGAGAGTGCGACGGAGATCTTGCTGGCATCGAAGGGCGCAACATCGCCAGTGCGCTTGATGACGCGCAGGCGCTGGGGTGCGGTCACGTCGACTGCCGCCTGATCGGTGCTGAAAGTGGAATCCATGACGCCTTCCTGAATCGTCTGAAGGTGAATCGTTGCCCGGCGAGGGCCCGTGGGCAAAGCGTGTGTCACTGCCGGCGAGGCACCCGGTAGGGCGTGCATCACGCACGGCTGGCTGACATATCGTCTGATCGCTGTCTCGGCTGGCATGACCCGTCAGGCCACTGAAAGGCGGTCAGACAGGAAATTTGGTACCGATGACAGCTTGGTCGCGGCAGATCATGCGTTGCCGCGCCATCTGCTGAATCATCTCTTTCGGGCTTGACTTGAGGCTTGAAAATTGCCTTTCCGGCTTATGGGGGCGGACGTCGCCAAAACCCTACATATGGGGTGTGAGCTGAGTTTGGACACAAGATAGTGTTGTTTTTGGGGTCGTGCAAGTGGATAACTTGTGGGTAAGGTGTGGTTGAAAATCCGTGCCTGCCGCCCGGGGATGTCAAGACATTGCGTGTTAATTTCTTTGCCCCTCGTCAGTGCGCATGTGTGCGGGACAGCTGGCGCGTAAATCCCCAAATTGGCGTATCATTCGTGACAAATCACCCTGAAAAGGTTACGACGTGGCACAGGACGGTAACTCCCTGTGAGCCGCTGGCCACGCCGACCCAACGATGCGGATGGAATGCCCTTGGATACCAATGCGCAAGAACATGTACTGATTGTCGAGGATGACGAGCGTCTGGCGACATTGACGCGTGAGTATCTCGAAGCCAATAACTTCCGCGTCAGCGTCGAGCACGATGGCGGCCGGGCAGTGGACCTGATCATCAGCCTGCGCCCCGACATCGTGATTCTCGATCTGATGCTGCCGGGCGAGGATGGCCTGTCCATCTGTCGTCGCGTGCGGCCCCAGTTCTCCGGCCCCATTCTGATGCTGACGGCACGTACTGATGACATGGATCAGGTGCTGGGCCTCGAGATGGGCGCCGATGACTACGTGCCCAAGCCGGTGCAGCCTCGCGTGTTGCTGGCGCGCATGCGTGCCTTGCTCAGGCGGGCCGACGGCCCGGAAGAGGCGGCAGGCGAGACGCGTCTCGTCTTCAATGACCTGGAGATCGACAACGCTACCCGTGAAGCCTGGCTGGCGCGTGAGCGTATCGAGCTGACCAGTGCCGAGTTCGACCTGCTGTGGCTGTTGTCTTCCAATGCCGGGCGTGTGCTGACTCGTGAAGAGATCTTCTCGGCGCTGCGTGGCATCAAGTATGACGGCCAGGATCGCTCCATTGACGTGCGCGTCTCGCGCATCCGGCCCAAGATCGGTGATGACCCCAATCACCCTGAGCGGATAAAGACGGTACGCAGCAAGGGTTACCTGTTCGTCAAGGACCTCTGATTCATGCGGCGTGCGCTGTCTGACAGTATCTTCCTGCGCGTCTACGTGGTGCTGCTGCTGGCGTTGCTCCTGACGCTGGGCGTGGCGTTGGGCGGTTATCAGCTGACCAACGCTGTCCGACTCGAGGCCTACCAGACCCGCCTGGGGGCGGCGCCGATGCTGCTGCTGACCCGGCAGGTGGCCGAAGCGCCTCCTGCCGAAAGGTCGAGCCTGCTGGAGCGCTCCTCGCGCCTGCTGGATGCGCGGCTGATGCTGGCGCCTGTCGAGGTATTCGACCTCAACTGGTGGGAGAAGCGCCGTCTGGCGGCCGGCCGGCCTCTGGTGCATGAGCATCAGGATGCTGGCTGGCAGCTACTGATGCAGGTGCCGGGTGAGGAGCAGGTGCTGGAGCTTAGGCTGCTGCATCTGGCTGAGCGACAGTTGCGGGGATTGATGTCGTTGCTGCGGGAAACCTTGTTGCCCATGGCACCGGAGCAGCGTGTCGCTCTGTTGTCGGAGCTGCAGGATGCCTCCGGGCTGGCCTTCGCTCAATTGCCTGACATGCCCAACGGGCTGGATGCGCAACAGGTCGGGCGGATCAACGACCAGCGAGTGGTGCTCAACATGGCAAGCCATGGACAGGCGCTGGCGCTCTATACCCGCCTGGAGGGTCACAACCTGATCAAGGTCGGGCCGCTGCAGGTCTTCGAGACGACCCCGGCGGCATTGATCGTTGCCATGATTCTGGCCGTCATCAGCCTGTTGGGGGGTGTCATCTATCTGGTCGTGCGTTCGCTGGAGGCACGGTTGACTCGACTGGAGAAGGCGGCGACCCGGATTGCCGGCGGCTACCTCGATACGCGGGTCAGGATCGAGACCAATGACTTTCTTGGCCGTCTCGGCA
The DNA here is from genome assembly GCF_029846335.1 of Cobetia sp. 3AK. Taxonomy (NCBI): domain Bacteria; kingdom Pseudomonadati; phylum Pseudomonadota; class Gammaproteobacteria; order Oceanospirillales; family Halomonadaceae; genus Cobetia; species Cobetia sp. 3AK. The sequence goes on along the minus strand of NZ_JARWKR010000003.1, from coordinate 251,606 downwards.
TGGCCTTCAATGGCATGGCCGAACGCGTGCAGGGATTGCTGGGAGCCCAGCAGGACATGATTCGCGCCGTCTCCCACGAGCTGCGTACCCCGGTGGCACGTATCCGCTTCGCGCTGCAGATGATCGAGGACATGGTGGATGATGATTTCGTGCTCCGGCAGATCAAGGGCGCCGATGGTGACATCGAGGAGCTCGACAAGCTGATCGACGAGATCCTGACCTATGCACGCCTCAATGACGCCGCCGGGGTTCAGCTGGATCTGGGGGCGGTGGACTGTCGGGAAGTGGCGGAGCAGGTCTGTGAAACCCTGGCGCCACTGCATCCTGAGCTGCTGCTGAGCATTGAAGGCGGTGCCTTTGATGTGGAGGCGGAGGCACGCTATCTGCAGCGTGCGCTGCAGAATCTGGTCTCGAATGCCTGTCGGCATGCAGATTCACGTGTGCTGGTGCGCATCTCCAGAGACCCGCAGGTGGTGCGCATCGATGTCGAGGATGATGGCCCCGGCGTGGGCGAGGAGGACCGCAAGAAGGTCTTCAAGCCATTCGCGCGACTGGATGATTCACGCACGCGATCTTCAGGTGGCTATGGTCTGGGGCTCTCCATCGTGCAGAAGATCATGCACTCTCATGGCGGAAGCGTGGTGGTCGATCGGGGCATCGCCCTTAAAGGGGCACGTTTCAGCCTGCTGTTGCCCTTGTCCAGCAGCAAGCTGGGACGTGAGGCGCCTCCTTCCTTGCCGCCCGTGACCCCCGGGGAGGGGGATGACGGGCAGCGCACCTGAGCGATGCTACTCTATCGTGATACGCAGTGGTGCGAAGCGATGTCATCAGCGAGGAGGGCAAGTGGATGAATCTGCAAGATGCGAGCCGTGACGTCGGGGCTCTGCATGACGCATTGATCGGCTCCTGGGAGCTGCAACGCTTCTGGTATGCCTGGCCGGATGGGCGTGAATGGGAGCCATTGGGGAGGTGTGCGGGTCAGCTGCACTATCTCCCCAATGGCTTCATGAGCGTTCAGCTGGCGGCTCGTGAGCGTGAGCCTCTTGGGGTGGCGCCCACTGATGATCAATTGATGGCGGCCTTTCGACAGGGCTTTGCCTATTGTGGGCGCTGGTGCTGGGATGAGCAGCGTCAGGAGGTCCGTCATCAGGTAGACGTCGCGAGCATCGCGGACTGGAGTGGCGTGACGCTGGCGCGGCGAGTCCAGCTCACCGGAGAGTCACTGCTGCTGGGCACGGACGCGCCCAATCTTCAGCTGCCTGCAGGGGGCTATACCACCTGGCTTGCCTGGCAGCGTCTTCATGATAGATGACATCATTACCGAAAAGGCTTGACGGGATCATGGCTTAAGGTGCAAGGTAACCCCTGTTGGATAGCAAGACGCACCACTCAGTCGCCTGTGCTGCTCGGTAAAACGCCTTGAGCGCCCCGAAATGCCTCGCTGATTTGATGCATGGTTTTGCTTTGCCCACGCTCTTCGGGTAATGCCCGTTATTTCAAACATGCTAATCAGAGAGGAATTTCTCATGGCAACTGGTACAGTTAAGTGGTTCAACGACGCGAAAGGTTTTGGTTTCATTGCTCCGGCTGACGGCGGTGACGATCTGTTCGTTCACTTCTCCGAAGTCCAGGCAGAAGGCTTCAAGACCCTGCAGGACGGCCAGCAGGTCTCCTTCGACGTGACTCAGGGCCAGAAAGGCCTGCAGGCAGCCAACGTCAAGGCTATCGACTGATCATCACTCGCTGCGGAATCCGTTCCGTGTGAGATGATAGATGTCTAGAAGCGCCCCAGCTCATGCTGGGGCGCTTCTGTTTGTGTGCGTGAAAAAAATGCAGTATCGGTGACCTGGTACGCCCCGCAGAGGCATGCCATGAACAAGAGCCCCGTCCCATTGCACGAGAAGCGCAGTGGGACGGGGCTCTTGTCGTTCAAGTGGTTGTCCGGAGATGCCCTGGGGCATTGGCTCAAGCTGGCTTCACGCCGCTGAGCACCTCAAAGGAGGTCTCGCGGGCAGTGCGCAGGAAATCATCCATCCAGGGAGTGCCCAGCAGATCCTCTCGCACCGCGGCATAGAGCGTCGCCCAGATTCCGTCGCCCAGAGGCAGGCCACGAACATAATCGCGGGTCAGGTATTCGGCCAATGCCCAGTTGGGCAGTGCCGTCACGCCGCGACCGCTGGCGACAAGCTGCATCATCATGACCGTCATCTCGGCATGGCGGATCTCGCGAGGGCTGATGTTGGCGGGCTCGAGGAACTGGGTGAACACGTCCAGTCGGTCATGCTCGACAGGGTAGATGATCAGCACTTCTTCCCGCAGGTCTTCCGGTTCCACACGGCCCTTGAGAGCCAGTGCATGCTGGCGTGCCACGGCCAGCATGACTTCGTAGCGGAACAGTGGCAGGTACTGGATACCGGTCATCTCCACCGGATTGGCCGTGATGACCAGGTCCAGCTGCTCGCGACCCAGCGCCTGGAGGGGAGAGAAGCTATGGCCCGAAGGAATGTCGACCTCGATCTCCGGCCAGTGATCCCGGAAGCGATCCACCGTCGGCATCAGCCATTGGAAGCAGCTGTGGCATTCGATGGCCATATGCAGCCGTCCTTGCTCACTGCCTGCCATGCGCGCGATGTCACGCTCTGCCATGCGAAATTGCGGCAGTACCTGTTCTGCCAGTGACAGCAGGCGTTGCCCTGCACGGGTGAACTCGACCGGGCGCGTCTTGCGAATGAACAGTGGCGTGCCCAGGCGCTCTTCCAGGTCCTTCAGCTGATGTGAGAGGGCGGACTGGGTGAGGTGGATGCGCTCGGCAGCCTCGACCAGCGAGCCGGCATCACGCAGTGCCAGCAGCGTGCGGAGATGGCGTAGTTCGAGCATGATGAGTTTTGCTCATTTGGATGAGTGAACAGTTCATTTTCATTCAATTCTTGGGCGAAGTGCAGCGCAGGTCAATCGCTGCTGCGCGAGGAAGCGCCAAGGAGCTCCGTTGGGCATTCCCCCTGAGCCTGATGGATCTCGGCATGGCCATCGCAGAGGGAGGCGTCTCATGCAGGCAGTGCCAGTGTCTTCACGATGACGGCACCTCATGGGAATTGCCGTGAATCGAGGCCCACAAGGCTGGCTGCGCTTGATAGACTTTCTTCATGCGCCAGGATGGCGTTGCTCTCTACGCCTTGAAATCACGCTGTGTCGCCGCCTCCAGCGGAGTGCGGTGCGTTACTTTCTGTCGTCAGGCATGCCCAGGGAGGGCTTTTCATGTTTCCGTTTCACTCGCGCCCGGATCATACGAGGGCCGCTGCCTGTTCGGCGCCAGATGTCTCGCCTTGGCGTGGCGGGCGTCAGGTGGCCACTATCTCGACATGCACTGCGACAGGTATCTCGACAGGCGCCTCGGCCAATCTCCTGTGCGTGTCGATGATGGCGCTGCTGAGTGGCTGCTCCATGCTGTCGGATGAATCGCGTGATGCGCCGAGTGCGCAGGTGATGCCGGCACCGCTGAAGATTCCTGAAGTGCGTCCTGCCACGAAACCAGTCAAGCCCAGGGCACCCAGTGCCGAGTCGTTGGGTCAGGCGCCGGCGGTGACATTGCCCGCGACCTTCCTGCCGCCCCGGGGGGCCAGCGAGTATCAGGTCTGGCGCTGTACGCCGGCGCAGGATCTGTTGATGGCCTTCAGTGATGGACAAGACGCGAGGGGCAGGCCTCCCGTCTCTGTGGCGACGGACACCCCTCAGGAGGCGACTGCTGAAGGCTGGCTGCGGCTATGGTCGCGTCAGCATGCCTACGCCCTGGGGCATGTGGTGAGTGCTTCCGGCGCCCGTTATCGGGCCAATGACGCCCCGGTCTCCGAGCGGCAGCGTCAACAGGCCGAGGGGGGAGCCCGTGAACTGGAAGTCTGGTTCAAGGGGCGGGAAGCCACGCTGCACAATGCGCGCGGCAATCTTGAGTGCGTTCAGGATGATCAGCGCACCATCCAGATCCCCGATGACCAGCCGCTGCTGGTGGCACAGGGTCACGAGCCTGAGTGGCGTATCAGTCTGGATCGAGCGCATAACCGGATGACGGTGACGGCATCGCCCGACCTGTTGGGTGCCGTGCAAGGCAAGGCGCGGGTGACGCAGGACGCTACAGGCACCGATGACAGCAGCTCTGGCGTTGCCGGGAACGAGAGCGGCAAGCAGGAGCAGGAGTCATCGTCGCTCAGTCAGTTGACGTTACCCTATCGGGTCAATGACGACGGCAAGCATGGCAAGGTGCTGTCGGCGCGCTTGCCGCGCGCTTCAGTCGGCAGGGGGTGGCTGAAACTGAGCCTGACGCCGGGTGCCTGCTTCGACACCATGCAAGGTACCCCGTATCCGCTGACCTCCGAGCTGACTCTGACGCGAAAAGGAGGAGAATCTCGAGATCTGAGTGGCTGTGGAGAGGCATACCTCCCCTGACATGACGTTTTTTTCGTCGATTTTTTCGAATGGTTGGTGCGATCTTTATCGCTTTTCGTGCCACGGAGTTCATCTATCATGGCGGGCAGCTCTCCATCACGGGCAACGGATGCCAAGCCTGGCTCGTGATGGGAAATCGTCCTTTCTGTCTGCGGAGAACCTGCCATGTCTGCCACACCGCTCAATGTTCTGCTGGTCTCATCTTCCCTGTTCGGAGAAAAAGGCAACTCTCGTGAACTGGCTTCCGCGTTCGTGGATGCCTTGCAGGCGTCCGGTCACGAGCATCAGTTGACGCATCATGATCTGGTCGAGCGCGATCTTCCGCACCTGGGCGCCGCCGAGATGCAGGCATGGATGACGCCGGCGGATGAGCGAAGCGCCGAGCAATGCAAGCTCGCCGAGCTGTCTGATGGTTTCCTGGCCGAGCTGAGAGCGGCAGACCTGCTGGTCATCGCGGCACCGCTCTACAATCTGGGCCTGCCGACCCAGATGAAGGCGTGGTTTGACCGGGTGCTGCGTGCCGGCGAGACCTTCCGCTACACCGAGAAGGGGCCGGTAGGTCTGCTGGAAGGCAAGCAGGCACTGGTGCTGGCAGCACGTGGCGGGATGTATGCAGGCAGAGACCTGGATTCCCAGACGCCGCATCTCAAGTCGATGCTTGGGCTGATGGGCATCACGGATCAGCACTTCGTATACGCTGAAGGCCTCAACATGGGCGATGAGCCAAAGGTGGGAGCTCTGTCAGAGGCCAGGACAGGCATCGCCAACTACGTAGATGCTCTCTGACCCGGTGTATCTGCCGTAGCTGAGTCACATTGGTTGAGCATGATGAATGAAAACGCCACCGCCGCTCTGAGAGGAGCGGCGGTGGCGTTTGTGCTATCGGGAAGCAGAGGTCACTGTGGGAGGAGACAGTGGCTGGAAACGCTCAGCCTTGGTCTTCGAGCACTTCCAGTTCGCCCTTGAGGCGCGCATGCAGCTCTTCCAGCGGCGGCTGAGCGCCGCCTTGCGGCCAGCCCGCCGTCAACACCACGCCATCGGCGGCATAGTCGCTGGCATCCACCGGTACATCGTAGCCGCTCAGCCAGTGACGCACGTCGGCCTCATGAGCGAATCCGACCTTGAGGCGTCTGGGTGTACGCGGCGTGAAGGTGGTGGTGGGCAGTCGCTCGAGGGCGTCGAGCACGGCACGACTGTATGCACGAGCCAGGCCACCGGTGCCCAGCTTGATGCCGCCGAAGTAGCGGATCACCACGCAGGCGATCTGCCCCACGCCGCTGCCTTCCAGTACCTGATACATCGGCCTGCCGGCGGTACCGCCCGGCTCTCCGTCATCGGAGAAGCCGATGGCATTCTGCTCATTCGGCGCACCCGCGATGAATGCCGTGCAGTGATGGCGTGCATTGGGATGGGCGAGATGCGCCTGTTCCAGCAGCCGCGTCATGGCGTCTGGTGTCGGAGCGTGGGCCAGCCAGGCGATGAAGCGGCTCTTCTCGATCTCGATGCTGTGCTCGTGATGCGCCTCTGGCGCCAGTGCAGGTATCTGATAGCTCATCGTGCCATCTTAGCAAAGCGTCGCCCTCAATGAGTGACGGCGTTGCCGCGTACGACACCCATCACCATGCCCAGCACTTCGATATCGGCATTCTTGAGGTAGATGGGGGCCATGCTGTCGTTGGCCGGTTGCAGGCGTACACCGCTCTTCTCGATATACAGCTTCTTCAGCGTCACTTCCTGCTGGTTGATCATCACCACGGCGGTCTCACCATTCTCGGCACTTTCACTGCGCTCGATGATGATGATGTCGCCATCATGGATGTTGCAGTTGATCATCGAGTGGCCGCGAACGCGCAGGGCGTAGGTGTTGCGTCGCACCATGCGCGTCGGCACGGCGATCGTGCCGCAGTCGGCGATGGCTTCGATGGGCATGCCGGCGGTGATGTTGCCGAGCAACGGGATATCCATCATGTCGCTGGCAGTGATTTCCTGCCAGGCCTCGTCATTGAGCGGCAGATTGTGAAGGCGCTGAAGGTAGTGTGGAGCGTGAAGACGTGACATGAGCTATCCCCTGATGCTGTGCGGTCGGCAGAGGGAGCCGACCTGCGATGCAGCGTGAAAGGTCGTCAGGCTGAGTTCATCTGCGGCCTGATAGGCTCTGCGAACATGATGACAACGCGATGAGAGCCGACCCGTTCGGTCTGCTGCCCGGGCAATGCCAGGCATGCGATGACGATACTGTATGAGTACTGTTTTTGTATACAGTGTCTGCATCATAGCAAGCCAGCGCGAGGTGGCAAGGGGTGAGTCGGTCGTCGATGCCAATCAGGCGATGGGTGTGTCGTATGAATGTGCACCATGCTTTGCTGATGGAGCGCGCGAGAACTTGACTCCCGTGCAAGGCTCGACGCGTGCGGGTCGCGTCATTCGGGCGACCGGTGGTCAGTGCCGGCTTCAGCTCGTAGAATGACGCGATTGGATCCCTCGGGACCAGCCTCTGATGTCGCGCTCCGCGACTGACCAGCCGCGAGATGTCGGGATGTCGATCCAGCCAGTCAGCGATGAAGCCCGTTGCGTGCCGCCCTTGCTGGCGGTGCGGGCGCTTGGGTGTGAGCGCGATGAGCGCTGGCTGTTCCAGACGCTCGACTTCAGCCTCGCGGCGGGCGAGATCCTGCAGATCGAAGGCCCCAATGGCAGTGGCAAGACCACCCTGCTCAAGATTCTGTCCGGGCAGTTCCATGATCACGAAGGCGAAGTGCTCTGGCAGGGGCAGCCTGCCTCGCGGGTGCGCGACGATTTTCTGGGATCTCTGCTCTATCTGGGTCACCAGCCCGGCATCAAGGGCACGCTGACGGCATTGGAGAATCTTGCCTGGTATCAGGCGCTCGGTGACGCTGCATCTTCTCGAAACGCCGCGGAGCGACGCTCGCTCGCCTGGGCAGCGCTGGACGCCGTGGGGCTTGCCGGCTTCGAGGATGTGCCGGCCCAGCAGCTGTCGGCTGGTCAGCAGCGGCGCATCGCCCTGGCGCGATTGCATCTGACACCGCGTCGACTGTGGGTGCTCGACGAGCCCTTCACCGCCATCGACAGCGATGGCGTCCAGGCGCTGGAGGCGCTGCTGCTGGCGCATGCCGAGCGGGGTGGCAGCGTGGTGATGACGACCCACCATCGCTTCTCGGATGTCTCGCGATTGCGCCGAATAGGCCTTGGGCAACGCGCTGGCGCGGAGTCGAGGGAGGGCGCCTGGGCATGAGACATGATCCTCTGACACCATTGTCCGAGTCTCCCGTTGCCTGCTCGTTGGGAGGGGCACTCAAGGCGACACTTCGACGCGACCTGCGTCAGGCGTTGCGCCGGCGCAGTGAGCTGATCAACCCGCTGGTATTCTTCGCCCTGGTGATCACGCTGTTTCCGCTGGGGATCTCGCCGGACAAGGCGTTGCTGGCGACACTGGCGCCGGGGCTGTTGTGGGTGGCGGCCTTGCTGGCCACGTTGCTGTCACTTGAGGGGCTGTTCCGGCAGGACCTCGACGACGGTAGCCTTGAGCAACTGCTGCTGACACCCCAGCCGTTGCCATTGCTGGTGCTGGCCAAGGTGGCGGGGCACTGGCTGTTGACCGGTCTGCCGTTGGCGCTGATGGCACCGCTGCTGGGCGTGATGCTGGGGCTGCCGAGCGGCGCCTTCGGGGTGCTGATCGCCTCGCTGGCGCTGGGCAGTCTGAGCCTGTCGCTGATCGGCGCGATCGGCGCGGCGCTGACGGTCGGGCTGCGGCGCGGCGGCGTGCTGCTCTCGCTGATCATCCTGCCGCTGTACATTCCCGTGCTGATCTTCGGCGCCGGCGCGGTGCAGAGCGCCGTCACCGGCATGCCCAGCGCCGCCCACCTGGCCATGCTGGGTGCGATGCTGGCGCTGGCACTGTTGCTGGCGCCGCTTGCCATCGCCGCCGGCCTGAGGTTGAGCATCAATGGCTAGTCCCTGCTCCCTGCCGGCTGGCAGAGGGTGGCCTGAGTGCCGCCAGCACTTCGCCAGATATCCTTTCGCCCCTGACAAGAGGCTCGTGTGAACGCCGATTCCGACTCTCATCAAGCGCCTGCTCGCAAGGTTCGCCCGCGCAAGGGCGGGCTGTGGCCATGGCTGCATCGCTTGGGCACACCGGCGACCTTCTTCGCGGCCAGCCAGCGCTGGCTGCCGTGGCTGTGGGCCGTGGCGATCCTCGCGCTGGTGGCCGGCAGTGCCTGGGGGCTGGCCTTCGCGCCGGCGGATTACCAGCAGGGCAACAGCTTCCGCATCATCTACGTGCATGTGCCGGCGGCGATTCTCGCCCAGTCCTGCTTCATGCTGCTGGCGGTATGCGCACTCATCTACCTTGTCTGGAAGATCAAGCTGGCGGACATGGTCGCCACGGCCGCCGCCCCCGTCGGCGCCTTGATGACGGCGCTGGCACTGTTTTCCGGCTCGGTATGGGGCATTCCCACCTGGGGCACCTGGTGGATCTGGGATGCCCGGCTGACGTCGATGCTGATCCAGCTGTTCCTGTATCTGGGCGTGATCGTGCTGCGCGGTTCCTTCGCCAGTCGTGACAGCGGCTCGCGTGCCGCCTCGATTCTGGCGCTGGTCGGCATGGTCAATATCCCGATCATCAAGTATTCGGTGGATTGGTGGAGCACACTGCATCAACCTGCCACCTTCACGCTGAGTGAAGCACCGCCGATGCCGGCCAGCATGTGGATTCCGCTGCTGCTGATGGTCATCGGCTTCTACGCCCTGTTCGGTGCGCTGGTACTGATGCGCACGCGGGTCGAGGTGCTGAGGCGTGAGAGTCGCAAGCAATGGGTGCGTGACCTGCTGAGCCCGCACTCGGACTCACGACCCGGCCAGAATTCGCCTGCAGGCCCCGTTTCCACAGAGGGTGATCACTGATGAGCTTGCCCGATGTCGCCTTCTCGAGTGTCAGCGAGTTCTTCGCCATGGGAGGGCACGCCCTCTATGTGTGGTCCGCCTGGGGGCTGACGGCGGCATGCCTCGCGGGGCTGGTGATCGCCACGCGGCTGTCCCGTCGCGCGGTGGAGGCCGATATCCGCCGCCGCCTGCGTCGGGAATCCGCCCGTTCCTGAATCCATTCTCGACCTCCCGTGCCAGTCGTCCCGCTGGTCGCGAGAGGCATGATCGTCCCTTGCCCTGATCGAGCCCTGACCATGACCCCCAAACGCAAGCAGCGCCTGTATCTCGTCACGGCCATCGTGCTGCTGGCCGCCCTCGCGGTGGGCCTCACGCTCTATGCCCTGCGCGCCAACATCAATGCCTTCTACACCCCGACCCAGATCGCCAGTGGCGAGGCGCCCCAGGGGCGTCAGATTCGCGCAGGCGGCATGGTGCGCGATGGCAGTGTCAGGCGTGACAACGAGACGCTGGATGCCATCTTCACCGTCACCGATTTCGATCATGACGTGACGGTGCATTATCAGGGCATCCTGCCGGACCTGTTCCGTGAAGGGCAGGGCGTGGTGGTGATGGGCACCTTCGATGGTGAGCATCTCGAGGCCAGCGAAGTGCTCGCCAAGCATGACGAGAAGTACATGCCGCCGGAGGTGTCTGATGCTCTCAAGGCGTCCGGACGTGATGTCTCTGGCAACAGGACGGATGACAGGATAGACACCGGGATGACAGAGAAAACACCTCAGGAGGCGCAGTGATGGTGACGCAACTGTTGCCGGAAATCGGCCATTTCGCGCTGATTCTGGGGGCCTGTCTGGCCTGTGTGCAGGCGGTGGTGCCGCTGGCGGGAGCCGCCACGCGTCGCCCGCTGTGGATGAGTTTCGCCCAGCCGATGGCCTGGGGGCAGTTCCTGTTCGTGCTGATCGCCTATGCCTGCCTGACCGCGAGCTTCCTGCTGGATGACTTCAGCGTCGCCTACATCGCCAACAACTCCAACAGCCAGCTGCCGTGGTACTTCAAGTTCAGTGCCGTGTGGGGCAGTCACGAGGGTTCGGTGCTGCTGTGGAGCCTGATACTGGCGGGCTGGGGCTTTGCCGTCTCGCTGGGTGCGCGCGATCTGCCGCGCGACATGCTGGCGCGGGTACTGGGCATCATGGGATTGATCTCCACCGGTTTCATGGCCTTCGTGCTGCTGACCTCCAATCCCTTCGCACGTCTGCTGCCGGACATGCCGGCAGATGGCGCGGATCTCAATCCGCTGTTGCAGGACATCGGGCTGATCATCCATCCGCCGATGCTCTACATGGGCTATGTCGGTTTCTCGGTGGCATTCTCGTTCGCGATGGCGGCCCTGCTGGGCGGGCGCCTCGATGCGGCATGGGCACGCTGGGCGCGCCCCTGGACCAACATCGCCTGGGCGTTCCTGACCGTCGGCATCGCGCTGGGCAGCTGGTGGGCCTACTACGAGCTTGGCTGGGGCGGCTGGTGGTTCTGGGACCCGGTGGAGAACGCCTCCCTGATGCCGTGGCTGGCGGGGACCGCACTGATCCACTCACTGGCGGTCACCGAGAAGCGCGGTGCCTTCAAGAGCTGGACGGTGCTGCTGTCGATCTTCGCCTTCTCGCTGTCACTGCTGGGGACCTTCCTGGTGCGCTCCGGCGTGCTGACCTCGGTGCACGCCTTCGCCAGTGACCCGGACCGCGGCCTGTTCATCCTCGTGCTGCTCGGTATCACCGTCGGTGGCTCGCTGTTGCTGTTCGCGCTGCGCGCACCGCGCGTGCGCTCGACGCTCGGCTTCCACTGGCTGTCGCGGGATGCCTTTCTGCTGGTCAACAACCTCGTGCTGCTGGTGATGATGGTCACCGTGCTGCTGGGCACTCTCTATCCGCTGGTGCTGGATTCGCTGGGGCTGGGCAAGATCTCGGTGGGCCCGCCGTACTTCAATGCGCTGTTCGTGCCGCTGACCACGCTGCTGTGTGCCTTCATGGGGCTCGGGCCGGCCTCGCGCTGGAAGCAGATGCCGGGGCGCGAGCTCGCACGCCGTCTGGCACTTTCCGGCGGCGCGGCACTCATCATCGGCGGGCTGCTGCCGCTGTTGCTGGATATCGAGTGGAGTCTCTCGGTGGCGCTCGGGCTGGTCATCGCGCTGTGGGTGGTGCTGCCGCTGCTGCGCGACCTGTGGGACAAGAGTGCCTCCAGGGCAGGGCGTCTGGCAGGTCTCAAGCGCCTCACGCCCAGCTACTGGGGCATGCAGCTGGCGCATCTGGGCCTGGCCGTGACCATCGTCGGCGTGACGCTGGTCTCCAATACCGAGGTCGCCGAGAACGTGCGCATGGTGCAGGGCAAGGAAGTCAGCGTGGGCGGCTATCAATTCCGCATGACCGAGCTTGGCGAGTATCGCGGCCCCAACTACCTGTCCGACCGCGCCACGGTGGAGGTCAGTCGTGATGGCGAGGCGGTGACGACGCTGCATCCCGAGAAGCGCCTGTTCCTGGCCAGCGGCATGCCGATGACCGAAACCGCGCTGGATGCCGGCTTCACGCGTGACCTCTACGTCGCCATGGGCGAGAAGCTCGATGACGATAGCTGGGCAGTACGCATCCAGGTCAAACCCTTCGTGCGCTGGCTGTGGCTGGGCGCCTTGCTGATGGGCGCGGGCGGCGTGATCGCCGTGCTGGATCGCCGTTATCGTCGGCGTGTCGAGGCCAGTACGGTGACCGACAATCCCTCACTCACCGCGCAGGAGGCTCACCCATGAATCTTCGTCGTCTGGTGCTGTTCTTGCCGTTGGTGGTCGTGGTGGGGCTGGGCGCTTTTCTCTATCAGCGCCTCGATGATGACCCCTATGCACGGGACTCCGCGCTGCTGTCGCGGCCCTTCCCCGAATTCTCGCTCAGCACCTTGAGTGATCCGCAGGCGCGCTTCGATGCCTCGCTGCTCAAGGGGCAGGTCAGCCTCGTCAACGTCTGGGGCGAGTGGTGCCCGACCTGCAAGCACGAGATGCCGCAGCTGCTGGATCTCGCGAATCGCGGTGTGCACATGGTCGGGGTCGACTACAAGGACACGCGTGCCAAGGGCCGGCAGTTCCTGGAGGAATTCGGTGACCCGTTCAGCGTCAATCTCTTCGACCCGGACGGCACCCTGGGGTTTGATCTCGGCGTCTATGGAGCACCGGAAACCTTCCTGGTCGATGCCGAGGGCGTGATCCGCTATCACCACACCGGCTACATCCGCCCCGAGGATGTCCGTGATGTCATCCTGCCGACACTGGAGCGGATCGCGGAACCTGCGACTGGTGCCGCCGGCGAGGAGGCCAGCTCATGAAGTCCGTGCTCAAGAGTGTCGCCATCCCGCTGGTGCAGGCGCTGGTGGTGCTGATGTTTCTCTCGTGGCTGTCTGCCGGCAAGGCGCAGGCCGCCATCGAGATGCATCAGTTCGACAACCCGGTGCTGCAGAAGCGCTACGACAGCCTGACCGCCGCACTGCGCTGCCCCAAGTGTCAGAACCAGGCGATCGGTGACTCGGATTCCCCCATCGCCGGTGACATGCGCCAGAACGTGGCGGATCTGCTCAATGATGGTCGCAGTGACAGCGAGATCCAGAATTTCATGGTCGCGCGTTTCGGCGAGTACGTGCTCTACAATCCGCGCCTTGATGGGCGTACCTGGCTGTTGTGGGGCGGCCCGGCGGCCCTGATCGCGCTCGGACTGCTCATCGTGGCCTTGATCGTGCGGGCCCGGCGACGGGCACGGGTGCGTGCGCTGGACGATGATGAGCAGGCACGCCTTTCAGCGCTGCTCGACAGGCATCGCGATGCCGGCAATGCACCGCAAGACGCCAAGGAGCGCTCATGATTCTGTTATGGCTGGCGATCGCCGTGCTGCTGCTTCCCGCCGGTTGGCTGCTGTTGCTGCCACTGCGCCGCGCGCGCCGTGTGCATGCCGCCCAGCAGGCCTTCGAGGACAACGACAGCCTCGGTGCCGAGAATGTGCGTGTCTATCGACGTCGACTGGCCTCGCTGGAGCGCGGCCATGCGCGCGGCGAGCTGGATGACACGGCGCTGGCGGAAGGGCGTGTCGAGCTGGAACGCAGCCTGCTGGAAGACGCCGAGGCTTTGAGGCGCTCCCCGCTCAAGGCGGCCGGCAGTGGTCGTGTGCTGGTGCCCGTGTTGCTGGTAGCGATGGTGGCGGGCTCGCTCTACTGGTATCAGCGCGAGGGGGCGAGCGGCGATCTGGCGCTGGCGCAGGCGATTGCCGCCACGCCGATCCATGATGCCGCCAGCTCCAATGCGCGCATCGCGCGTCTGCGTGCCGAGGCCGAGGCACAGCCGGACAACGCCAAGGTGTGGATGGCACTGTTTCCGCTCTATCGTGATGCCGGACGCCTCGATGAGGCGATGCAGTCTCTCGAGGCGTTGATCGCGCTCGAAGGTCGGGTGCCCGCGCTGGTCGCGCAGCTGGCGCAGCTCAAGTTCTTCGCCGCGCAGCGCACGCTGACCGATGAGGTGCAGGGGCTGGTCGACGAGGTGCTGGCAGCCGACCCGCGTCAGCCCACCGTGCTCGGCCTGTTGGGTATCGAGGCGTTCGAGCAAGCCCGCTATCCCGAGGCCATCGACTACTGGCGCAAGGCGATTGCCGGTTTCGAGAACCCCGATGCCGCCAAGGCCCTGCGTGAAGGCATCGCGGCCGCGCGTCAGCGCATGGCGAGTGCCGGTGAAGTCGATGCCTCGGTGGCGCTGGACAGCCCGGCAACGGCTGCTGCTCAGGACAGTCAGGCAGGCACTGCACGTCTGACCCTCAAGGTGTCGCTGGACCCCGCACTCGAGGCGCAGCTGGCGGCGATGCCGGTGAGTGCTGACGAGGCGACCCTGTTCATCGTGGCGCGTGATGCCGAAGGCAAGTTGCCGCCGCTGGCGGTGGTGCGTACCACCGCAGACACGCTGCCGTTGACGGTCACGCTCTCGGATGATGATGCCATGGCCCCGATGGCGCGGCTCTCGATGGCGGAGCGCGTCACTCTCGTCGCGCGCATCTCCGCTTCCGGTCAGCCGGCGGCGCAGTCGGGGGACCTTGAAGGCAAGCTCGAGAATGTCATCGTTACTCGCAGCACCGAGGCCGATGCTGATGTCAGTCACGAGGCTGCGGACGCGCCACTGATGCTGCGTATCGATCACCGCGTCGCACGGTGAGTCGCGATGTGCCCCGACTCGACGATCTGATCACGTGGATCATCATTGCGCCGGTTGGGGCCATCGCCGCTTTTGGGTAGACTGCGCGCTGGTTTTTCGAAATGCCCTCGATGAGCGGCTGCTTCGTCGTTAGGACATGTTTACCCTGCGGCGGCGCGGGCTCTCCACCGGGAGACCTGAGAGACCGCGGCGGTTCAGGTTTTCCTGCTTCAGCTCTTCTTCCTCCAGACTCAAGGACGCGCCAGGCGCAATGCGGCTCAAATCGATCAAGCTGGTCGGCTTCAAATCCTTCGTCGATCCGGTCACCGTGCCCTTCGACAGCAACATGACGGCGATTCTCGGCCCCAACGGCTGCGGGAAATCCAACGTCATCGATGCTGTGCGCTGGGTCATGGGCGAGTCCAGCGCCAAGAACCTGCGCGGCGAGTCGATGACGGACGTCATCTTCAATGGCTCCACCGGTCGCAAGCCGGTGGGGCAGGCCTCCATCGAGCTGACCTTCGACAATGCCGACGGCAGCCTCGGTGGCGCCTGGTCCGAGTACGCCGAGATCGCCGTCAAGCGTCTGGTGACGCGTGACGGCCAGTCCGGCTACTTCCTCAATGGCCAGAAATGTCGCCGACGTGACATCTCCGATGTCTTCCTCGGCACCGGGCTCGGCCCGCGTTCCTACTCCATCATCGGTCAGGGCATGATCTCGCAGCTGATCGAGGCGCGCCCGGATGATCTGCGCAGCACCCTCGAGGAAGCCGCCGGCATCTCCAAGTACAAGGAGCGCCGCCGCGAGACCGAGAACCGCATGAAGCGCACCCAGGAGAACATGGAGCGCCTGGATGATCTGCGCGAGGAACTCGACAAGCAGCTCGAGCGCCTCAAGCGTCAGGCCGAAGCCGCCAAGCGCTACCAGACCCTCAAGCAGGACGAATACCGCCTCAAGGGCGAGCTGGCCGTGCTGCGTCGGCGTGGCCTGCGCGCGCAGCAGCGTGAGCAGCAGTCACGTGTCGCGGAGCTGGAAACCGGCGTCGAGCGCGAGATTCTCGGTCAGCGTCAGTGCGAGAGCCAGCTGGAAGAGCAGCGCTATCAGCACGACGAGCTGGCCGGTGAGCTGGAAACGCATCAGGCCGCCTTCTATGAGACCGGTGCCCAGATCGCCCGTCTCGAGCAGAGTCTCGAGCACGCCCGAACCCGTGAGCAGCAGCTGGCGGCGGATCTCGAGATCGCGCGGCGTGAGCTGAGCGACATCCAGCGCGTCGAGGGCGAGGACGGCGAGCGTCTCGAGATGATCGAGGCACGTCTGGAAGATATCGCGCCGGAACTGGAGCTGGCGCGTGAGACGCTGGAAGGCCTTGAGCTTTCATTGGAGGAGGCTGAGGAGCGCCGCCAGGACAGTCAGAGCGAGTGGGAGCGCTTCAGTCAGGCCGACAACGAATCCCAGCGCGGGGCCGAGCGTGCCCAGAGCGAGATCCAGCGCATCGAGAATGCCATTCGTGACGCCGAGACTCAGCGCGAGCGCCGTCGTCAGCAGCTGGCGGAGTTGCCGGATGTCGCCGAACTGCGCGAAAGCCGTGAGGAACTGCGCGAGCAGCTCGACGAGCTGACGCTCGGCAGCGAATCGCTGGAGTCGCGCCGCGAGCAGGCCAGTGAATCCCGTGAGCAGGCACAGACGGATCGTCTGGCGCTGGACGGTGAGCGTGACCAACTGCGCCAGCGTCGCAACGTGCTGCAGGGCGAGCAGGCCTCGCTTCAGGCGCTGATCGATGCCGCGCTGCGTGATGACGATGACAGCCTGGCGACGCATCTGGACCGACATGGTCTCGCGCAGGCCCCGGCGCTGGCCGAGGGGCTCGAGGTCGCCGAGGGCTGGGAGTCCGTCAGTGCCTGGGTGCTGGGGCCCTTCCTCAAGGCACGCATGTCCCGTGCAGAGTCGGATGCGACGGCTGCCCTGATGAGTGAGTTGCCCGGAGGCGAGCTGTTGCTGGTCGATGCTGCCGGGGAGACGAATGCCACGGCTCCTGAAGGCACGCTGGCGGCGCGGATCAGCGGTGCCCCGGCGCTGACGGACTGGCTATCCAGCATTCACTGCGTCGAGTCACAGGCCGCCGCCTGGGGCCGGCGCGATTCGCTGGCCGCCCATGAAAGCGTGCTGACACCGGACGGCCTGTGGTTGGGGCGTGGCTGGAGTCGGCGTCAGATAGCGGGCGAGCGCGCCGACAGCGTGATCGGCCAGCGCGCGCGTCTCGAGCAGGTCGTGCTGGAACTGGAAGCGCTGGAGTCGCGACTCGACGATATCGAGGCGCGGCTGGCTGCCGCTGACGAACAG
The DNA here is from genome assembly GCF_029846335.1 of Cobetia sp. 3AK. NCBI lineage: Bacteria > Pseudomonadati > Pseudomonadota > Gammaproteobacteria > Oceanospirillales > Halomonadaceae > Cobetia > Cobetia sp. 3AK. The sequence goes on along the minus strand of NZ_JARWKR010000003.1, from coordinate 234,729 downwards.
ATTGCCGGCGCCGAGCAACAGCTCGAGCATCTGCGGGTCGAAGAGCGGGAGCTTGGCGAGCGTCAGCGTGAGCTGAGCCTCAAGGAGGCGGGGCTCGCCAGCCGACTCGAGCACGTCGATGGCCGTGCCCGTGAGCTTGAGGAAGAGCTCGAGCAGCTGGCGGAGACCCGCGAGAATCATGCCCTGACGCTTGAGGAAGCGCGTGAGCGCTGGCAGCAGGCGCTGGAGTCAGTGGAGAACAATGCCCAGTCGCGTGAGTCGCTGGAGCGCTCACGGCGCGAGCATCAGGAGGCGCTGGCCGGGCTGCGTGCCCAGTTGGCGCCCGCGCGGGAGCAGGTCAGCCGTCTCGACATGGAGCGTCAGCGCCTGGTGACAGAGCGCGATGGCATGCAGGGCCAGCGCATGCGAGCCGTCGAGCAGCGCGAGAAGCTCGCCGAGCGCATCGAGCTGCTCGAGGCCAGCCGTGAAGAAGCCTCGCTGCCGCAGGAAGAAGAGCGCGAACAGCTCGAGATGTTGCTCGAGACACGCCTCTATCAGGAAACCAAGCTGAATGCCTGTCGTGACAAGACTCATGAATTGGTCGAACAGATGCGCCAGGCGGAACAGTCGCGCCAGACCCATGAACGCAATCTCGAGGGCATTCGTCAGCGCCTCGAGGAAGGGCGCATGCAGGTGCAGGCCCTGACCTTGAAAGCGGATGCGCAGGATGAGCAGCTGCTGGAGCTGGGCTATGACGAGGCGGCGATCACGCTGCTGGAGGACGAGCTGGACCCGAACGCCACCGAATCGGCCTGGAGCCACAATCTGGAGCAGGTCGGTGAGCGCATCAAGCGGCTGGGGGCCATCAACCTGGCCGCCATCGAGGAGTACGACCAGCAGGCCGAGCGTCGCAACTACCTGGAAGCCCAGCATGCGGAGCTGGCCGAGGCGCTGGAGACCCTTGAGCGTGCGATACGCAAGATAGATCAGGAAACGCGGGTGCGTTTCAAGGACACCTTCGACAAGGTCAACGCCGGAATCCAGACGCTTTTCCCGAAGATCTTCGGTGGCGGAACCGCGTGGTTGACACTGACAGGCGATGATTTGCTCGAGACGGGCGTGGCGATCATGGCACGCCCGCCGGGCAAGAAAAACTCGACCATTCATCTTCTGTCAGGCGGGGAGAAGGCTCTGACGGCGCTGGCGCTGGTCTTCGCCATCTTCCAGCTCAATCCGGCCCCGTTCTGCATGCTCGATGAGGTGGATGCGCCGCTGGATGATGCCAACGTCGGGCGTTATGCAAGGCTGGTGAAAGAGATGTCGGAAAGCGTACAGTTCATCTATATCACCCATAACAAGATCGCCATGGAGGCGGCGGATCGGTTGATGGGCGTCACCATGCAGGAACCGGGCGTCTCGCGTCTTGTCTCTGTAGGGATCGAAGAAGCGGCGGTACTGGCTGAAGCGTGAGTGAAAAGCCGTGCAGGAGGCCAAGGTCATCCTTGTGCGCGGTAGCCAGCGGCCGTCTTTGCGGCCAAGTTGGCAAAATCGTGTTGCACATAGAGATCGAAAGCACTACGAGTTTGCGTCATAGTGTCAGTCAGGGATAATTGAAGGGCGATTGCGCAGGTCACCACCACAGGATTGACATTCGAAAAATGTCCCCTTTTTCTGCAATCGCGCTATGCTGTTCACGTGCATGGTGCCCAAGCAAACAGGCTAATGACCCATGGAATTGAGAGAGTGGCTCATCTTGTTGGGGTTGGTGCTGGTCGCAATCATCGTCGTTGACGGTGTGCGCAGGCTCCAACGTCAACGTCGAGTACCCCGACTGGATCGAGCGGGTACGGAAGATTCCACCGAAGAGGCGGGTGTTTCCGCGGTGGAAGAAGAGGAAGAACGTGACAACTGGGAGCTGCCGAATGGCGGCTACCGGGTGGTTGGCGATGCCGAAGCGCAGGCCGAGGCGGAGCAGGATGCCGTGCTCGACAATGCCCATGGCATCAAGGCCTCACGGGTGACGCAACCGAGTCGTCCGGCACAGCCCATGGAGCGCCGTGAAGCGCCGGAGCGCAAGGGCTTCGGCGAGCGTGCGGCGGCCTTCGGTGCGCGTGCCAGCCAGTCGATGCGCGACGTGACCGCCAGTCTGGGCGCGCGGCGCGACGACGAGCATGACGAGGCGCATCGCGAGCCTGTGCTCGGCACCGCCTCCAGCGAGCAGTCAGAGACGGCGCGCGAAGAGGACTTCCATGAAAAGCCGGTGATCACCGCCGAGGACGACAGCATCAGCGTCTCCTCCACCCAGGCCAATGATCTCGAGCCAATGGCCGAGATCGAGGAAGGTCAGGATGTGAAGGCCGAAGCGTTCTCCGCTGGCCAGCAGGCCGATGACGAGCACGCGGCTTCCGAGCGCAAGGAGCCTTCGCTGGAAGCGGCCGCCGTGCCTGCTGCCGACACGACAGTCTCCGAGGATGATCGCCATCCGCTGGTGCTGCGTGCCGAGCGCAATCAGGTCGATGACCAGCTCGCCCGTGACACCCTGGCCGATGCCAGTGAAGTCATCATCATCTCGGTGATGGCGCGTGGCGAGGAAGGCTTCAGCGGTGAAGACGTGCTGGGCATCTCGCTGGCCTGTGGTCTGCGCCATTCCGAGATGGGGCTGTTCCTGCGCCATGAGGAAGATGATGACGACAGTCCCTTGCAGTTCGCGATGGCCAACGTGGTCAAGCCGGGGATCTTCACGCCGGCCGAGATGGTGGACAGTCAGCTGGATGGTGTCACCTTCCTGATGCCGCTGCCGGGCGCGGACGACACTTCTGCCGCCTTCGAGACCATGGTCGAGATCGCCATGCTGCTGGTGCGTCGCCTGGGCGGTGAGCTCAAGGACGAGAACCACAGCGTGATGACGGCCCAGACCATCGAGTTCAAGCGCCAGCAGGTGCACGAGTTCGAGCGTCGCAATCGTCTGCATCGCTACCAGGCCAACTGATCGACTCGCGAGCCATTCTCTGAGTGGGTCCGTCATGCCACAAACGCCAACGGCGACCTTCGGGTCGCCGTTGGCGTTTGTGTTTCATGCGATTCTCCGTCCTCGTTCTGAAGCGCCTGATGCCATGTGTCATCTGCGGCCTTTCCTCTCAGCCGGGAGTGGGGTCCATCGAGCGCTTTGAGTACAATGACGGCGTCATGGCGATCCCCCGGCCCTGCGATTCAGGCCGGAGGACCTGTCGCCACCCGCTTTCCGGTCGATCAGCGTAGCCCTTTGGGCACTGCTGATGAGGCCACCGTTTCGAGTGAGTGTCATGTCAGCCCAGGATGATCTGTTTTCGGCCCCTGCCGATGATTCCAGCGCCTCGAGCGTTCCTCAGTCCGCTGCTCCGGCCGCGGTGGAAGGTGTGCCTGCCAAGGTCATGGAGGAGGTCGCGCAGCTGCATCGCGAGCTGCTCGAGGCCAGCCACCGCTATTACGTGCTGGATGACCCGACGCTGACCGATGCCGACTACGACACGCGCCTGCGCCGTCTCGAGGCACTGGAAGCCGACTACCCCCAGCTGATCACGTCGGAGTCCCCCACCCAGCGTGTCGGGGCCGCACCGGCCAGCGGTTTCGAGGAAGTGCAGCATGCGGTACCGATGCTGTCGCTCAACAATGCCTTCGATGACGATGAGCTGCGTGCCTTCGTGCAGCGTGCGGCGAAAACCCTGGAGTTGGGCGATGCGGAAGACGCAGGCGAGGCATTGAGCTTCTGCTGTGAACCCAAGCTCGATGGCCTGGCCGTGTCGCTCATCTACGAGAATGGCGTGCTGGTACAGGGCGTGACGCGCGGCGATGGACGTACCGGGGAAGGCATCACCACCAATCTGCGCACCATCCGCTCGATCCCGCTCAGGCTGCGGGGGGATGATCTGCCGGCGCTGCTTGAAGTGCGCGGCGAGGTCTACATGAGTCACGCCGGCTTCGAGGCGCTGAATGCGCGCGGCCGCGACGAGGATGGCAAGGTGTTCGCCAATCCGCGCAATGCCGCCGCCGGCAGTCTGCGTCAGCTGGATTCCAGTATCGCTGCCTCGCGCCCGCTGGAGTTCTGTGCCTATCAGGTCGCGCGCCTCGATGAGGCGCTGCTGGCCACGGAGGTCGGTCAGAATCATTCCAGCCTGATGGCGCTGCTCAATGACTATGGCTTTCGCACCAGCCCGCAGCTTGAGGTGGTGCGAGGTGCCCAAGGCATCATCGAGTACACCCGCCGTCTCGGCGAGCAGCGCGAAGGGCTTGATCACGACATCGATGGCGCGGTCATCAAGCTGGATGCGTTGCGTCTGCAGCGCGAGCTGGGCTTCGTGGCGCGCGCGCCGCGTTGGGCCATCGCCTTCAAGTATCCCGCGCAGGAGCAGGAAACCACTCTGGAAGGCGTCGATTTCCAGGTCGGACGGACTGGCGCGCTGACACCGGTCGCCCGGCTGGCACCGGTGCAGGTCGCCGGGGTGGTGGTCTCCAATGCCACGCTGCACAACATGGATGAGGTGGAACGTCTCGGCGTGCAGATCGGTGACAGCGTGATCATCCGGCGGGCCGGCGATGTCATCCCGCAGGTGGTGCGGGTCGCCAGCGAAGGTGCCAGCCGTGAAGCCATCGTGCTGCCGGACGGCTGCCCGGTGTGCGGCTCCGAGATCGAACGTCTCGAAGGCGAGGTGGTGGCACGCTGCGCGGGCGGACTGATCTGCGCCGCCCAGCGCAAGGAAGCCCTCAAGCACTTCTCCAGCCGCAAGGCGCTGGATGTCGATGGCCTCGGCGAGAAGCTGATCGAGCAGCTGATCGAGCGTGAGCTGGTCAAGACACCGGCGGATCTGTTCCATCTCGACGCTGCCACACTGGCCGAGCTGCCGCGCATGGGCGAGAAGTCCGCCGCCAATCTGGTCGCCTCGCTGGACAAGAGCCGCCACACCACCCTGGCGCGCTTCATCTATGCCCTCGGTATCCGGGAAGTCGGCGAAGCCACCGCGGCGAATCTGGCCACGCACTTCGGCACGCTTGAAGCGCTGCGTGCAGCGGATCAAGCCGCGCTGGAAGCCGTGGAAGATGTCGGCCCCATCGTCGCGGCGCATATCCATACCTTCTTCCAGCAAGCGACCAACAACGAGACGCTGGAGGCGCTTCTCGCCTGCGGTCTGCGCTGGGAAGAGGTCGAGATCGGCGAGCGACCCCAGCCGCTGGCAGGCCAGACCTGGGTGCTGACGGGGAGTCTCGACAGCATGACGCGTGATGAAGGCAAGGCGCGCCTGCAGGCGCTGGGCGCCAAGGTGGCGGGCAGTGTCTCGAAGAAGACCGCTGGTGTCGTCGCCGGGGAGGCGGCGGGCAGCAAGCTCGAGAAAGCCATGCAGCTGGGGCTCACGGTGCTGGATGAAGCGGCCTTCGTGGCGCGTCTGGCCGAGTGGGAAGCCGGCACCGACTCAGTTTCAGGCTCAGATTCAGATCCAGGCTCAGATTCGGACGCGCAGAAAGCCGATGCGCAAGACAGTGCAGGAGAGGATGCATGAGTACGGACACGCTGAATGATGCACCGCAGGCGCCAATGGCTGCGTCACGTTCCACGGATGAACAGGAGCTACCCATGAGTCAGATGCCGCTTGATCAGATGGACCCGAAGGATCGCTTCATCGAGGTGCCGCAGACCATGCTGCCCGCCGACACGCGTCGCGCCCTGCTCGAGACCTTCGTCACCCGTCAGGGCTACGACACCACCGATGTCGGCGAAGGCATGGCCGGCTGGGTCGCGGAGCTGGAAGGCCAGCTGTCACGCGGCAAGCTGTTGATCGTCCATGACATCGGCACCGAATCCACCGAGGTGATGACGCTGGAGCAATGGCAGTCCTTCGGGCGTCAGCTGGCAGACGATGAGGAAGAGGGCGACTGAGCCCGGCCAGCGGCCATGATCCGTTGGCGAAGCCCTGACCTTGCTCCTAACCCTGGAAACGACGACGCCCCCGGCACAGGCCGGGGGCGTCGTCGTTCCTGCAGCGTCTGTCGAGGCACCTGGCGTCGGTGCTCCTATCGAGGGCGGATCATGCGAATCGAGGCCGGATCATGCGAACCACATCGGCACGACCAGACTCGAGATCAGCAGGATCAAGGCCCCGCCCAGGCGCGAGGAAATCTGCGCGAAGGGCATCAGCTGCATGCGATTGGCCGCCGAGAGGACCGCGACGTCACCCGTGCCGCCCATGTTGGCCATGCACAGGCCAGCGGTGATGGCGGACTCGATGGGATAGAAGCCGACCAGCTTGCCCACCAGCCCTGCACCGAAGGCGGCGCCGGCGACGACACCGAAGACGATCACCACGTAGGTGATGGTGATGGCGTCGATCACCTGGCCCAGGTCGGTATAGGCCACGCCGATGCCGAACAGCAGCGCGAAGGTCCAGTTGCCCGCGACGAAACGGAACCATTGAGCGGCAGCCTGGTTGATGCTTTCCGGCACCAGGTTGGCGCACTTGAGTGCGGCGACCGCGATGATCATCAGCGCGTAGGGGTGCAGCGGGATGACCTTGCCGAGAATCTGGCTGGCGACGAAGAAGCTCAGGGCGATGACCATGCCGATGCCCAGCTGGGAGAGATCAGGCGCGCTCTTCTCTTCACGGACATCGACACCCGGCATCATCTGGCCGCCGCCGGTCAGTGACGGGAAGCGCTTGCCAAGCCCGTTGAGCAGCCCGGCAATGATGATGGCGAATACATTGCCCAGCGCCAGCGCCGGTACCAGGATCGAGATGTAATAGCTGGCCGGCTGTCCCAGCAGTTGCTCGTAGATCTGGCTCATCGGCACGGCGCCTGCCCCCATGCCACCGCCCATGATGGGCAGGGCGATGACCATGACGGCATCCTTGGGCGAGAAGCCCATGATCCAGCCGACCAGCATCGCGAAGAGTGCCGCGAACAGCACCGAGCACAGCAGCGGCAGCGCGAAGCGTGCCCCGACCTTGACCAGCACGCGGGAGTCCATGCCGAGAATGCTGCCGGTGATCAGTGCCGCGATGTAGAAATTCAGAAAGCCGCCGGCCTTCATGAACTCGCTGACGCTGGCCGTGACATCCTGTGGCAGCCAGCCGCTATAGACCAGCGCTGCGGCACCGAAGATGGCGAGAATCGCTCCGCCTCCCAGGTAGCTGTTGATGATCGGCAGGCGATCACCCAGAAAGCCCAGCAGCTCACCGAGGACCATCATGACCATCAGGGCGCCGATCATGCCGGCCGGCAGGGTATCGGTGGCGATGGCGGCGATCAGGACCAGAAACGACAGGGCGAAGATCGGCAGGGACATGCCGAAGATGCGTGTCTTCAGGTAAGGCGACTCGTCGGCAGGCGTGGCCGTGGCGGTCTGCGAGGAATGTGTCATGCAGGCTCCTTGTCCTGCACTCTGTCGTTGCAGGACCTGTTGTCATGTCCGGATGCGCTGGCGTGGCATCGCGGGATCGGTTGGGACAAGGTGGGACATCATGTCCGCGCAGTGGATGCGCGTCACAGGGAGCTTACGATGTGGCTTTCGAGGGCCAAGTTTTGCGAATTAAAGAAAGCCTTTTGAAACTTATGAAACCGCATGGCGCGGCTCGCTCACGTGCTGGGCGAATTGGCCATGCCACCAAGGGGGCACGTGGACTGTCTGGCGTGTTGCATTCTTCTCAACCCGGACTGAGCGCGCTGACCTCGCTGCTGGCTGCCGGCATGGTGATCGTCAGTCTGCTGGTCGCGGCCTGGCTCTTCAGTGCGCAGCTGGAGCGGACCCAGCATGAGATACAGGGACAGCGCATCGCCGCCCTCGCGCAACGCATCGCGCGGCTGCCTGAGGTGCGCGCCACCTTGAGCGAAGCCAACGCCTCGCAGGCAGCGCCTCCCGTCGCGGACAGCCGCCTGGCGGCACGCATCGAGCGGCTGCGCCGCGAGAATGCCGTCGACTTCATCGTGGTGATGCGTCCGGACGGCGTGCGACTCAGTCACCCGGAGCCCGCGCGGATCGGCCAGCCGTTTCAGGGGGGAGACGAGCAACGTGCGCTCGGAGGCGCGGCCTATCTCTCCGAATCCCGCGGTACGCTCGGCGAAAGCCTGCGCAGCTTTGCCCCGGTGATGGCCTCTGCATCCGATGGCGAAGCGCGTTCCGTCATCGGCGCCGTTGCCATCGGCATCACGCTGGATTCGCTGGGGCGGCGGCTGGCCGATGAGAAGCGTCAGCTGCTGATCGGGCTGGGCATCCTGATGCTGTTCGGCACGCTGGGGGCGCTGGGGCTGGCACGCTATCTGCGCAGACAGCTCAAGGGGCTGGAGCCGGCGGCCATCGCGCGTCTGGTGGAAGAGCATCAGGCGGTGCTGGCCAGCCTGGAAGAGGGCATCATCGTGGTCGACCCCGAGGGGCATGTCACCCTGGTGAATGCCGCGGCGCGCGAGCTGCTGGGGACGGCCCCCGAACCGGGAGAATGCCTTGAGGCGTGGTTGCCCGATACCGGCATGCACGAGTGTCTAGCTGCGCACTCGCCGGTGGCGGAGCAGGACGCGGCTCGCCTGCGTCAGGTCACCCATGACGGGCGGCGATTGTGGGTACGTTGCCAGCGGGTGCATGATGGCGAGCATCTCATGGGCGGCGTGCTGGTATTGCGTGAGCACGACCGCATGCAGCGCCTTGCCGAGGAGCTGACCGGCGTTCGCCGACAGGCAGAGTCACTGCGCGCCGCGCGCCATGAGTTTCGCAATCGGTTGCATGTGTTGTCAGGGCTGACGCAGATGCAGGACCTCGACGGCCTGCGAGATTACCTGGCATTGCTGGTGGAGCGGGAGCTGCCTGCGGATGCCGCGGCCGCCGAGCGCATCGCGGACCCTCTGCTGGCAGGATTGCTGATCGGCAAGCACAGTGAGGCTCGCGAGCGTGGCATCGCGCTCAATGTCGAGCTGGACGTCGAATGGCATCATGCACGGCCCGAGCACCGGGAGATGCCCAGCGCAGCGCTGTCTCAGTCCGAGTTGTCTCTGGCCGAGTTGTCTCAGGCCGTGCTGCCGGTGCTGGAGCGCAGCTTGAGCCATGATCTGGTCAGCGTGATCGGCAATCTGCTCGACAATGCCTTCGAAGCGCTGGAGGAAATGGACGATGCCACACACGCCCCGGCCGTCACTCTGAGCCTGATGCTGGAATCCGTGGGTGAGGCGTCAGAGGCCCAGTTGTCGATCAGCGTGGCAGACAACGGCCCCGGCATGTCGGCGGAGCTCATGGAGACGGCGCGCGCGGCGGGGGTAAGCAGTCGTGGTGAAGGTCGCGGGCTGGGGCTGTCGCTGGTACAGGAGATCGTGACCGCGCGCGCGGGAGACTGGCACTTCTACTCGCCCCCGGGCGGCGGCACCCTGGTCGAGCTGACCTTGCCCTGCCAGCGGTCGCCCACTGCGGCGCCCTGAGAGCATTTCACGTCGTTGGACGGCTGCCGTCCAAGACCCCGCATGATCAAGGAGCCTGAGCGCATGCGTGTGCTGATAGTCGAAGACGACCCCATGGTCATGCGTCTCAATGTCGAATACCTCAATCGTATCGATGGCATGCGCCTGGTCGCCCAGTGCGAGGATGTCGCCGCGGCGCTGGAGGTGCTGGCGCAGGAGGCGGTGAACCTGGTGCTGCTGGATGTCTATCTGCGCAGCCGCAGCGGTCTGGAGGTATTGCGCTGGTTGAGACGCCATGCCGCCCCTGACATCCAGGTGATCCTGATCACCGCCGCCAGTGAGGCGGACACGGTGCGCAGCGCGCATGCGCTCGGAGTATGCGATTACCTGGTCAAACCCTTCAGCTTCGCCCGCTTCCAGCAGGCGCTGGCACTGGCACGGCGTGGTCGCCAGCAGCTGGAGAGTCTCGAGGGGGAGGTCAGTCAGCAGCAGCTGGACCAGCTGTTCGGCTCGCAGATGGCGGTCAGTGGCGCGGCGGGGACGGTGTCTGATGGCCGCCTGCCCAAGGGTGTGACGGCGGCGTCCCTGGCGCTGGTCGCCGGTGCCATCCAGGCGCTGCCACGCGATGAAGACAGTTTCACCAGCGAGGCGTTGCTGAGCGCCACGGGCATGTCGCGCGTGACCATCCGCAAGTACCTGCGCCATCTGGCGGCCTGCGGCATGCTCAGCGAGGCCTTCCACTACGGCCAGATAGGCCGCCCCTCCTTCACCTATCAGGTCATCGATCGTCAGGCGCTTGCCAGGCAGTGCCGGCTCCCCTGAAGGACGTCATCGGAGGGCGAGCCCTGTGTCTCTGCCAATGCCCACCCATGTCTGCCAATGTCCGCCAATGCCTCAGCGCCGCTGCACGATATCGCGGATCAGGCGGCGTCCCGGGTGCAGGTGCTCGGCCAGTTCGCGCTCCAGCGGCAGCGGCTCGCCGCACAGCTGTGAGGCGATCAGCTCCGCACACAGCGGTGCGGTGGTGAAGCCGCGTGAGCCATGCGCGGTGGAGAGCCACAACCCCGGCAGATGGGCGCCGCTCAGTGATGGCACGCGCTTTTTCGCATCGAAGGCCATGGCGGCGTAATCCTCACGCCATTGCGCGGCGTCCGGTGCCGGGCCGGCCAGCGGGCTCTTGTCGGGGCTGGCGGCGCGCCAGGCGACACGCCCCTGCCAGGCATCGTCTTCCAACCTGACGCCACGCGCCCGCTCCCAGGCAGCGACGAAGGCGGGCAGCGCACTGCGCAGCTCGGCGACATTGGCGCTGTGGTCTGCTTCACGTACCGAGTCATCCTCATCGCGCGGGGCGAAGGTCGCGCCGAAGCTGAGCGTCACGCTGCCGTCGGCGTGATGCTGACAGGGCGAGACATAGCCACCGGCACACACCACGCTGTTGAGCATGGGCAGCCCTGCTGCCTGTTCGGGCGGCACCGTGATCTCGCTGACCTGACCACGAATCGGCTGCAGCGGCAGATGCGCGAGCGGCTCGGGCAGGTGAGTCTGCTCCCCCAGCGCGACGATCAGCTGATCCACTTCCAGGCAGCTGCCGTCGCTGGCTTGCAGCTGCCAGCGTGGCGCTGGCTCGGCGTCGCCAGAACCCCCATCTTCCTCGGCCCCCAGCGATTGAATGGCCTCGATGCGCGCCTGCCGAAAGCTGATGCCCGGCGTGGCGGCGAGGTGCTGACACAGCGCCTTCGGACGCACCCAGCCCGCGACGGGATAGAAGAGGCCATCGAAGGTGATTTCGCTGCCGGCGATCTGGCTGGCCTGGCCGGCAGTGACCGGCCTGAGCAGCGCCTCGGGCAGCGGGTGATTGTCCGCGAAGCGCTGTTGGCGCTTGCGCTCACGCTCGCTGGTGGCCAGCTGCAGCACGCCGCTGGCGGACCACAGGGTCTGCTCGGGGTCGAGGCTTGCCAGCCAGCGCCGGCTGTATTGCAACGCGGCCAGCTGGAAGCGGCTGGCAGGGTTGGTCTCGGCGGCCAGCTTCACGTAGAGCGCCCCCTGGGTATTGCCGGAGGCCCGCGCACCGGGGGCTTCGGCGTCGATCAGCGTGACCTTCACGCCACGCCGCGCCAGCGCCTCGGCGCAGCTGGTGCCGGCGATGCCAGCGCCAAGTACCGCGACGTGTGTCTCGCGGGAGATGGGCGCCGGCTGGGGCGGCTGCGTCCAGGGCTGTTCCCGGCGCAGCGGATGAAGCACCCCGCGCTGTGCGGGCGATGTCAGCGGGGGACGGGGCTGGTCATGCTGTCCCTGCCTTTCGGCAAGCCCCATCAGCTCGGCGCGCGCCGCCGAGGTGGCGGCGTCCAGCTCGCCGCAGATCATCTCGCGCTTCATGCCATGGCCGGGCACCTTGCGCCAGGCGAAGCCTGCCGCCCGCAGGCCGCGTCGCACGAAGCCCGCGGCGGTGAAGGTGGCGAAGGTCGCCTCGGGATGCGAGATGCCGGCCATGGCCGCGAACAGCGCCGGTGACCACATTTCCGGATTCTTCGACGGCGAGAAGCCATCGAGGAACCAGGCATCCACGCCTCCTTCGAGGCGTGACAGGCGCTCGACGGCATCGCCGAAGTGCAGATCCAGCGTGATGCGCTCATCCAGCCACAGACGATGCACGCCGAGTACCGCAGCCGGCCATTGTGCCACCAGCGGTTTCGCCAGTGAGGCGAGATCCGGCCAGGCGGACAGCGCGCGTTCGAGATCCGCGGCACGCATCGGATGCTTTTCCACCGAGACGACATGCAGGCGTGCCTCGGCGGGTGCCGTGGCCAGAAAGCGCTGGGCGGCGCACAGGATGTTGAGGCCGGTGCCGAAGCCGGTCTCGCCGATCACGAAGGGGCGCGCTACCCGCCAGTCACGGAAGCGCTCGCTCAGACGATTGCTGTCGAGGAAGACGTGTACGGTCTCGGCGCGGCCATCGTGGATCGAGAAGTACACATCCCCGTAATCCATGGCCTGTGGGGCCGCGTCATCCCATTCAAGGCGTGCCTCTTCCAGCGCGGCCAGCGGTGCCAGCGGGACCTCCGGCACTACGCCGGGTGCCGTGACAGGGTCGATCGCGCTCGGTGGCGTCGTCGTAGACTTGCGTGTCATGGCGTCCGGCCTGTCCTTCGGCGCCGCATCGGACACTGACGATGCGGACGGCTCAGGCGTGGCGGAAGCAGGCTGGCGGGGGGAGGAGGGACGATCGTTCACGGGCATTCCTGGCAGGAGGTCGAGCGGGAGAGCAGGGCATCAGGGCAGTGGCCGGGCAACGTCTCCAACGCAGACGACGGACAGCCAGGCTGTCCGTCGTCAGGGGGCGAAGCTGCCGGTCAGCGGCCGAGCGGCAGTCAGGACTAGGGCAGTGTCTGCTTGAACGGCTTCACTTCGGCGCTTGCATAGACACCGGCGATGACGAAGGGATCGGCATCGGCCCACTTCTGGGCCTCTTCGAGGGAATCGAACTCGGCGATGATGACGCTGCCGCTGAAGCCGGCGTCTCCCGGTGCTTCGCTGTCGATGGCCGGGTTGGGGCCTGCGATGACCAGACGGCCTGCGGCATTCAGGGCCTCAAGACGTGCCAGATGTGGCGGTCGTGCTGCCATGCGCGCTTCGAGACTACCTTCGACATCCTGACAGACAATGGAATACAGCATCACGAATCATCCTTATGTGAAGAGGTGGAAGAGGAAGACTCTTCCTGAGGGGCCTGCACCATGTGACGGGACAGATAGACGCCCTGAACGATGACGAACAGCAGTGTCAGGCCAAGCATGCCGAACAGCTTGAAATCGACCCAGATGTCTTCCGAATAGTGGCTGAAGACATAGATGTTGAGGCCGCCCATGGCGAGGAAGAATACCACCCACGCCAGGTTGAGGCGGTGCCAGATGGCACGCGGCAGCTGGATCGCCTTCTCCATCATGCGCTCCACCAGCGGCTTGCCGCCGAACAGCGGCGAGAGCAGGAAGGCGACGGCAAACAGCCAGTTGACCACGGTCGGCTTCCACTGGATGAAGGCGCTGTTGCCGAACAGCACGGTCGCGCCACCCAGCACGACGACCAGCGCCAGCGTGACCAGCTGCATCTTTTCGACACGCTTGTGACGCCAGTAGATATAGAGCACCTGGGCGAGGGTGGCAGGGATCAGTACGGCCGTGGCCATGATCATGTCGCCAGTCGTCTTGTAGACGGCGAAGAAGATCACGATCGGCAGAAAGTCGAGCAACATCTTCATGAGAAACACACACTCCTGGACACGACGGCGGTGCCGTCGGGAAGGCAAGGGCTTGTGCGAGTGGTATCCTTTGGCAACCAGCGGCGCACCCTTGCCTGCATGCGTTCATTCTGCCGCCATTGCTGCCTGCTGACAAAGCCCATGTGGCTTCCAGACATATACGGCAGTCAACACTGCCCCTGACGTCCTTGCCGAGGGCTTGCCAGCATGATCGGCAACTCGAGGCTCTGGACGTTCATCCCGAGAGGTTTTCCCGTGTCCGACGTCCTGTCCGACCATCCGCCGACATCCGAGTCGCCCGCTCACCAGCCATCATCGCCACCGCCTGCCCGTCCGGTCCCCCGCGCGCTGCCCCAGCGTTTCGAGACGGACATCGAGGTGCCGGACATCGACCTGCACATGCACTCGACCGCCTCCGATGGCGGCATGGCGCCGGCAGAGCTGGTCGCGCTGGTCGCGCGGCGCGGCGTCTCGCGCATGTCACTGACCGATCACGACAGCATGGAAGGCATCTTCGAGGCTCAGCAGGCGGCGATTGCCCATGGCGTCACCCTGCTGCCGGGCTGCGAGCTGTCCGTGCGCTGGCGCAATCAGACCATCCACCTGGTGGCGCTGATGCCCGAGGGCGCCGGAGACGCGTTGAGCGCCGGCCTCAGGCAGCAACATGATGCACGTGAGCGGCGCAGTCACGAGATCGCCGCGCGCATGGAGAAGCTGGGACTGAGTGATGCCATGCAGCGTGCCCGTGAGCAGGCCACGCTCAGCGGGTCGGGAGACCGCCCCCTGTCGCGGCCCGACTTCGCGCGCGCGCTGGTGGAGGCGGGGCTGGCCCGTGATCTTCAGGATGCCTTCAAGCGTCACCTGGGCTCCGGCCAGAAGGGCGACGTCAAGGCACACTGGCCCGAGATGGAAGAGGCGGTGGGATGGATACGTGCTGATGGCGGTGTCGCGGTGATGGCGCACCCGATGCGCTACAAGCTGACCCGCACCAAGCGCGGTGAGCTGCTGCGGGACTTCATCTCTGCCGGCGGTGAGGCCGCCGAGCTGGTCAGCGGCTTCCAGAACATCGACCGTGCGCGTGACCTGGCGCGTCAGCTGGATGAACTAGGCCTCTATGCTTCCGTCGGCAGTGATTTCCACTTCCCCGGGGGGCCGCTGGCACCCGGCAGCATGAGTCCGCCACCGCGCACCAGAGTGCCGCCCGTCTGGTGTCATCCGCGCCTTGCACCCTTTTTTGCGGCCGCCACCGCCACCATGTGATAGAGATGGCAGAGCCGGCCTGACTGGCGTGTCGCGTCGTGTCAGGCCGGTCTTGCCGAGAGTTCGCCGAGAATTTGCCGAGAGTTCGCCGAGATCAGTGCGCCAGTGCCCGGCGCACTGTGCTGACGCAAGGAGCGCCGCATGGGACAGTTTTTCCAGATACACCCTGAAAACCCGCAGAAACGTCTTATTGATCAAGCGGTTGCCATCATTCGGCAGGGGGGCGTGATCGCCTACCCGACCGATTCCGGCTATGCACTGGGTTGCCACCTGGGCGAGAAGAAAGCCATCGAGCGCATCAAGCGTCTGCGTGAACTCGATGACAAGCACAACTTCACCCTGATGTGCTCGGATCTGTCGGAAATCGGCACCTACGCCAAGGTGGACAATGCCGTCTTCCGGCTGCTCAAGAGCCACACGCCCGGAGCCTTCACCTTCATCCTCCACGCAACCACCGAAGTGCCACGCCTGCTGTTGCATCCCAAGCGTCGCTCCATCGGCGTGCGCGTGCCGGACCATGCCATCACGCATGCCCTGCTGGAGGCACATCACGAGCCGCTGATGAGCGTGACGCTGATTCCGCCGGGCGAGGAGCTGCCGATGACGGACCCGGAAGAGATCCGTCAGCGCTTCGGGCATGCGCTGGATCTGATCATCGATGGTGGGGCCTGCCGCCTGGAGGCCACCAGCGTGGTGGACCTGCGCGACCTGCCGCCCGTCATCGTGCGCGAAGGACGAGGCGACATCTCGAACTTCGTCGAGTGAGGCACACCGCGTGACGCGCGTGGCGAGATGCTCATGACGACGAGAAGCGGGTGGCGACATGGCAGGCGAGGTCGTTGAACAGGAATTCAATAACGCTGAGTGTTAATATTCGGCTGTCTTGATAATTCAACGACATACCTATCATGCACAGAGGATCATCGATGCCGATCACGTCTTCATCTCAAGCGCGTGTCTCGTTGCTGGCGAGAGCCACCAGGGTCGCGACACTGGCAGGAATCATGGGCCTGGGAGTCGCTCCCGTCAGTCAGGCGGCCGAGACACCCGAGGCAGCGCAGTGTCCGCCGGCAGCATATGCCATGGCACTACGCTATCAGCAGCAATCGGCGGAAGTCGCGGCCCTGCAGCGTCAGAGCTATGCGCTGGCGACACGTCATCTGGAGACACTGCTGGCATCGCGTGATGACGAGAAACCTGCCGCGATCATGACCGACCTTGATGAAACCGTGATCGACAACTCCGCGCTGCTGGTGCGTGATCTGAAGGCCTGTCATGACTTCACGGGCTGGGACACCTGGAAGGCGTGGGAGCGAGAGGGCAAGCCGACCCTGATTCCGGGTGCCAGGGAGTTCCTCGAACTTGCCGCATCGCGTGGCGTGGCGATCTACTACGTGTCGGATCGCTACGAGGAGAACAAGGACGCCACGGTCACCACGCTGAAAGCCCTGGGTCTGCCCGGTGTCGATGACGCCCATGTGCGCCTGCTGGGGCCGAGCAAGTCGGTGCGTCGCCAGGCGATCGCGGAGGATCACGACATCGTGATGCAGCTGGGCGACAGCCTGCATGATTTCGCGGATGACTTCTCCGACAAGACGCCCGAGCAGCAGAAGGCGCTGGTCGCGGAGCAGGCGCAGCATTTCGGCAAGGATTGGATCATGTTGCCGAATGCCTCCTACGGCAGCTGGAGCGAGGCCACGCTGACCGCCTGGGACAAGCCCTTCTCTGACCGCTAGCCCTTGCCGGCTTCCGGCTGAATGACAACGCCCCCGGACCTTGCGGTCTCGGGGGCGTTGTCATTTCCGAGGCGTTGTCGTGTGCCGAGTGACACTCGGCCTCGTCAACTGCGATCGCGGTCGGGGGAATCGTCGCCTGAGGAGGGGGCCTCCTCCTTCGCTGGCGGCTCGGCGTCGGGCTCAGGTCCGGGTTCTGGGTCTGTCTCAGGCTCTGGTTCAGGCTCTGGCTCGCGTGGGTCACGCGTGTCTTCATCCAGCCAGGTGCCGCAGAACTTGCAGTACTTGGCATTGCGATCATGGCCCTCACGGCCACAGCCGGGGCAGGCTTCATCGCTGGTCTGCTGCATGCGCAGGCCGTTGAGCACCTCGGCCGAGAACACGCCGGTGGGCACGGCGAGAATCGAATAGCCCAGTATCATCATCATCGCCGAGATGAACTGGCCCAAGGGCGTGATGGGGGCGATATCGCCGTAGCCCACCGTGGTCAGCGTCACCACCGCCCAGTAGAGCGCCTTGGGGATGGAGGTGAAGCCGGCTTCCGGGGGTTCGATCAGATAGATCAGGGCACCGAATACCGTGATGATGCTGAGTACGGTGATGAAGAACAGCAGGATCTTGCGACGACTGCGCGCGAGAGCCTCGACCAGCATGCGACCTTCGCCGACGAAGGCCATCAGGCGCAGCACGCGGAACAGCCGCAGCACACGCAGCACGCGCACCACCAGCAGTGCCTGCGCCCCCGGAATCAGCAGCGAGAGCCAGGTCGGGGCGATCGACAGCAGGTCGAGCACGCCGTAGAAGCCCTTCGCCCAGGTGCCGGGGTGTTTGAGGCAATAGAGGCGTACTGCGTATTCCAGCGTGAACAGCAGGGTGAAGGTCCATTCCAGGATACGGAACAGCTCCCCATGGCGGGCATTCAGCGACGGCACGCTATCGAGCATCACCACGGCGACGCTGGCGAGAATCATCGCGACCAGCGCGATATCGAAGGCCTTGGCCGCCTTGGTGTCGGACTCGAAGATCCAGTGGAACAGCCGGGCGCGCAGCCTGCCGCTGGCCGGCTCGAAATCGCTGGAGCGAGGGGGGGCGGTGGCGGATTGTGACGTACTGCCGTATTCGTTGGCCGGCCCTTGGCGTTCAGGCATGCGGGCTTCCTTGACTGGCGTCGCAGCGCCGGGGCGGGCTGCGACGCGATGGTGGGGGCAGGGCAGGTGAGGGCGCGATGGCCTGGCGCTCAGCGAGCGATTTCACCGGGGTCTCTCAATGAGCTTTCTCGATGAGCTGTCTCACTGAGCTTTTAATGAGCTGTCTCACTGGCCTCGGCTGCGCAATGCCGCCAGCAGCGACAGGCTTTGCTGACCGAAGGCCGCTGTCATCCAGCTGTCTGACGTGCCCTGCTCACGGGATTCGCTCAACGCCTCCGTCAGCGCCACCGCATGGACATGACCGGGATGCTGACTGGCGGCCAGGCGCGAGGCCAGGGCCGAGAAGGCGGCCAGGGCGTGGTCGTGCCAGCGCATGTCATCTTGCTGCTGGCGGTCGGCATGTGCATCCAGGGCATCGATGGCCGCGGCGAGCAGGGCATTCGTGTCGGTGGTATCCAGCGTCTTCTCGTGCCATTCGCCATCTCTGAGTGCGGCACCGCGGCGTGCCTTGCTGGCATCTGCCGGGCGCAGGGCCAGTCGGCTGGCCAGGGATTCCGCCAGCGTCCACAGCACCCCTTCGCGCTGCTCGGCGCTCAGGTCGTCACCGCCAGTGAGTTCCAGTTCGATCTCGCGGATGTGCGTTTCCCGACCTGCTGCCTTCACGTGGCCGAGATCCAGCGCCATCTCGACGCCGACACCCGCTGTCTGGCCATCCTGCGTCACCGTCAGCTCCAGCTGCCAGGCATGACGTTCGAAATCCGTGCTGAAGGTAGGGGCGAGGGCGCCGAGCAGGTGCTCACGCGGACCTTCCTCAAGCGCCTGCAGAGGGGGAAGGCCGCGCAGGCCATCGAGATCGAGGCCTGTCTGGCCGTCGGGCAGCGCCCATTCCCACTCGCCCCGCGAATGCAGGCCGCCATGGCTTTCGCCACTGGTCTTGAGGGTCTGGCGCAAGGGGCCCGTACTGTCGGCATCCTCTCCACTGCGGCGCAGGCGCAATGCCATCTTGGCGCGTTCCAGCGCATGCTCAGGCGTGTCGAAATAGGTATTGGCCAGCCAGCGACGACGGGGCGTGGTGCCAGCCAGTTCCGCGATGTCCGCAAGACGTTCCAGAATCGCCGTGCGTCCGAGGCCGCTGTGGGTCAGCGCCAGCTTGAGTTCGATTTCCTGCGCCATGACGACGGCACTCCCTGTACGAGAAGATGAAGAATGAAGATGGCCGGGCATGGATGACGACAGCGATACGAGGACGCTGGCGGCCTGTCCGAGATCCCGGGACAGGCAGCCCCCGGCGGCTTCATGCTCGCGCCTGTCCCTTGCCAAGGCAAGCGCGGAGCGTGTCGCCAGCCTTCCCACGGCAGGTGATCCGTCAGCAGAATCACAGTGATATGACAGTATCGTGACATTTGTGTGACATGAATTGCCTGCCGCCAACTCCTTGGTTATATTATGAACAATGTAATCAGTCAGCGACCCCGCGTCCTGTCGCTACATGACAATCTCTCCTCTGGAATCCTTCGAGTTCCCCCCGACTGCCGCTGATGTTGCGTGAAGTACAACAGCATGGCGGTATCGTGTCGTTACGATGAAAGTTATGTGATCGTCACAAAGGCTTTGCTACACTCCGCGCGTCAATCCTTAACGCCGACGGCCACTATGGTAACGACCAACCCTTTCTCTTCGATGTTCGGGCGCTCGCCTTTCAAGGCGCTGCACACCCACATCATCAAGACAGACGACTGTGCCCAGCACTTGCTGACCTTCTTCGACGCCTGCGAACAGGGTGATTGGGATCAGGCGGCCAGCATTCGTCAGACCATCAGCAAGCTGGAGCGTGAAGCGGACGAACTGAAGACGCAGCTGCGTCTCAATCTGCCCAATTCGCTGTTCCTGCCGGTATCCCGTTCCGACCTTCTCGAGCTGATCCATGTCCAGGATTCCATCGCGAACGTCACCAAGGATATCGCCGGCATCATGCTGGGTCGCCACATGCAGATACCCACCGCGCTGGTGCCCGCCATGCGTGAGTATCTGAAGACTGCGGTCGAATCGGTCTGCCAGGCGCGCCGTGCGCTGGGCGAGCTGGAAGATCTTGTCGAGTCCGGCTTCGGGCGCAACATGAGCGAGCTGGTCGACAAGCTGATCAATGAGCTGCATGAGCTCGAGAAGCAGTCCGACGAACAGCAGATCGCGATCCGCCAGACCCTGTTCTCGCTGGAAGCCGCTCTGCCACCGGTCGACGTGATCTTCCTCTACAAGATTATCGACTGGGTCGGCGATGTCGCCGATCAAGCTGAAAAGGTCGGTACCCGACTGCAGATCCTGATGGCGCGCTAAGCGCTGTCAGGACGTCCTGCCATCTGCTCAAGAGTTCCCTAATGTCCATCATTGCTCAATACGGCGATGTGCTCGTCATCCTTGCCTGCGTATTCGGTTTCTTCATGGCGTGGGGTGTAGGCGCGAACGATGTCGCCAATGCCATGGGTACCTCGGTTGGTTCCAAGGCCATTACCATCAAGCAGGCGATCGTCATCGCCGTGATCTTCGAATTCCTCGGTGCCTGGCTGGCTGGTGGTGAAGTCACCGATACCATCCGCAAGGGCATCATCGACCCGTCACTGCTGATCCAGAATCCGCAGTTCCTGGTCTACGGCATGCTGGCATCACTGCTGGCCGCCGGTATCTGGCTGCTGATCGCGTCCATGAAGGGCTGGCCGGTCTCCACGACCCACTCCATCGTCGGTGCCATCGTCGGCTTCGCGGCGGCGGGTCTCGGCGTGGATGCGGTCGAGTGGCCCAAGGTCGGTCAGATCGCGGCCTCCTGGCTGGTCTCGCCGCTGCTGGCGGGCTCCATCGCCTTCGTGCTGTTCAAGTCCGTGCAGACGCTGATCTTCGACAATGAAGACCCGTTCGCGGCCGCCAAGCGCTATGTCCCGATGTACATGTTCCTGGTCGGCTTCATCATCTCGATGGTGACCATGGTCAAGGGCCTCAAGCATGTCGGGCTGCACCTGAGCTTCGAGTCCAGCCTGCTGCTGGCCGTCGTCATCGGTGCCATCGTGATGGGGATCGGCGTGCTGATGGAGCGCAAGGTCGCGCGTTCTCGCCTCAAGGAGAAGAATCGCGCCACCGGGGATGATTTCGACTTCAGCGGCGTCGAGAAGGTCTTCGGCCTGCTGATGATGTTCACCGCCTGTGCCATGGCCTTCGCCCACGGCTCCAACGACGTGGCCAACGCGGTCGGTCCGCTGGCAGCCATCATCAGTGTCGTCGATTCCGCCGGTCAGATCGGTGCCAAGGCCAGCATGCCCTGGTGGGTACTGGTGCTGGGTGGCGGCGGTATCGTCGTCGGCCTGGTCACCTATGGTCGCCGCGTCATCGCCACCGTCGGTACCGGCATCACCGAGCTGACCCCGTCTCGTGGCTTCGCGGCCACCCTGGCGGCGGCCTCCACCGTGGTGCTGGCCTCCGGCACCGGCCTGCCGATCTCCACCACCCACACCCTCGTCGGTGCGGTGCTGGGGGTAGGTCTGGCACGCGGCATGGCAGCGCTCAACCTGCGCGTGATCGGTACCATCGTGATGTCCTGGCTGATCACTCTGCCGGCCGGCGCGATCCTGTCGATCCTGTTCTTCTTCATGTTCAAGGGCATGTTCGGCTAAGCCGACATCTGCCTCAGCGCCCGGGCTTGCGACGGGGTGTGCGACAGGGCGCTGCATGAGAGAAACACGCAAGATGCATTGGCAAGACGCATCGGCAAGATGTATCGGCAAGACGCACTTGAAAAACGTTTTTGAAAAAACGTTTTTTAAAAAAAAGAGAGGCGACCTTCGGGTCGCCTTTCTCGTTTAGGCCGCATGGATGTCAGGGGCGTCGCTCGCCGTGCAGGCTGCGGCGCTGATATGATGATTCACGGGCATGCCTGACATGTCATTTTCCTCCCTCCTGCACGGAGCTGGCTCTTGAACACGCGTTTTCCCTTCGCGGACTGGTTTCGCAACTCCTCTCCCTACATCAACGCTCACCGTGGGCGCACCTTCGTCATTCTGATCGAAGGCGAAGCGCTGTCTTCCTCACGACGAACGCAGTTGATTCAGGATCTGGCGTTGCTGCACACCCTCGGCGTGCGACTGGTGGTGGTGTTCGGCGTGCGTCCGCAGGTCAGGGAAGCACTGGAGGGAGTGGGAATCGAGGCCGAGCGTCATCAGGGACGTTGGGTCGTCACTCGTGACATCCTCGCGCATCTGGAGCAGCAGGTCGCCACGCTGCGCCTGCGCCTGGAGGCCAGCCTGTCGCTGGGGCTGCCCAATACCCCGCTGCATGGTGTCGAGCTCTCCGCCGTGTCGGGCAATCTGGTGATGGCCAAGCCGCTGGGCGTGCGAGAGGGCGTCGACTTCCTGCACGGTGGCGAGGTGCGTCGGGTGCGCAGCGAGGCCATCCAGGGGCTGCTTTCCCAGCAGGCCATCGTGGTGCTGCCGCCGCTGGGCTTCTCCAGCACCGGCGAAGTCTTCGACCTCGATGCGGCCGAGGTGGCCGAGCACGCGGCCGTGGCGCTGGCCGCCGACAAGCTGATCCTGCTGGGAGAAGGGGAGGGGCTGTTCGATGAGCATGGCGTACTGTTGCGTCAGCTCAACCCTGAGCAGGCCGCCGCCCTGGCGCCGCCACGTGAGGATGACAGCGAACTGTCTCGTCATCTGGCCGCGGCCTGTGGTGCGGCGCGGCGCGGCGTCGGTCGCACTCACCTGCTCAGCTGGCGGGATCGCGATGCGTTGCTGGGCGAGCTGTTCACCCGCGACGGGATCGGCACCATGATCACCCGCCAGGGCTACGAACAGCTGCGCAAGGCACGCCTGGAGGATGTCGGAGGATTGCTGGCATTGCTGGGGCCGCTGGAGCAGCGCGGTATCCTCGTCGCTCGCTCGCGTGAACGCCTCGAGCACGAGATCGACGACTATGTCGTGCTCGAGCGTG
Source organism: Cobetia sp. 3AK (assembly GCF_029846335.1). Classification (NCBI taxonomy): domain Bacteria; kingdom Pseudomonadati; phylum Pseudomonadota; class Gammaproteobacteria; order Oceanospirillales; family Halomonadaceae; genus Cobetia; species Cobetia sp. 3AK. Next base: position 211,981 of record NZ_JARWKR010000003.1, on the reverse strand, counting down.
ACGGCATGATCATCGGCTGTGCAGCCCTGCATGTCAGTCGTGACGCTGCCATGGGCGAGCTGGCCTGCGTGGCCGTGCATGATGACTACCGTCGTGGCCAGCGGGGTGAGCAGCTGCTGGCCGAGATCGAGGTGCGTGCACGGCGTGGTGGCCTCACGCATCTGTTCGCGCTGACCACGCATACCCTGCACTGGTTCATCGAGCACGGCTTCGTGTCAGCCGGCCTGGATGACCTCCCGCCGATGCGACGAGAGATCTACAACTCCGCGCGCAATTCCAAGGTGCTGATCAAGGCGCTCTAGTCACGACCCAAGCACGTGGCGCTCAAGACGCTTGCCGTCGCCCTCAAGACTCTCGACCCCCGTCAGCCGCCTGAACTTTCAGGTGACTGACGGGGGTCTTGTGCATGATGCGCGGGAAATTCCGGCAAGATGCCGCGCTTCTGGCTCGATGTCGCACTTCTTGATCGATGTCGCACTTCTTGATCGATGCCGCGCTTCTGGATCAATGCCGCGCTTCTGGATCGATGTCGCACTTCTGGATCAGTGAGTGGCGCGATGTCTTGCAAAAGAGACGTTTCAATTGATTGATATGGAAGGAGAAAATCGGATACCAACGATAACTGTTGGCATTTTGCGACGAAAAGGACGTGTATTTCATCGTTTCACGTCTCGTGCGTGGGAATCCACGCCGATGCCGGTTTTTGTGTCTTTTCAAGTCATTGTTTTTGAATGTGTTTTGCGGTTATTGGCACGGCGTTGGCAATAGTCATGTTGAGCACGAGGGAGTGCCCATGAAAATGGACATTTTCTCCGGCCTTCCAGCGATGACGGTACTCACTACCCTGTGCGCTCCGTGATCGCTGACAGGCCAAGCGTCTGCTCCACGCGATGTGTGACTTCAGGTTGCGATGAGACAGGTACGGCCCCCAGAGGGCATGGAAAGTATCTTTAGGGCAAGGATGCCCGGGCATGGATGCCCGATACTGGATGCGGTGATGCTTGATCCGTCACCGCCATCCCCGGAATTCAGGTGAGCGCCGGGAAGTGCCCGGCGAGCGCCGCAAGCATTGCGATGCATCGCCCCCCTGTGATGTATCCGATAGGGAGCTCGGACCCTGTCCGAGGCGAGTGTCAACTGACCTGGAACGACCACCAGGTGGCACTGGCGACTCCCGGGCCAGCGACAGGCAGACCACCTGTCAGGCCCAGCAATCACGATGGAGGTCTGCTCTCCAGGTAACAGGCATTCGTCGTGATGACTGACCCTTCAGTTCCCTGCGTACTTGGGCCGGCTCTTGCCGGCCCTCTTTTTGTGCGTTTCACGAGGATGGGTCAAGTGAATCATCCACGACACCTGCCCGGGCGCGGTTTCTGTCGTCGAGCGGGGATGAATTAAATCAGAATCATATTGATTAACGAACTGGCAACCGCGATGGGCGCTGGCGAACTCTGGTATCCTTGGAAGACGTGATTCGATGATGACCACCCCTTTCCTGCATAGAGTTCTTTCAATGGCCTCCAAGGTGACACGGCACTGGCGCCCCCGCTCTCTGCTTCAATTGGTATTGATGGCATTCATGGTGGTGATGCTGCCGATTGCAGTGCTGATGTTCCAGGCGGGTCAGGCACTCTCCGAGCTCTCGGAGCTGGCCGATGTCAGCGCTCGCCAGGCGGTTGACCAGACTCGCCGAGCCCGCACCCTGACCAATCTCGCCGTCGAGATGGAGCGCAGCGCACGCCAGTACGCGGTGCTGGAAAATCCGGATCTGATGAAGATCTACGCTGACAAGGCCAGTGCCTTCCGCGAGCTGCTGGACGAGCAGGCGCGCCTGCTGGGCGAGGGAGACCCGCGCGTCAGCGAACTCAAGGGCTCGCTGTCGCAACTCGAGCGCATGCCGGAGATGAGCGTGGCGCAGGTCAGCAGTCATCTCGAGGACTTCGGTCCCTTCTCCATCCAGGCCAGCGGCCTTCTGAACTCCACCCGTGAACTCGTCGATGCCCGCATCGAGGGCATTCGTGCGCGCGCCTCCCAGGTGAAGACTCAACTGTGGTGGCAGACGGCCGCGCTCGTCTCCATCAGTCTGTTGCTGATGCTGTTCTTCACCTGGCTGATCATTCGTCCCATCCGTCAGCTGGAGCGGCGCATCAATGGTCTCGGCAGCGGCACCGACCGAGAGGGTCCGCTCATCAAGGGGCCCGCCGAGCTGGTCCAGCTGGGTGAGCGTCTCGACTGGCTGGCGGCGCGTCTGGATGAGCTGGAAGAGCAGAAGCAGCAGTTCCTGCGTCACATGTCGCATGAGCTCAAGACACCGCTGGCCAGCATCCGTGAAGGCACCGGGCTGTTGATCGATGAGGTCGCCGGTCCGCTCAGCCCGCATCAGATGGAAATTCTTGGCCTGCTGGATGACTCCAGCAAGGAATTGCAGAAGCTGATCGAGCAGCTCCTGGACTACAATCTGCTGCAACACAATCAGGGGCTCGAACGTAGCCGCTTCGATGTGCACGAAGTCTTCAAGGAAGTGCTGTCAAAGCACCGCCTGGCACTGGAGAAGAAGGGCATGCGCGTGCACCTGCCACCCGCCAGCCTCAGCTGGGAGGCGGATCGTCCGCGTACCGGCCGGATTCTCGACAACCTGATCTCCAACGCCATCGCCTATGGGGAAGATGGCGGCGATCTATGGCTGAGGGCGCGCAAGGAGCGTCGCCAGCTGGTGATCGAGGTCGCCAACAGCGGCGAACCGATCGCTCCGAAGGACCGCGATCACCTGTTCCAGCCCTTCTATCAGGGCGCGGTGAAGCGCAAGGGGCCGCTCAAGGGCTCCGGTATCGGTCTTTCGGTGGCCGCCGACAGTGCTCGCGCCCAGTTTGGTCAACTGGCGCTGGTGGAGGACGCCAAGGCCGACGTCTGTTTCCGCCTGACCTTGCCGACCCCCAGCCGCTCACCCTCCTCTGGTCAGGAAGGTGAGCAGGTCCTGCTGGGGGGTGACAGTGCACCCCATACCACATGAAATGGCACCCGAGAGTGCCATCAGACACGCAAGGAAGAGAAGTGATGAAGGGTCAACGACTGTTGACGGGAATCACCACCGGCATGCTGGTCAGCTTGCTCAGTGCCTGTGGCGCCCTGTCGAATATCACCTTGCCGGGCAACGAACACGTCGCCGATACTCCCAGCGTTCAGGACAGCTGTCATGGGGCGGGCGATCTGCCCGATTTCAAGGAAGGAAACTGCCTGCTGGATGAGTGGGTCGCCTTTGCGCTGCAGGCTCAACGCGGCAACGATCAGTGGCGCGACAGCACCCTGATGCAGCTGGAAGGCAACCGCCATGACCGTCGTCTGGCGCGTGCCATCGTGCTCAGCTGGGGAGACGAGTCCGATTGGGAACTGGCCTCTGACCTCTACAAGGCGGACCTGCCCACCGCGCCGAGTCGTCTGCAGCCGCTGCTGCGCCAGTGGCTCAACGGGCTGGAGGAGCGTCGCGGCCTGATCGCGGATCGCGACAAGAGCGAAGGCGTCCGCCGCAAGCTGAGTGCCGAGAACGCCCAGCTCAGCAAGAAGCTCGAGGCGCTGACCGCCATCGAGGAAGCCATCAATTCTCGCCGTCAGACCACGCCCTGAATCCGATGCCGGGCGTGTCTGGCCACGAACTGTCATTGGCCCAACCGGCTGCATGACGCAAGACTGTGCGGGACTGACGTCGGAGGGATTTCCGAGCGACAGGCCCGCAAGGAGAGTTAGTGTGAAATACGCTCAAGCGCATATTCTGCTCGTGGATGACGATGCAAGTCTGCTCAAGCTGCTCGGCATGCGTCTCGAAAGCCGTGGCTTCAAGGTCACCACCGCCAGTAGCGGCCGTGAGGCGCTCAGCCGTCTGGAGGCGGCGCGTCCTGACCTGGTGCTGTCTGACCTGCGCATGGACGAGATGGATGGCATGGCGCTGTTCGGTGAGCTGCAGAAGCGTCAGCCGGGCATGCCGGTCATCCTGCTCACGGCGCATGGCTCGATTCCGGATGCCGTCAGTGCCACTCGTCAGGGCGTGTTCAGCTTCCTGACCAAGCCCGTCGACAAGGATGAGCTGTTCGCGGCCATCGACGAGGCGCTGGCCCAGGCGCCGCCCGTAAAGGAGGGTGACGATGCCTGGCGTGCCGGCATCATCACGCGTTCCCCGCAGATGGAGCAGATTCTCGAGCAGGCACGCATGGTCGCGGCTTCCGATGTCAGCGTACTGGTCACCGGCCCGTCCGGCTCCGGCAAGGAGCTGATGGCCAAGGCCATCCACAACGCCAGCCCCCGTGCCTCGCGTCCCTTCGTCGCCATCAACTGTGGCGCGCTGCCGGAGCAACTGCTGGAAAGCGAGCTGTTCGGTCACGCCAAGGGCTCCTTCACCGGTGCGGTCAGCGCGCACCAGGGCCTGTTCCAGGCCGCTGATGGCGGTACCCTGTTCCTCGATGAGATCGGCGACATGCCACTGGCGTTGCAGGTCAAGCTGCTGCGTGCGCTGCAGGAGCGTCAGATCCGCCCGCTGGGCTCCACGACGTCAGTGCCCATCGATGTGCGCATCATCTCCGCCACGCACCGCAACCTCGACAAGGCGATGCATGACGGCGACTTCCGCGAAGATCTCTACTACCGCCTCAACGTGGTCAATCTGAAGCTGCCCGCCCTGCGCGAGCGTGCCGAGGATGTGCCGCTGCTGGCCAAGTACCTGATCAGCCAGGCGGCTGCCCGCCACAAGCCGTTCGTGAAGGGCTTCTCGCCGGAAGCGCTCAATCTGCTGGCCTCCAGTGCCTGGCCGGGCAACGTGCGTCAGCTGGTCAACGTGGTCGAGCAGTGTGTCGCGCTCACCAGCTCCTCGATGATTCCGGAAGCGCTGGTCTCCCAGGCGCTGGCCGCGGAAGAGAACGCCTTGCCGTCCTTCTCCGAGGCGCGTGCCGGTTTCGAGCGCAGCTATCTGATCAAGGTGCTCAAGATCACCGAAGGCAACGTGACCCAGGCCGCGCGGATCGCCGGGCGCAACCGCACCGATTTCTACAAGCTGCTGGGACGTCATGATCTGGAGCCGGGCGCCTTCAAGCCGGGCGCCGAGCAGGGTCCGCCTGACTTTTGATCCAGCGCGCCCGAAGCTGCGCGAAAGGCGTAAGGTCAAAAGCGATCCAGCGCGCCCGGAGCTGCGCGAAGGGCGTAAGGTCAAACGCGATCCAGCGCGTCCGAAGTCACGCGAAAGACCAGGGTCAAGACCTGTGTAGCCGTTCACGCGTGTCAGTGTGAGTGGTGCGCAAGGCGAGTGATCAAGAGCGGTCCGGTGTATCTGACGTGAACCGCCCATGAAAAAGCCCCGTTACCGGTTCCGGTAGCGGGGCTTTTTTCGGTCTGGTGGCGCATCAGTGCCGATCAGGTGCTCAGGGTCTGGGCTTGTAGCGGCGCTTGACCTCGACGGCCAGACGGCCCTCGCCGAGGCGGATCGAGAGCATCTCGCCGGGCTGGGTCTGATGGGCGGCGCGGATCACCTTGCTGTCGTCCGCTGCCGGCGTCTGGCTGCCGCCGACGCGCTCGACGATGGCATAGCCGCGGTTGAGCACGTTGAGCGGGCTGACCGCATTCAGTGCACGCATCGCGCCTTCCAGTCGCTCACGATCCGCTGCCAGCCGGCGCGGCAGGGCATTGTCGAGGCGTGGTGTCAGCATCGCCAGCTGCTGGCGATGGCGCTGGATGTCACGTGCGGGGCTGGCCTGCTGCAGGCGGCGGGTCAGCTGGTCGGCCTTCTGCTGCTCACTGGTCATGCGCATGCGCACTGCGGCGTGCAGGCGGCGCTCCAGTTCCCGGGCTTGCTGGCGCTGGGCCTGCAGCTCGCGCGCCGGATGGCGCAGGCGCGAGCGGGCGTGATCCAGTCGCTGTGCCGCCTGATCGAGCCGTCCGCGCTGAGCACGCCATAGGCGCTGCGTGAGGGCAGCCAGCTGCTGCACCTGGGCACGTTGATCCGGATACAGCGCCTCGGCGGCGGCGGATGGCGTGGGCGCGCGCAGGTCGGCGGCCAGTTCCGCCAGTGTGGTGTCAGTCTCGTGGCCGATGGCCGCCACCACCGGCAGGCGCGAGTGGAAGATCGCGCGCGCCAGATGCTGGTCATTGAAGGCCCACAGGTCCTCGAGACTGCCGCCGCCCCGCGTGATCAGCAGCGCATCGCAATCGCTGTCGCGATTGGCCATCGCCACCGCACGAATCAGCTGGGGTACCGCCTGTGGCCCCTGCACCGCCACCGGCAGCACGCTCAGGCGTGCCTGAGGCCAGCGCTTGCGGGTCACCGCGATCACGTCCTGCAGCGCCGCGCCGGTCGCGGAGGTGATCACCCCCAGATGGCGCGGCGGGTGGGGCAGGGCGCGCTGATTGGCGAACACGCCCTCGGCTGCCAGCTGCTCCTTGAGGCGCGCCAGGCGCGCCAGCCACTCCCCCAGCCCCGCCTGCTGCAGCGCCTCGACGATCAACTGATAGTCGCCACGCGCCTCGAACAGCGACACCTTGGCGCGCACCCGTACCCGGTCACCATCCTTGGGCTTCTCACGCAGGAACTGGGCGCGGCTCTTGAACAGCGCACAACGCACCTGGGCGTTGTCATCCTTGAGCGTGAAGTAGCAATGGCCGGAACGCGGCTGCGAGAAGCCCGAGATTTCCCCCTCGATCCAGAGCTCCCCCAGCCCCCGCTCCAGCAGGCGCTTGGACTCACGATTCAGCTGAGTGACGCTGATGGCATCGGCGGCAGACGATGTTTCGAACACGCGGCAATCCTTGTGTGAGGGCTTGTGGGGGAATCCGTAGCGGAGCTTGTCTGGTAGATGGAGAGGGCCATGATGCCACAGGCGGGGAGCCTGCCACCAAGAAGCCCCCGGACTCCTGAGGGAGAACGGGGGCTTGGGGGGTGCCACACGGGGTGCCTTGCTCAGGCTGTACGCGTCTTGCGCTTGCCGAGTCGTGACAGCAGGAAAGGCCCGAGCAGCAGCAACAGCGAGGCCAGCCACAGGCCCTGCGAGATGCCCGATTGCCACAGGATACTGCTGTCGCCACCGCTGATGGCCAGGGCGCGACGCAGATTCTCTTCCATCAGTCCGCCGAGCACGAAGCCCAGCACGATGGTGGCCAGCGAGAAGTTCAGCTTGCGCAGCAGGTAGCCCAGCACGCCGATGCCCAGCATCAGGTAGATGGCCCCCATGTCGGAATGCAGCTGATAGACCCCGACGAAGGACAGGATGACGATGCCCGGTACCAGCGCCCAGCGCGGGATGGTCAGCACGCGCGCGAAGAAGCCGGCCAGCGGCAGGTTGAGCAGCAACAGCACGATGTTGCCGATGTACAGCGAGGCGATCAGGCCGCCCGCGACCTTGGGATGCTCGCTGAACATCATCGGGCCGGGCGTGATGTTGTAGAGCATCAGCGCGCCCAGCAGCACGGCGGTGGTGCCGGAGCCCGGAATGCCCAGGGTCAGCATCGGCACGAAGGAGCCCGCTGCGGACGCGTTGTTGGCGGCTTCCGGCGCGGCCAGGCCACGCATGTCGCCGGTACCGAAGGTATTGTTCTTGTCGCTGACACGTTTCTCGGTGGTGTAGGAGACGGCCCCCGCCACCGAGGCGCCGGTACCCGGCAGCACACCGATCAAAAAGCCGAGCAGGCCGGAGCGCAGCATGGCGCCCTTGCAGTAGAGGATTTCCTTCATCGTCACGAAGACGCGGCCGATGACAGGCAGGGCGCCGGTCTTGCCATGCTGCAGGCGGCTTTCCAGCATCAGCAGGATTTCACTGATCGCGAACATGCCGATGATCAGCACCACGAAGTCGATGCCGTCGTAGAGGTCGGGGATATCGAAGGTGAAGCGCTGGATACCGGTGCCGGAATCGACGCCGACGGTGCCGATCAGCACGCCGAGAATGGCGCCCAGCGCCGTCTTGACCGGGTCCTTGCCCATCATCACCGACATGGACGCGAAGGCGAACACCATCATGGTGAACAGTTCCGCCGGACCGAACTGCACGGCCACCTTGGCCAGCAGCGGGGCGAACAGGGTCAGACCCAGGATCGCGATGCTGGCACCGACGAAGGAGCTGATCGCCGAGATGCCCAGTGCCGGTCCCGCCAGGCCCTGCTTGGCCAGCGGATAGCCGTCGAGGGTGGTCATCACGGCGCCGGCATCCCCCGGCACGTTGAGCAGAATGCTCGACATCCGGCCGCCGTATTCGGCACCGGTATAGATGCCTGCGAGCAGAATCAGTGCCGATTCCGCCGGCAGGCCGAGGGTATAGGCCAGCGGCATCAGAATGGCGATGCCGTTGATGGGGCCGATGCCCGGCAAGGCACCGAACAAGGTGCCCAGCAGTGCGCCACTGAAGGCCAGGCCAAGGTTGAGTGGCGTCAGTGCGACGCCAAAGCCTTGGAGGATGAAATCAAACATGAGAAAGCCCTCTCGGAATCAGGAAAACCACAGCCCGGTCGGCAGCGAGATTTCCAGCACGGCGGTGAACAGCACGTAGCTTGCGCCGGCCATCAGCACCCCGGTCACGCAGGCAGCGCGCCAGCGGGCACCGAACAGACGGGCGATGGCGGTGATGGCGGCGACGGCCGTGATGGGGTAGCCGAGGCGCACGAAGAAGAAGGCGAAGGCGATCAGGATCACCATCACCAGCCCCAGTTGCAGCATCACGCTGGCGGATGGCCAGTCACCTTCCGGGCCGGGGCGCAGGATCAGCACCAGCGAGAAGATGGCCATCAGGATCGAGAGGCCGATGGGAAAGGCCTTGGGGCCTACCGGGTCGTAGGCGAAGGGCACTTCGATACTCAGGGACTGGGCGACGATGAACGCCGCCAGTCCCATCAGGGCGAAGCCCAGGATGCGATCGGCGGCGAGTCTCATTTTGTCAGTCCCACTTCCTTGGCGAGGGTCTTGAAGTCGGCGACCTGGCCTTTCACGTAATCGTCAAAATCCGCGCCGAACTTCTGGATCGGGAACAGACCGCGCGCTTCACGGATCTCGGCGAATTCCGGCTTTTCGCTCAACTGCTTGAGGCGTTCGACCCAGGCGTCGTAGTCGGCATCGCTGACGTCCTTGCCCATGTAGTAACCACGCCAGATCGGCCAGGTCACGTCATAGCCCTGTTCGGCAGCCGTGGGAATCTCGGCGAAGGCGCCGTCCATGCGTTCTTCGGACAGCGCGGCCAGTACGCGAATCTTGCCGCTGGAAAGCTGGGACTTGAGCTCGGACAGATCACCGGTATAGACCTTGATGTGATTGCCCAGCAGTGCCGCCAGGGCTTCACCACCGCCCTCGAAGGACACGTAACGCAGCTTGCGCGGCGAGACATCGATGGACTTGGCGATCAGCGCAGCCTTCATCCAGTCCTGGCTGCCGATGGTGCCGCCGGCGCCGAAGGGAATCTCGCTGGGGTGTGCCTTGAGGTCCTGCATCAGTTCATCGAGGGTCTGCCACGGGGCGTCTGCATTGACGACCACCGCGCCATAGTCGACCCCCAGTGCGCCAACCCAGCGGACGTCATCGGCGCTGAACTTGCCGAACTTGCCCAGCGCCAGATTGACGGCGGCACCGGTGCTGGCGGCCACGACCAGATTGGGGTCATCACTGCGTACCCCGATGACGTGGTTGTAGGCGACCGCGCCGATGCCACCCGGCATGTAGGTGACCATCATCGGCGAGTCGATGATGCCGGTTTCCAGCAGGCCGTTGGCGGCCAGGCGGCAGGTGAGGTCGTAGCCACCGCCGGGCTTGGCCGGGGCGATGCATTCGCTCTTGTCGGCCGCGGCGGCGGGCATGGCGACCAGGCTTGCCGCGGCCAGCGCGAGCGGCGCAGCCATGGCGGCGGCGAGGCGCAACGGCGTGATGTCGCGAAGGGAAGAGGGCAGGCGTCGGGACTGGCGCATGGTGTGCTCCTGATGGCTGTTGTTTTTGTCTTCACAGCGCCTTTTGCTTTATGTTCATGGCGACAGGGTGGCGCTGTCTGATCGGTATATCGCAGCGGTAGTTGCGATACCGGCATGGTAGGAGCGCGACCTTTCATCAACCTGTCACTTTCCCTTCCCCTTACTGAGACTTTGGATGCATGCGCCTGCTCGTCGTCGAGGATGATCCCCTCATTTCCCGCACCCTGCAGCGCAGTCTGTCGACGCTGGGCTATGCCATCGATGTCTTCGATACTCTGGCACCTGCACGGGACGCGGCGCGCCAGGGCGGCTTTGATCTGATCCTGCTTGATCTCGGCCTGCCGGATGGGCAGGGCATGGACCTGCTGTCGGAGTTGCGTCAGCGCAATGACCTGACGCCGGTGCTGATCATCACGGCGCGGGATGGGGTGGACGACCGGGTGCGTGGACTGGATCTTGGTGCCGATGATTACCTGGCCAAGCCGTTCTCGCTGGTGGAGATGGAAGCCCGTGTGCGGGCCTTGCTGCGGCGCAGTCAGGGGCGCAGTGACAACACGCTTCGCTTCGGTCCGCTTGCCATGTCGACCCGCAGCGGCACTTTCACGCTGGTGGGCGCGACGCTGGATCTGCCACCACGGGAGCGTCTGCTGCTGGAAAGCCTGATGCTGCACGCCGGCAAGGTGGTGTCGCGGGAGGTGATCGAAGGCAAGGTATTCGGCTATGGCGAGGTGGGCTCGAATGCGTTGGAGGTCTACATCAGTCGGCTGCGCAAGCGCCTGGCAGGCAGTGAGATACAGATCCGTACCCTGCGTGGGCTGGGCTATCGTCTCGAGATGACAGACGCTGGATGATCATCCACGGCAAGCTGCGCAATCGCCTGCTGGGGTGGATGCTGAGCATGATGCTCATCGTCGGCGGGCTCGTGTTGATCGATGCCTGGGTCACCAGTCAGCGCTCGGCCCAGCGCGCCTTCGACAATCAGCTCGAGGATGCGCTGCTGGCCATGTCAGAAGCCATCCAGTGGCAGGATGACAAGCCGCGCATCATGATGCCGCCGGCTGCCCTCAAGATTCTCTCCACACGACATCAGGAACGTGTCTTCTACCGCCTGCTGGATGATCAGGGGCGGGTACTGGCCAGCAACCTCGAGATCCCGCTAACCCCGCAGATGCTGCGCGAGGCTGGAAAAAGGGATGTCTGGCAGGCCATCCGTTATCAGGGCGTCACGTGGCGGCTGCACGCGCGCAGCGTGCGTTCCGCAGGCTGGGAGCGGCAATTTCGTGTGCAGCTCTGGGTCGGACATACCACCGAAGGGCGCCGGCAGCTGGCGCGCGAGCTGATGATTCGAGCCACGGGCCGCATGCTCATCATGGGGGTGCTGGCGGTGGTGATGATCCTGATCACGCTGAGGCTGGCGCTGACACCGCTCAAGCGTCTGCGGCATCAGTTGCGTCGGCGTCAGCCGCAGGATGCCACGCCGCTGGAGGGCACCATGCCGGAAGAGATGCGCGAGCTGGTCGAGACGCTGGAGCAGCTTTTCCACCGCCAGGGAGAATCCCGCGATGCGTTGCTGCGTTTTACCGCCGATGCCAGCCACCAGCTGCGCACGCCGCTGGCGGGAGTGCAGAACCTGGCGGAGTTCGCGCTGACGAGCTCATCACCTGACGAATGGCGCGCAGCGCTCGGGGATATCCACGCCAGCGCTGCACGCACCAGTCGCCTGGCGGGGCAGTTGTTGAACCTGACGCGGCTGCGTCACCTGGCATTGCCCACCGAGCAGGATGCGCTGGATCTCGGTGAACTGCTTCGCGGCGTGGTGCTGGAATGGGTTGATCACGATCTCGCGCGCCTGCATGACCTGGGGCTGGCCGAACTGCCTGCACAGCCGGTCTGCGTGATTGGCGAGTCGTGGGCGCTGCGCGAACTGATCGGCAATCTGATCGAGAATGCGTTGCGCTACACCCCGCCCGGCAGCGAGATCACCCTGCGCCTTGCCGCCCATGACGATAGCGTGCTGCTCAGCATCGAGGACAACGGCCCCGGTGTGCCGAAGGAGATGCTGGAGCGACTCTGTCAGCCCTTCGAGCGCGCAGGGCGTCAGGACACCGACGGTTCGGGACTTGGGCTGGCGATCGTCGAGACGATCGCCCTGCGCCATCAGGCTGACTTGCAGGTCACCAATCGCGATGTGGGAGGGCTGTGCATTCGCATCCGCTTTCCGAGGTGGCCGTCATGAACCTCATGTCTGGCAGGCTGCGCGCCACCCCAGGGGCCCGTCGAGTCACGAGTTGCCTGGTGCTGGCCCTGTGGGCAGGTCTTGCCATCCTTCTGGCTGCCAGGCCAGTCATGGCGGCACAGGACCGCCTGGTCATTGAAGCGGCAATGGATCGCCAGGTCGCGGCGCCCTTGCTGGCGGCCTTCTCGCGCCAGTATCCCGCCATCGAGATCGTCTATCACGATCGCACGACGATGACGCTCAATGCACTGGCCGTTCAGGACAATGCGGGGGCCGATATCATCATCAGCTCGGCGATGCCCTGGCAGGTGGCGCTGGTCAATCAAGGACTGGCCCAGCGACTGGACAGCGAGGCTGCAAGGCAATGGCCCGAGTGGGCCAAGTGGCGCGATGAAATCTTCGCCTTCACCTTCGAGCCCATCGTGATGGCCTACCGGCTGGATCTCGCGACCAGAATGATGCCGCCATCCTCGCATGCCGACGTACTGAACCTGCTGACGGAGCATGCCGAGACACTGACGGGGCGAGTCGTGGCCTATTCGCCCTCGAAGAGCGCACTGGGATACGCGCTCCATCTTCAGGATTCCTACTATTCAGGACGCTTCTGGAAACTGGTCGCGGCGCTCGGACAGGTCGACACCACTCTCGAGACCAGCACGCAGCGCATGCTGGAAGGCCTGAGCGATGGCCGCTACTGGCTGGGGTACAACCTGCTGGGGTCCTACGCCATCCGCTGGGCACAGTCCCACCCTGAGGTCATCGTGCAGATGCCCATTGACTATGCGCTGATCTCCATGCGCACCGCCTTCATCCACCGCGATGCTCCGCATCCGGAGGCTGCGCGAACCTTCATGGACTTCCTCATCGGACGGCAAGGGCAGCATGTGCTGGCGGGCGAGACACCGCTCTACAGCATCCGCACGGATATCACCGGCCCCTACACCGCCCAGTCGCTGCGGGATCAGGTCGGCCAGCGGCTCTACCCGCAGCCTCTGGACGCCTCGATTCTGAGCATGCTGGACAAGGCGCGTCGTCACGATTTTCTCGACCGCTGGTTCGATGCCTACTCCGGCGGTACGCCGACCCCCTGACGCAAGCGCATCCGCCGGCGCATCCCGCCGCAGGCCGCGCCATCCGTGGCTCTAGTTGACCAGATGGTTAGTGTCAGGGGGTACGAAATCGCGAGATTGATAGCCTGCGACGTTTGTCTCGAGTGGGGCGAATGGGTTATCATGGGTGATTACCTCGCAGCAACCGCTAGAACCGTAGTCATGGTGCCCGTCCATCGGGCCCTGCACTGCGGCTTTCGCGCATCCCTCATAAACTGCTACTGGGCGTTCGACATGCTACGTATAGCGCAAGAAGCTCTGACGTTTGATGACGTTCTTCTCGTCCCCGGCTACTCCGAGGTCCTCCCCAAGGACGTCAGCCTGAGATCACGTCTCACACGCGACATCAGCGTCAATATCCCGCTCATCTCCTCTGCGATGGATACCGTCACCGAAGCTCGCCTGGCCATCGCCATGGCGCAGGAAGGTGGTGTCGGCATCATCCACAAGAGCATGAGCATTGCCCAGCAGGCCGCGGAAGTCCGCAAGGTCAAGAAGCACGAGAGCGTCATCGTGCGTGACCCGGTCACTGTCAGCCCGAAGGCCAAGATCCAGGATCTGCTGGCGATGTCCGAGGAGCATGGCTACTCCGGCTTCCCGGTGGTCGAGGGTGAATACCTGGTCGGCATCGTGACCGGTCGCGACATGCGCTTCCAGCCTGATTTCAGCGATACCGTGGCCGGCATCATGACCGGCCGCGACAAGCTGGTCACCGTGCTGGAAGGCACGCCGCTGGAACAGATCAAGGCCAAGCTGCAGGAAAGCCGCATCGAGAAGATGCCGATCGTCGATGACGAATTCCGCCTGCGCGGTCTCGTCACTGTTCGCGACATCGAGAAGGTCAAGACCTACCCGAACGCGGCGAAGGACAGCAACGGCAGCCTGCTGGTCGGCGCCGCCGTCGGCACCGGCCCGGAAACCCCGGACCGCGTCGCGGCCCTCGCCGAAGCCGGCGTTGACGTCATCGTCGTCGACACCGCTCACGGTCACTCCAAGGGCGTGATCGACCGCGTCGCCTGGGTGAAGGAGCATCATCCGAAGATTCAGGTCATCGGTGGCAACATCGCGACCGCCGAAGCCGCCATCGCCCTGGCAGAAGCCGGCGCGGACGGCGTCAAGGTCGGCATCGGCCCGGGTTCCATCTGCACCACGCGCATCGTCGCCGGTGTCGGCGTGCCGCAGATGAGCGCTGTCGCCAACGTCGCGGCCGCCATGGCCAAGTACGACGTTCCGGTCATCGCCGATGGCGGTATCCGCTTCTCCGGTGACATCGCCAAGGCCATCGCCGCAGGCGCCAGCATCGTCATGATCGGCGGCCTGCTCGCCGGTACCGAGGAAGCGCCGGGTGAAGTCGAGCTGTTCCAGGGCCGTACCTACAAGGCGTATCGCGGCATGGGCTCCATGGGCGCCATGTCCCAGACCCAGGGTTCCAGCGATCGTTACTTCCAGGACAAGAACGCCGGCGTCGAGAAGCTGGTACCGGAAGGCATCGAAGGCCGCGTGCCCTACAAGGGCATGATGAGCGCCATCGTGCACCAGCTGATGGGCGGCCTGCGTGCCTCCATGGGCTACACCGGCAGCCAGACCATCGAAGAGATGCGCACCAAGCCGCAATTCGTGCAGATCACCGGTGCCGGCTTCGCCGAATCCCACGTCCACGACGTGCAGATCACCAAGGAAGCGCCCAACTATCGGCGCGACTGAGACATAGCGAAGCGCGATGCAAAGCGGGAGCCCTACACGGGTTCCCGCTTTGCTTAGGTCGAAGAAACTTCTGGTCTCGGCTATTCTCGGCGCCAGATTGTGTCGACCCCGCGCTCCCTCGCAGCTCCGAAGCGGGTCACATGACTCCCCAATGAGAGACTGAAGATGCAAGACATCCATTCCCACAAGATCCTGATCCTCGATTTCGGCTCCCAGTACACTCAGCTGATCGCACGTCGCGTGCGTGAGCTGGGCGTGTTCTCCGAGGTGCGTGCCTTTGACATCACCGAGGAAGAGATCCGCGAGTACAACCCCAACGGCATCATCCTGGCCGGTGGCCCGGAATCCGTGACCGAGCTGGACTCGCCGCGTGCGCCGCAGTGCGTGTTCGAGATGGGTCTGCCGGTGTTCGGCATCTGCTACGGCATGCAGACCATGGCCGAGCAGCTCGGCGGCAAGGTCGAAGGCTCCAACGTGCGCGAATTCGGCTATGCCCAGATTCGTGTCGATGGTGAGTCCGCGCTGTTCAAGGACATCAAGGACCACCTGGACGACGAAGGCCGCCCGCTGCTCGACGTCTGGATGAGCCACGGTGACAAGGTCGCGAAGGTCCCGGAGACCTTCACCGTCACCGCCTCCACCCCGAGCTGCCCGATCGCCGCCATGGCGTGGGAAGAGAAGCAGTTCTACGGCGTGCAGTTCCACCCGGAAGTCACCCACACCCTGCAGGGCCAGCGCATCCTCGAGCACTTCGTGATCGAGATCTGCCAGTCCGAGCGCCTGTGGACCCCGGCCAAGATCATCGAAGACCTGACCGATCGCGTTCGAGCCCAGGTCGGTGACCGCAAGGTGCTGCTCGGCCTCTCCGGCGGCGTCGACTCCTCCGTGGTCGCGGCGCTGCTGCACAAGGCCATCGGTGACCAGCTGACCTGCGTCTTCGTCGACAACGGCCTGCTGCGCAAGAACGAAGGCGACCAGGTCATGGAAACCTTCTCTCGCCACATGGGCGTCAAGGTCATCCGTGTAGACGCCGAAGACCTCTTCCTCGGCAAGCTCAAGGGTGTCAGTGACCCGGAAGCCAAGCGCAAGGCCATCGGCAACACCTTCATCGAAGTGTTCGATGCCGAAGCCGCCAAGCTCAAGGACGTCGACTTCCTCGCCCAGGGCACCATCTACCCGGACGTGATCGAATCCGCTGCCAGCAAGACCGGCAAGTCCCACGTCATCAAGTCCCACCACAATGTCGGCGGCCTGCCGGACGACATGAAGATGGAACTGGTCGAGCCGCTGCGCGAACTGTTCAAGGACGAAGTCCGCAAGGTCGGTCTCGAACTCGGCCTGCCCTACGACATGGTCTACCGTCACCCCTTCCCGGGGCCGGGTCTGGGCGTGCGTATCCTCGGTGAAGTGAAGAAGGAATACGCGGATATCCTGCGTGAAGCCGACGCCATCTTCATCGAAGAGCTGCACAACTTCGACTGGTACCACAAGACCAGCCAGGCGTTCGCCGTCTTCCTGCCGGTCAAGTCCGTCGGTGTCGTCGGCGATGGCCGTCGTTACGAGTGGGTCATCGGTATCCGTGCCGTCGAGACCGTCGACTTCATGACGGCCCGCTGGGCGCACCTGCCGTATGAGCTGCTGGAGAAGGTCTCCAACCGCATCATCAACGAGCTGGAGCACGTCTCGCGCGTCACCTATGACGTCAGCAGCAAGCCGCCGGCCACCATCGAGTGGGAATGATCGCCTGACGATCCCCCCTCGCTGAGCTGACGCAGCGTTCTGTCGAGACGGTCTCTTGAACTGATCCAGACAAGAACGTAGCAAGCAAAAAGCCCTTCTGGCCATTGGTCGGAAGGGCTTTTTTTGTGGGTGTTCTTTTCAAGTAATGGATGCACTAACCATCTAAATTTTGTGATTATTTCTCAACTATAGGTGAGAGGTTAAGGAGCAAGATGCTGAGAGTAGACGAGAATAAAATCTTCGAATTATCGTCTATAATAAACTCGAGGTCAAAACAAACTCTCTAAGTTGCCGAGCCTGAAACCATAACAGGCTAGACAAGAGAGCATTATCCTGAGATTGTAAGATGTATTGGCTACCCATGTTCTTGGAGATAGGAAAAGCTAAAGCTTGCTATTTTAATAGCACCAGTAATTAACACGCTCTATAAAGAGGATAGTTTTTTAGTCTATGGCATGAAAATTGTTAAGGAATTGTTCACATTTAGATGATAGGTGGTCTATACTTGCTTATGACTCTAAAAATTTGACCACGCTGGTCGAACAAGTGTCAAAGCATCCATTAGATAAATGATTATCCATAGCGTATGGCGAACAAAAAAGTAGAAGAGATTTTGCTAGTAATTAGCTGACTGTTTTTATCTGTCTATAGGTTTCAGCAATAAGAATGTAGTGGTGTAGTTTATACGGAAATATTTATAATACAAGGAAGAATTGTGACTAATATAAGCGATAAAGATACCAAAATTCGTTTGCTTGATTTGAATCGTAAAACAAGTAGCGAGCTTATAGAAGAGAAAGATTTACAGAAAGATCTTTGGATGAACCTTGTTAAATTATTAAAACCTAGTGAATCGCTCGGTGAAAATAATAAGGATGAATTTACTCCTAAAAGCTTGCGTATTTCTCAAGACCGTGTTCATGAAGCAATCTTCATAGGTGGACGACGAGGTGAAGGCAAAACTACGATTTTACTACAAGTATTAGGCAAAATAGAACGTGGTGAATGGCCTAATTATCGTAGTCTTGGATTACTTGACCCAACTCTACTAGAAACTAAGCAAAACTTAATATTGTCTATTGTCCAGCGCATTCGTGAATATTTAATTCATGAGGAAGATTCATGGGGTAAGCGGAGCCGGGGAAGTGAGCAAAAGTTACAAAAGGCGCGAGAAGCCTTAAAAGTTTTGGCCAAAGGTATTACTGTTCTGGACGGTATTGGTAAAGATGTACATGATGAGGACTGGTCTGAGGCATCTTTCATTCTAGATGAAGGAATGGAACGTGCAGAAGCAGCTTATGGATTCGAAGAAGGCTTTAGGAATTTCGTGAGCTGTGCAGCAGAAGCTGTTGGTTGTGAGGCCTTTGTATTGTGTATTGATGATGTAGATACCAAGTCAGAAATGGGAGGGCCGGTACTTGAAGCACTGCGCAAATATCTGACATCTCCGAAATTACGAGTAATAGTTTCAGGTGACCCAGAGCTTCTACAATCTCTTACACGTAAGTTACAGCTTGAAGGTCTAGGTAAAAATTTCTTCGATTTTGAACATAGTATCAGTAAATCTTACCCAGAACATTCCCGTGTTGGCATGCTATTGGAGCAATTATCCGGACTTGAAGATCAGTTTCTTACAAAAGTAATGCCGCCTAATCGTCGCCTTAAGCTTAAAACTCTTAATGAGATAGACGCTCGGCCTGATACTAAGATAATGCTTAGGCAAAGGCATG
Source organism: Cobetia sp. 3AK (assembly GCF_029846335.1). Classification (NCBI taxonomy): domain Bacteria; kingdom Pseudomonadati; phylum Pseudomonadota; class Gammaproteobacteria; order Oceanospirillales; family Halomonadaceae; genus Cobetia; species Cobetia sp. 3AK. The sequence continues at coordinate 193,544 of NZ_JARWKR010000003.1, read as the reverse complement.
CCAAAGAAGAAGTGCCACTTAAGAAATTCCTGAAAAAAATAATTATCCATCACTGGGGTGAGCACAACCCGAGTGCACTTCATCATTATCGTTCGGCTATCTTATCCATGCCGGTCCGTAGTATTATCGAGTTTCTAAATGTATGGGATGTAGAGGATAATAGCAGTCCATACGCAGAGGATGTTACTGCACGTATGATTGAAATTGCACGTAGCCAGTTATCTGAGGTTGGTTTACGAATAGACTCTATTCAAAATATCCCTACACCAGAGATGAAAATACGTCGTATCGTTGAGTGGATGTGCCAAGAGCCAATACGATGGACAGATTTTTCGAATCTTGTGCCAAACGGAGCACATGAAGGGCATGATCGTGTCGTGCTGGCTCTATCCTCACTAATGTCTGGTGGGATGTTAGATAAATTATCAGGTATTATTCGGTTTTGGCTCCTGTTCGCTTTACTCAAGGATCAAATTGAACTCGGGACTTTCGGCGATAATGACAAGCTAAAACATAATCTATTAAGATTTTTAGCACATACTCGATATATGCAAGATCAACCAATAGGAAATATGCTCGGATACTGGGCGGGGTGGACCAGAAGTCCAGCCGAAAGTAATCAATCGGGTATACTAATGGATTTGACTATTGTTGGTATCCCTGTAGCGACAGATCGAGTCCGTAATCCCAATCGTGCAATTAAACGTTTATATGGTGTTGAATATACCAGTGGCAGTGGCTGGAATCCATTTAAGAGAAAAACTGTAAAAGAAATAGATAGCTTTATCGAAACACTTCCTGAGGACTTAGCTTCATTTCACAAGAAACTGTCAGTTAATAGGAGTGTGTATGGAAGAACCCAGAATACCCTATCGGGGGCTTTGTATAACTCCGTAGAAGGTCTAGCTAAAAACTTAGATAGTACCGCTGGGTCTGCATTGTTGCTTCCTTATACAAAAGTTTCGAGCCCTCAACGCTTTGAATATGGTAATTACAGTCTTTTATCTGTTTTTGCTGGTGTTATAGATTTGTTAATTGTAAAAGATTGCCCACGGGTTATGAAGGGCTGGCAAAAAAATAATACTTTCCCTATAGTTCGCAATAGTAGAGCTGAAATAAGTGCTGAAAATGATTTATTAGAGCAGGATGGATATGAAAATAATGAATATACTTTTAGTGATCAAGATAGTGAAGATGATTTTGATGCGGACTTTGTGAAAAAATTAGAGTTTTGGTCAGCTTATGATGCTATTAGTGGTGAAATTTCCTCTAGTTTACTCATGTCAATTTGGAAAAAATTTACTAGCGCAGTACCGCGTCTATTCGAGAATGGGAATGCCGGGACAAAAAACTTAATCAATCGCAATATATTTCTTGGTCGTTTTTTCCATCGACAGGTGATAATTTTCCTTCACGCATTTGGTGTAGAGTTGTATTTGCGCGAAGGTGGTCAGATAAAAGTTAGTTTACAGAGCAGTCCAACGAATTCTGATAAGATTTTTTTAGATCTTCTTACACATTTTTCTTCTTCAAAAATTCTTTATGAAGAGGAGATCAATAATTCTGGGAAGAGTTTCAAGGATACACCTGGAGGAGAGCTTTTCTATCATGTTCTAGAGTTTCCAATGTGGGCATATTATCTTGAGTCAAAGTCATATAATGAAATTAAGACCTATTTCCGCGACGAAGGAGCAGGAGCAGTTATACCTGAAATTTCATATATGCCTAATGGAATTGGTAAAGGTGATGAAATAAAATTTAATAGTCTTTATCTTCTTCTCAATACTATAGTCATGTCCGAGGAATATAAGCCATGAGCGCACTATTTTATCGTAGAGCGTTCTCTGATCATCATACGCTTTATGAACTGTCTCTTGGTAACGTCCCTGAGTTTGAATCTTGGCGGCGACGCTTGTATCTTCTGGAGCAGCGTGAGGTGGTCGGCCAGCCTGACCATTTGCTTAAGAGCTATCGGGATATACGCTTTCCGATGTGCAATAAAAAAAGCAATATGGAGGCTTTTGGTCATTTGACTTGGGCGTCACTAGATAGTCTCGCTGAGCGTTTTATTGAACGTCATCTCGGTATCTTAAGCATAAAGCAAGATAGATTTCAGGAATGGCATAATCTTATTACGCATTTTTCTCCATTAATGATTATTGTTGCTTTCCTCGTTAAGGAAGGAAGGCTTAAAAATCATAAGCCGCAAGAGCTATATAGAGCACTACGCCAAGAAATCGGAGATACAGCTCTCCTTTCTTCATATGATCCTGGTATAGAACATATGATCGAAAATGAAGGGCTCAATGAGATGCATATGCATCTTAATGGTTCGACAGAGCTAGATACTATCTGGCCGGATGCGGTTCGTGATCCTTTAGGCTTTAAAAGGTATCTGAATGATACGGGAGATGTGCGGGATCAGTATGAAAATATTCTTCCTAACTGGTCCGTGGAAAAACTAGTGCGAGTACTATTTAGTGCTCGCCGGGCTAGATACTTGATTTGGCATGTCGTAACTAAGGTTGCTCAGGGAGATGATCCCGAGATCTCAACTTCTGCTGTACTAAATATCATTAATTCAGAAAAAACAGATGGAGACTGCAAAAGATTATGGTGTAATATTTCTGGTTCACTTGCAATGCCCTATGATCTTAAATGTCATCCGACTGAAGGTCTCTTTGATAATGTACGTGATAGCGGAACGCTGCTTCATGATGAAGCAGTGTTTCTTTTTATGACTTTAGACACGCTTAGGAACAATAGTCTGCAGAGTAGTATCGCTTTGGCCGTGTTTTTTGTATTCTGCGTTCAGCGTCAAATTATCGAATTATCAGTGCAGCAATTAACACAATATGGCTTCGATCAATTCCAAAAATTTACAATGAACGAGATACGTTCTCGAGTGGAGTTGACGTATGAGCAGAGATTTAAGCAACTTAATATTCGCCCGCCCTATCGAGTTATAAGGCACTTAGAAGGTCGTTTTGCACCCAAAAATGATGTAAAAAAATTGGAAGATCTATTGGGCAGAATTATAGACGGAGCTTCTAGGTTTAGATCTTCCGTAGATAATAACTCGATAAGTACAAAACCCAACCGGCTTGCCCAGCTTCGCAAGCCTGCTGAAGGTAATCTAATTGGCTTTGGAGATAGTAGCGGTTTTGGTAGGCATGACTTTGAACTATCTTTAGTGGCACATTTTATTAAAAAACCTAGTAGTCTTAAGGATGCACTTTATTTAAAAAGAAGAACTGAATTAAGAAAAGAGGTTAAAACTCTTACTCGAGTACTGAAGCGGCGTCCTGCTCTTGCTCAGCTCGTGCGTGGAGTTGATGGTGCAGCCAACGAGCTTCATTGTCCCGCAGAGGTCTTCGCCTCAACCTTTCGGCAGTCTCGTGCAGCAGGAATTCCTTATGCAACTTTCCATGCCGGTGAAGATTTCCGACATCTTATTGGTGGAATTCGTGCTGTTCATGATGCTGTGACTATGCTGAATCTTCAAGCAGGTGACCGCATAGGGCACGGCACAGCTGTGGGAATTAGACCAGGTTTTTGGCTTGAACGAGCCCCTGAGCGTGTGCTGCAAGCACCTTGGGATACTTTGCTAGATTTAGTGTTCGCACGCTCCTTGCTCCATGTTCTAGATGGCTTTTCAGCAGAAGTCCATAAGCTGGAAAATGAAATTACCGATTTGTCTTTACGCTTGATAGGCCGTAACGTTTCTGCCTCTGAACTAGAGGCAGCTTTGGCTTTACGATATATAGATGTATTGGAGTACCACGATATATTAGGCGCTAGTACTCCGAGTTATACGTACTTTGAGTCCCGAGCAAAGACTTTAAGCACGGATATTTCTCGTCAAGAAAATGCTCTTATAGCTTCTGTTGCTAGAGATAAGCCACATGTGTTTGATTTATTTATGGAGCTCCAGTGGAAGCGGAAAAATTGTATATATAAAGAGCCATTTGAGATGAATTGCGATATTCTTTCTGCACGGGCCCTATCCGCAATGCAATCACAGGTGATAAATTGTCTCAATAGAAAGCGTATTGTGATCGAATCTTTGCCGACAAGCAATCTTCGTATTAGTCTTTATGATAACTTTGTTGACCATCATCTGTTCCGATGGCTTGGATTGATGGTAGATGAACCCCTCGACATAATTCCCGACTTTTGTGTGGGAAGTGATGATCCAGGCATTTTTGCTACAAACCTGAAAAATGAATTTATTTTAATTTCAGAAATACTTCGCAACCATTATGGGTGTACTCATAAAGAAGTTGCACAAATTGTTTCTTCATTAAATAGGACTGCGTTAGCATTTCGCTTTAAGCCCGGTGTAGGCAAAGTAGATGCTTCTTGAAAGGCACTTAATTAGTGTACATTATGCAAAAAGCCCTTCTGGCCATTGGCCGGAAGGGCTTTTTTGTGGGTACGATTCAGAGATCGCTTACCGCCTTGTTCACTTCTGCTCGACTGGCCCTTGCCTAGCTTTCTGCAGGTTCAGTCGGACGCCGTGGGCGGAGTGGAAGAAGCCGAAGCCGGCCAGCGGGCGGGTGGCGCCGTCAGGCGTCTGCCAGTAGACATCGGCGCGGTGATTGCGGACCTCGTGCATCACGGCGTCGTATTTCAGCAGTAGTGAGTCCGGTTCGGGTTTTTCGGTCTTCACGTTCCATTCGGTGATGACCAGCACGTAGTCGCCGAGTTGTGGTTGATAGGTGGATGCGAGATGCGCCCCGTTCAGCCTCAGCGGCAGGCTGTCGCCATCCTCGGAGAGCGCGAGGTGGTGACGGAGGTAGTCGCCGAGTTGATCTGTCAGCGGCTGCGGCAGGGGCTGGCCTGGTGCCTGCTCACCAAGGGCTGCCAGTTCCGGCGCGGCGATCAGCAGGTCTTCACGCGGGAACTGGAGCGTGAGGTGCAGCGTGTGCTGCGGTTGCTGCTCGAATGTCAGCACGCTGCCGGGCAGGGCGTGGGCGTGAGCCGTCTCGATGAGGCCACCTCCCGCCCCGCTGGCCTCATTGCCGAGGGAGATCACGGCAAGGGCGAGCAGGGCGGTGCGCCAGGAAGCGCGCCGGCTCATTCGGTCTGGCCGCCGTAGTCGTCGGTGCGATCCCGCCATACCGAGTGGGGATGGTTGCCGACCTTGTCGGTGGACTTGTTCGACTGCAACGAGAATTCGATCCACAGCGAAGGGCCGTGGATACGCACGTAATCGTTCTCGGCGCTGACCTGCGGCGTGCCGGAGAAGCCGAGGTAGGTATCCGGAAGCTCTGCGGTGTACTTCGCCATGTAGGCCTTGGCCTCCGGCGCGGAGATGTCGTCCACGTAGGTCTCGATGGCCGTCAGCAGCAACGCTTGCTGGTCGTCATCCAGCTCGGAGACGGGAATGCCTTCATAGCTCTCGGGGATGGCATCGTCGGCCTGGGGGCCAGCGAGGATGTCACGGTAGGTGCCTTCCAGTGTCGCATCGGCCTGTTGATCCTCGGAGAGCGAGCTGAGCAGGGTGGCGAAGGCATCGCGTTCCTGGGTCAGCGGCTCGTTCACGCGCCCGTTCATCTCGAAATACGGGAAGGGTTCCACGCCACGGAAGGAGGGCGTGGCACCGGCCAGCTTGCCGTCGGTGTAGGTGTTGGCGAAGGCCATGTGATGGCCGCCGTAGTACAGCTCCCAGGTGCCGCTCTCACCCGGTGTGCCGAGGAAGGCAAACTTGGTGTTGTAGGAGGAGTAACCGGCCTTGTAGTCGGTGCTGACGGTGTTGATGTAGTCGTCGGCATTGAGCGTCTGAATCATCTCGTCGAAGCCTTCATCCGGCGCGTGGCCGGTGGCTTCCAGCATGATGGCCTTGACGAGGCCGCGCTGCTTGATGTTCAACTCGCCCAACAGCACGCCGGGACGTTTCGGGAAGGCGCCAGCGGGCAGGTTGCTCCAGTTCTCGGCCTCTGCGAGGGAGTAGTCATGCTGCAGGTTCTGCATGATGTCATCGTCGGAGATATCGGCCTTGAGCAGATCAATCAGGCACAGCATGCGCTCATAGCCTGGCGTGTCGCCGCACTCGGCGGCGCTCTCGGGGATCGGCACGCTCTGCATCTGGGTGCTGGTGTCGCCCATGCGCGCGCGCAGCGCCTCGCTCAAGGCCTGGTCTTCCGCTGACATCGGCGGCGGGCCATCGTGATCGGGCGGCGGCCCGTCGTGCCCTTGTTGTGCGAGGACGGGGAAGGACAGGAGCGCGGCCAGCGCGGCTCCTCCGGTCACTGCGAGACGTCGGGACATCGATGGGCCTATTTTCCGGGGACAGGAAGAAAACCTTAGCCCGCCTGACGTCGAGCAGGAAGCCTTCGCCAGATGAATTCTTTGTGCACATGCCGTGGGCTGTGCGTCGGCTGGCGACGACAGCCACTGGCTATCTCGCGCCTCACGCCAGCGTCAGATCACCGTCGTATTCGAAGCACCTTTCCTCGCCGCTGACGGGATCAATGAACTCGAATCCCTTGGAGAGCAGCTGCAAGGGGCGCGCGTAGTCATCCGGCGAGAGCGGTTGCAGCTCGGGGTAGTAGCGGTCATTCAGGATCGGCCAGCCCAGTGACTGCATGTGCACCCGCAGTTGATGGCGACGCCCGGTGATGGGGTGCAGCTCGAACAGCGCCCGGCTACCGCGTTGCGCGACACAGCGGATCAACGAGTGGCTGTTGGGCTCGCCTTCGGAGACCTGAAAGCGGAAGCGTTGCTCGGCCTGTTCAAGGCGGTTCTTCACCTCCCACTGCTGGCCCACCAGGGTCTCCTCGCTGTGGGTTTCGGCAATGGCCTGATAGGTCTTGTGGATATTCCGCGACTTGAACAGCTCATGATAGCGGTGACGCGATTCGGGATTCAGCGAGCACAGCACCAGCCCGGCGGTGGCCCTGTCCAGGCGATGCACCGCCTGCAGCGCCTCTATTCCGGTACTGTCGCGCAGGCGCTGCTGCAGGCACTCGTTCACGTACAGGCCACCGGGTGTCACCGGCAGAAAGTGTGGCTTGTAGGCCACCAGGATGTGCTCGTCCTGATGGAGAATCCGCTCCGCGAAGGGGATGCTCGGCTCGCGCGCCACCTCACGGTAATAGAAGACGCGCAGATGTGGCTGGTAGGGCGTCTGCGGGGTGATCAATGCGCCATCCTCGCGATGCACCTTGCCGGTGGCCATGCGCTCGCGCCAGGTGGCCTCATCGATGGCCGGAAACTTCTGCAGCAGATATTCCAGTACCGTCGCCACGCCGGGGTTGATCTGCGGCAGGCTCAGCTTGGAGGGGCGGGCGGAAATGGACATGGAAGGCATCACGGTGGCGAGAAGAAAGGGCGAGCGTGGGGCGAGCAAGCCTCACCCTCATGGCGATGGCCCAGTGTAACCGAGCGACGCATGGCTGTCGGGGCAGATGGCCTTGCGAGAGGTTGGCGCGGGAGTGGAGCGATGCGTGCGAGAGGCTTGCCGAGGCGACCAGTGCGGCCTGTGGCTGGGGATATGCGGGTTATCTTTAGAAGAAAATAGCCAAATAAGCCTTGTCGTCTTACGCTGAAAGCCACGCATGACGAGGCTTTCATCCCCACCCCCCACGACTGGAGCGAAGACGCGATGCAAGATGCCAACAGCCACCTGTCGATTGCCATCATCGGGGCAGGCCCGATAGGGCTGAGCGCTGCGGTCAACCTGCTGGCTGCGGGCCTGGAGCCCATCATCTTCGAATCAGGCGAGCAGGTCGGGGAGCATCTGGCTCGCTGGGGGCATGTGCGCATGTTCTCGCCGTGGTCCTACAACGTGGACCCCGTGGCAGCCGAATGGCTCACGCCCACCGGCTGGCAGGCGCCACGAGCGGATGCCTTCCCCACCGGCGCGGAGCTGCTCGCCGACTACCTTCAGCCGCTGGCCGCGCTGCCGGAGATTGCCTCCTGCCTGCATACAGCGACACGGGTCACGCATGTCAGTCGCCTGCAGCATGATGTGCTGCGCTCGCAAGGGCGAGAGGAGGCACCCTTCGTGCTGCGTGTCTCGGGGCCGGATGGCGAGCGCGACGTGCTGGCACGGGCGGTGATCGATGCCTCCGGCACCTTCCAGTGCCCCAACGGCATCGGGGCGCATGGCATTCCCGCACTGGGGGAACTCGCGGCGGCAGAGCGGATCGCCTACGGCGTGCCGGATATCACCGGCAAGGCGCGGGAAGACTATGCCGGCAAGACGGTGCTGGTGGTCGGGGGCGGGCATTCGGCCTTCAACGCGCTGCAGGATCTGGTCAGCCTGGCCGAGCAGAATCCGGACACGCGCATCCTGTGGGGCGTGCGCTCCGCCACGCTGCACAACGTCATCCGCTCCCCGAAGGACGATGAGCTGCAGGAGCGCCGGGCACTGGAAGTGCGTATCCAGCAATGGCTGGAAGACGGCAGATTCGAGGTGGTGACCAATCTCGCCATCGAGGCGATTCATCCACAGGAAGAGCAGGGTGCTCGCCTCGTGGTGGAAAGCGGTGGCCAGCGCCTGCCGGCGGTGGACCGCATCATCGCCGCCACCGGCTTCCGCCCGGATCTTGCGCTGCTCTCGGAGCTGCGTGTCTCGCTCGACCCCGCCACCCAGAGCCCGGCGCGCCTCGCACCGCTGATCGACCCCAACCAGCACAGCTGTGGCTCCGTGCCGGAACACGGCGCCGCCGAACTGACCCACGCGGAACCCGGCCTCTATATCCTCGGCATCAAGAGCTACGGTCGCGCACCCACCTTCCTGATGCGCACCGGCTACCGCCAGGTGAAATCCGTCGTCGCCGCACTGCTGGACCCCGACGCCGTCACCCCCGCCCCGGTGTGTGGCGCCATCAGCAGCACTGCCAATCAGGCATCACGCCAGTGTGAGCCATGTGGGTAAGAGCAGGTAAGGACTGACAATGAAAAAAGCCCTCCCGGCATCGCCGGGAGGGCTTTTTCATGCGTCTTGCGGACTACGTTCTCCGATGGATGATCTGCGGGTTTCTACTGAGATCATCGTCTTACATCGGGTGTTGCTCTTCTTCGTAGAGCTCGGCCTTGGCGTCGCGGAGGACATCTTCGCAGGCGCTGTGGTTGGCCAGTTGCAGCATCAGATTCTGGCTGAGGGCGAAGCCCTTGCCCAGACAGGTGTCGACCTCTTCGCGACTGAGCGCCGGGGTGACATTGCAGTCAATCTTCATCGTACGACTACCGCCATCAAAGCGGTCGGCGAGGGCGCGCAGGCGCCAGGCAAGCCGTGTTTTCCAGCGGGCGGTGGGGTCGGGACCTTCCGTCACGTCGAGCGTGCAGCGCCATTCAGGTTTGTAGACCTTCATGTGAACCTCCTCGGCTGGTCGTTTCAATGATCGATCGTGATGTTCTGCTCCGCTTGCTGTGCTTGATATCTTGCGTTGTTTCTCGTACCGGAAGTCCGTTCCAGACGTGCTCCTGGTCGTCGTGCGCGTGCATCTGCCACGAGGGCGGCGGCGAGACATGGACTGTCGTCAACCGGGCCCGTCACTTCACCATACGAGTTTTGGGCCCGGGTTACATCAGTTCGAGTGTAAACGTTGGTTATCCTCATGTGTTTTCAGCAGGCATTCCAGTGCCAGATGCAGCCAGTCAAAGGTGTCACGCGGGGCTACCGCTAGCGAATCATCAGGGCTGAGGGCTCTGGTGTGCTCGCCCAGCAGCTCCGTAAGCGTCTCGATCTGCATGCCGTGATGTAATGCGAATGTCTCAAGCTCCCCACTGGTAGACCAGATCTCCTGCATCACGGTCGGCACGGCGCTCATGGCGCAGGCGGCGTCCAGTATCTCGCCGCGTGCACGCTCGGCCTGTATGCGCGCAGCATGCTCCAGCAGCCTTGCGCTCAGGGCGGGAAAGCGTGCCTGGACAATCGCGGGCGGCAGGTGGGAGGGAGATGTGCACGGCGGGTGGGCAGAAGCGTCGCGCGGTGCCTGCCAGCGGCGCAGCGGTGCGCCGGATGTCGGCGTGTCTGGTTGAGAGGCCATGTGGATAACTCCAGTGTGCAAGCGCCAGTGCTACAGGTGTCTTGAGGATGGACAGGCATTCAAGCGTTGTCAGTCGCGGCAGGAGAGCAGAGATGAGGCGGCATCACCGCTGACGCAGCAGTGACTTGCGCTGAAGAGCGCAATCGCGTGATGCACTGCCAAGTGGTTCATTTCGCGAGAAAAAAGTCGATCTGGATGCAACCAGACCTCAATGGTGTGCGTACACAGGAAGACGTGCCCGGCACGAGGCGGCGCTGACTGCCTGACAGGCCCATTTCCTCTGGAGAGAATTGACATGACGAAGTACGCCGATCGAATCCGCATTTCCCTGCTGCTGCTGCGCCTCGGGGTCTTCCTAGTGATGACAATGTGGACGTTGGACAAGTTCTTCAATCCCGGTCACGCCGCGGCCATCTTCGAGAAGTTCTATTCCATCGGCGGTGTCGGCGAAGGCATCGTCATCGTGATCGCCGCCATCGAGATGGTGCTGTTGCTGATGTTCCTGGCAGGCGTGAAGAAGACCCTCACCTATGGGCTGGTGCTGGTGCTGCATGCCGGTTCCACGCTGTCCGCCTTCAATCAGTATCTCGCGCCGTGGGAGCACCTGCTGTTCTTCGCCGCCTGGCCGATGCTGGCCGCCTGTGTGGCGCTGTTCCTGCTGCGGGAAATCGATACCTGCTTCACCCTCGGCGGCAAGCAGGCACGTCTCGCGCAAGCACAGACCCAGGCCGGCTGAATCGCGGGTTCGTGAATGCGCTCGCCTGAGGGCAGTTGCGCTCAGGCGATTCGTGAGTCACCCGTTGCCCGTGCGCTGACAGCAAGCGCCAGTAGCCAAAAGGCCCGGTCATGCGATGCATGGCCGGGCCTTTCATGTGCTTGCTGCAGGGTGTCGTGTGTCTCTTTCGCCTAGTGTATCAGAGTGTCATTTCTCGTTATTGTTATCTTTGTGATAATCATGATGGCGTTGTTGAGGTTGTCAGCGCCTTGTTGACGTATTCATAACGACGCCAGGTCATTACGTAAGATCTGACGCAAGGCGTGGCATGAGCCCTCATGCCTTGTCGGTGCATGTCAGGCGATGCTGGAGCGCAGTGGCGAGGACAGAGTCTCGCTCAGCGTGTTCAGCGCTGTGGTCAGCTCGCGTTCGGCCTCCTTCACGCGTTGTGCGCCAGAGGATGGCGCTGCCTGCTCGGCCAGCTGGGTGGCGGCGGACAGCGGGTCCGTCACCGGTGCTGCCACATGCTGCGTTTCCAGGCGTGCGAGGATGGTCTCCAGTGCTGGCAGGCTTGCGTTGTTGTGGAATTGCCAGACGCCGTAGATGCGGCCATCGAAGGCGGCTTCACTGCCCAGGGTGGGGTCTGCCGCCAGTCCGGCGCCGAGTCCGAACAGGTAGAGGCCCTCAAGGAGGTTGCCTGAGAGGTCTCGGGGATTGCCGGTGGCATCGGAATCCAGTCCGCCCTTCACTTGGCTGAGCGGCAGCGGCTGACGCGTCGCATCCAGCAGGCGCGGCAGAATCGGCTGATAACCGTTGCACTGCACCACTACCGGCGCGTCGGCCAGAGCTTCGCTGGCCGCGAGCAGGCGTTGCTGAGGGCCGGGGCCGGTCTGGATGAGCCTGACCTGCATGTCGCAGTCTGCTATCCGACCGCTGGAAAGCACTTGCTGGCCAATGCTCAGGGCACGGTAGCGCAGCCCGCCGGAGCGATTGATGCGTCTGCTGATGGGGCAGACATCGCGCTCGGCATCATAGGAATAGCCCGCGGCCTTGGCCTCTTCGGCGTTCTCGAAGAACAGCCGGACAGGCGAGCGGTGGAGCAGGGTGATCTCGTCGATGCGCGTCTTGTGGAATGCGCTGGCGAGCAGATCCAGCATCGAGAAGGCGCTGTGGGAGCCACCCACCACGCAGACACGCCCACCACGCCGCAGGCGCGGCAGCAAGAGGCTGCGCAGCTGACCTTCCGGCATGCGCAGCAGTTCATCACCGCTGTAGATGCGCGCACGCGGTGACAGGGACAGTCCCTGGCGCGAGAGGTCCTGGGTCAGGTGTTCCGGGCATTGATAGCCGCCGAGATTGAGCACCAGATTGGAGGTGCGGATCCGTGTCGGACGAGACGCGTGTTCCGGTGTGTGAGTCAGCGTCAGCAGATTGTCATCCTCGATACGCTCAACCTCATCGAGACTCGTGCCGCACCACAGCTCCACGCCGACAAGGCGGGTGGCGTGTTCCAGCACCAGCCGGGACGCCGCTTCCAGCAGGGCGCCCACTTCACTGAGCGCCGGGGCGGTGAAGGCCTGGGCGCGGATGTTCTCCAGGCACGGATCGCCTTCCAGCGGAGCGAAGACTTCCGCGAGGGCCGGGTCTCTCAGGCAATCGAGAAAGACATCCCCCACCGAGTTGGCCGTGATGCGATATTCGCCCAGCCGTCCGGCCCCCAGAGGCGCATCCCGATGAATGCCTCCGGCATCCAGTATCAGCAGACCATGGCGTGCGAGTTGCGCCAGTTTTCCGGTTTTCAAGGCATTGAATAGAAACCCCATGCCCGCTGGGCCAACACCGGCCACGACACATCCGTAGGCGGTGATTCGTGAAATATCCTTCATCAGGTTCTGCTCCCTTTGTGGTTCGCTGCGTCCTGAAACTGTCTTGATGACGGGGTGTTTCTCCTGACCAGTGGAGCCCCTATTCCTCAAGAAGATCGTGGCCATTCAGCGCCAGTCTGTGCTGGCTGGTGAAGGCGTCATTGGCGTCGTCGGCCCTGGCCCACGCGGAGGGTATGAGCGTGTTCGGGCTGTCATGCCTTCATGAAAAGGCATTGATATTTCTCATTGATATCAATTTAATCAACAAGATAGCGGAGTAATGGGCGTGATGATGCGGTGATGCTCTCATGACGGGACATGGGTGTTGCACAGATGATGCAGACGATGATCAGTGACGAGACTCGATACCGGTGCGTCCCTTTTTCGTTGAGGTCCGCACCCTTGATGCAACGCTTGAGGCATGGCGATAGGTATCGATGACAATCAATTCTCACACGCGCACGATCACTCGTGGCGTGGCGCAAGACGTGGGAAATGACAGGAACGTCAACGGGTATTCTGGTGAATCGGACAGGATTAATAAATGACCTGAATCAGGATTGAAAACGGCTGATGACGAAAATCATTCATTGCCATTAATGCGATATCGTTTGCCTCATGCGAGGGGATTATCGACTGGTGCGAGGAAGGGACTGACAACCAGCAGTCGATCAGCTGTCGTGTCGTTGGAAAGGATGGCAAACGTGAACGCGGGCGGCGCGCTGGCAGGAACCCGCAGACATGTGAAGTCGCAGGTAGAGGCGTGCAGGCGAGCGAGCGCTGGCTCTGTTATGCTCTGCGCCCGCACGCATGCCTGTTCGGCTCGTGCCTGTTCATCGACTGAAGGAATGTCCTCGTGACTGACGCCACCGCCACCCCTGCCTTTGCCTCTCTGGCGCTGGCGCCCGAGCTGCTCACCAATCTGGAGACGCTCGACTATCACACCATGACGCCGATTCAGGCGCAGAGCCTGCCGCCGATGCTGGAAGGGCGCGATGTCATCGCCCAGGGCCAGACGGGCTCCGGCAAGACCGCCGCCTTCGGCCTCGGCCTGTTGTCGCGCCTCAAGGTCTCGCGCTTTCGTGTCCAGTCGCTGGTGCTGTGCCCCACGCGTGAGCTGGCCGATCAGGTCGCCGGCGAGATTCGCCGTCTGGCGCGCGGTCTGCACAACGTCAAGGTGCTGACGCTGTGTGGCGGTGCGCCCTTCGGCCCGCAGCTGGGCTCGCTGGAACACGGCGCGCATATCATCGTCGGCACGCCGGGCCGGGTGGACGAGCACCTGCGCAAGGGCAGCCTGAGCCTTGCCGAGCTTAATACCCTGGTGCTGGACGAGGCCGACCGCATGCTCGACATGGGCTTCGCCGAGGTGCTGGAAGCCATCATCGCCGAGACCCCGGAAGCGCGTCAGACGCTGCTGTTCAGCGCGACCTTCGCCGATGGCGTGCGCCCGATCGCCGAGCGCATCCTGCGGGAGCCGGTCAGCATCGAGGTCGCCTCCACCCACGATGACAGCAGCATCCGTCAGCTGTTTCATCGGGTAGCGGATGAAGAGGCGCGTTTCGAGGCGCTGCGTATCCTGCTGCTCAAGTATCGTCCTGACACCAGCGTGGTGTTCTGCAACACCAAGCGCGAGGCACAGGAGGTCAGCGATGCCCTCAATGAGCACGGTTTCAGTGCCATGGCCCTGCACGGTGATCTGGAGCAGCGCGAGCGTGATCAGACGCTGGTGATGTTCGCCAACAAGAGCACCTCGATTCTGGTGGCCACGGACGTCGCGGCACGCGGGCTGGATATCGACGCGCTGGATGCGGTCTTCAATTACCAGATCGCCCGGGACCTCGATGCCCACGTCCACCGTGTCGGGCGTACCGGTCGCGCGGGCAGCTCCGGTATCGCCTGTACGCTGTATACCGAGAAGGAAGACTATCGCCTGGCCAAGCTGGGAGATTTCCTCGAGCAGACGCTGGAAGCCGAGCCGCTGCCGGCGAAGAGCATGCTGACCCGTGAACCCTTCCGCGCGCGCATGGCGACGCTGCAGATCGATGGCGGCAAGAAGGACAAGCTGCGTCCCGGCGACATCCTCGGTGCCCTGACGGGCGATGGCGGCCTGCCGGGCAGCCAGATCGGCAAGATCAAGGTACTGGCCCGCACCACCTACGTGGCGGTGGAGCGCGATGTCGCCAAGGCCGCGCTGACCCAGCTGATGAACGGCAAGCTCAAGGGCCGCTCCTTCCGCGCGCGTCGCCTCAAGAGCTGACAGGGGCGCACGTCTGATGGCGTGGAAATCAGCAGAGGAGTGACATGGCAGGTCCCACGTCTCTCATCTGGATCACGACCTTGTCATCACGTCATTCGATGCCCGCCACTTCGGCGGGCATCGTGCTTTTTGAGCAGTAGATTGACTCTCGCGGGCCATGACGGCGGTGGCTAAGCTTGGGGGTGACGGCCCTGATCGACAGGGCGCTGAACCGGTAACTCGTGATGACTGACAATCCCGCCGATAATCTTCGCATCCGTGAAGAACGTCTCATCGATCATGAGCGCATCTACCGCATCCATGAATCCGTGTTTGCCGGCCACCGGGAGGCTCGCCTGGGCGACAGACTGCGTCGCAGTGATCTGGCGCAGATCTCGCTGGTGGCCGAGCGCTTCTCTGACCCGGAAAGCGGGCGTCACCTCAGTGAAGGCGAAGGAGGGCTGCTGGGGCATGTGATGGCCTCGCGCGTGGAACTCTCCGGCTGTCCGGGACGCGTGCTGATGGCATTGGCGCCTCTGGCGGTGCTTCCCCAGCACCAGCGTCATGGCATCGGCAAGCGGCTGGTGATCTCGGCGGTCAAGCGTTGTCGTCTGCTGGGAGCGGGCGCCGTGGTGGCGGCGGGTCATGCCGAGTTCTATGCCCATCTGGGCTTTCACCCGGCGCGCCATTACGGCCTTTATTGCCATCACGAGGATGTGCCGGGCGCCTTCGTGGCCATCGAGCTGGTGCCGGACTATCTGGCGGGGCTGGGAGGCGAGGTGCTCTTCGACCATGGTTTCTCTGACCTGGGCCTCTGACCTGGGCCCCTGGCTCGAGCGCAGATTCGCGCTCTGATCCGGGCTCCTCGAAGGGGTTTGCCCTGTGGTGTGCCTCGTCACTCGGTCATCCCCTTGCAACTCGGCGTTGCGCCACCCTTGAAACCGCGCGACACCCGCTCCATGTCCTGTGTATCCCCGCGCTGTTGTCTGTACTGGTGTGCAGGCCGGGGCGTTATCCCGACCGATGATTCAAGGAGAGACATCATGAAGCTCAAGACTCTGGGTAGTTCGCTGATGATTGCCATGCTGGGTCTCGGTGGCCTGTCACTCGCCGGTTGCGAGGACGAGGGCCCGATGGAGAAGGCTGGCGAGAAGATGGACAACGCCGTGGAAGACGCCGGTGACAGCGTCGAGAACGCCACCGACAGCTGATGGCTGGCCGTGACTCGCCCGCGAGCACGGCGAACCGCAAGGTGTGAATGCACAAAGGCCCCGCCTCTCATGAGACGGGGCCTTTGCATGTCAGGGCTCCGTGTATCAGGGCTGCATGTATCAGAGGTTTGAGAAAGTCTCAGGAAGAGACAGGCTCAGACAGACACGGGCTGCTGGTCGCTCTGCTGCTTGCGTTCCGCGACGGCGGCGTCATAGGCGCGGCCTTCCTCGGCCTCGGTGGCGGCGCTGAAGCGCACCAGCAGGGCGAACAGCGAGATCACGATCACGCCCATGCCCAGATACATCAGGCCTTCCTGATAGGTCAGTTCTTCACTGCGGAACAGGAAGCCCGCGGCGACAGCCCCCGCGTTGCCGCCCGCACCGACGATACCGGCCACCGCGCCCAGTGCCTTGCGATTGACGAAGGGTACGATCCCGAAGGTGGCGCCTTCCGCCATCTGCACGAACAGGCTGAACACCAGCATGATGCCGATGGCCACCGCGAGGGTTTCCATCTGGGCGAAGCCGACCAGCGCCACGCCTTCACACAGCAGCGCGATGAACAGCCAGCGCACGCGACCCTTGAGGCCGGACTGACGGGCGAACAGGTCGGAGAAGACGCCGCCCAGGGTGCGCGCGAACAGGTTCATCAGGCCGAACAGGCCCGCGATGAGGCCGGCGGTGGCGAGATCGAGATCGAAGTGATCGAAGAAGTAGATGGCGGCGACGTTGTTGATGGTCAGCTCGACCCCGAAACAGGCGCCGTAGACGAGGAACAGGGCCCAGACACGGATGTCGCGTGCCGCCGCGCCGAAGGTGGCGCGCATGCTGTATTCCTTCTCGGCCTTGGGCAGCTCACCACGCTCACGCAGCTCGCTGAAGTTGCCGTCCGGCGCATCCTGGGTGAAGAAGTAGTAGGCGATCCCGGTGAGGAACAGCACGATGCCCGGCACGACCATCGCCAGACGCCAGCCCAGGGTCTGCTCGACGCCCAGCATCAGAAGACCGGCCATCACCAATGGCATCAGCATCTGGGTGGTGCCGCCGCCCAGGTTGCCCCAGCCGGCGGTGGTGGCATTGGCGGTGCCGACCACGTTGGGGCCGAACATCACGGAGGTATGGTACTGGGTGATGACGAAGGACGCGCCGATGGCACCGATGGCCAGACGGGCGAGGAAGAAGGATTCGAAGCTGTCGGCGAAGCCGATGCACATCACCGGCAGCGAGCCGAGGCACAGCAGCCAGGTGTAGGCCTTGCGTGGCCCGATGCGATCACACAGCACGCCGATGGCAAGTCGCACGATCACCGTGATGGCGACGGAGGCGATGATGGTGTTGCCGATCTGGGTCTTGGTCAGGCCGAGGTCATCGCGCACCACGGCCATCAAGGGCGCGATGCCAAACCAGCCGAAGAAGCAGACGTGGAAGGCGAACCACGACATGTGGAAGGCGCGCATCTGCGGGGTATTGAAGCTGAACAGCCGGATACGGCTGGCCTTGTTGCGAATATCCATGAGTGGGCTCCTGGTACAGCGTCGGTGCCGGACGCCAGGGTCTCGGCGCACGACGGGTGGTCGAACAGCTGTGAACGACAGCGGGGCGCCTCGTCATTGAGGGGCCTGGTTCGACGCACTCGTACTCCCGGGAGCCTGGTCCACGTCATGGATGATGCATGGCACGCTTGTCTGCCATTGCCTGACTCAAAGCAAGTAGCGCGCCACTTGCGGGGGTGTTGTGCGTCCAACCCCCGTCATATCAAGGGCTTGGAATCATCATGTCGGGCAAGACAGCAGTGGGGAGTAAGCAGGGCGATGCCCAGTGGCGGTGCGCGGCGGGGTGAGGATGATCCAGTCTGGCGCACGTGGCGGGCGAGAGATCGCCAGATCACGCCATGCATCATTGCTGTGCAGCCGGGCGCGCCCTTGCGCACTGCGGAAGGCCTTTAAGGCCAGCGCTGCACCAGTTTGTGGCATGAATCCTGCAGTGTCAGAGGCGTGGCGCCATCCTGACTCCCGCTTGCGAAGACGCCGTCGTCGTTGATCTCGGACGTCGGTGCCTGATCGCTCGAGGCGTCGCCTGACACCCCGGCACCACCGCCTGACACACTGCCAAGGAAGCCTGATATGCCCGTGACCGTGTTGATCGTCGATGTGCGCAGCGAGCGTTCCGCCGCTCTGGAGCAGGCGCTGTTGAGCGCCGGCTTCGAGGTGGCGCTGCGGGTCGATGAACACGAGGACCTGCATGCGCTGGTGCAGCACCATCAGCCGGATGCCGTGATCATCGACGCCGACCTGCCCAGCCGTGACACCCTCGAGCACCTCGGCCAGCTGGGGCGTCACTATCCCAAGCCGATGATCATGCTGGCCAGTGAGGACGCGCCGGACCTGGTGCGCCAGGCGGCTGGCGCCGGCGTGTCCGCCTACGTGGTGGATCACGTCATGCCGGCGATGGTGCGCAGCATGGTCGAGGTGGCCATCACCAGCTTCGAGGCTCACCGTGCCCTCAAGGGCGAACTCAATCGCACCCAGACCACTCTGATACAGCGGCGCAGCGTGGATCGCGCCAAGGCGCTGGTGATGGAGAGTCGCGGACTGGGGGAGGATGCGGCCTACCAATATCTGCGCAAGACCGCGATGAATCGGCGTCTGGCATTGCACGAGCTGGCCGATGAGCTGCTCAAGGCGTCGCGTCGGCACTGAGCCGAGTCTCGTGATGTCCTTCTCTTTCGATCGTTCAAAAGGTGGATGTGATGCTCAGTGATTCTCTTCTCAATGGCCATCAGTTGACGCTGGGGTTGATGCCGCTCAATGACGCGGCACCTCTGGTGGTGGCGGAGCGTCAGGGGTTCTTCCGTGAGGAGGGGCTGGCCGTGACGCTCAAGTGGCAGCCGTCGTGGGCGGCACTGCGCGATGACCTGCAGACCGGCGTGTTGCAGGGCGCGCAGATGCTGGCGCTGATGCCGCTGACCTCGACCCTGGGGCTGGATGGCCGCGCCACACCGGTGATCAGCGCGATGACGCTCAATCTGGGCGGCAACTCCATCACCCTGTCGCGGGCCCTGATGGCGGCGCTGGCCGAGGAGGGGCATGACCTGGGCTCTCCGCTGGCGGTGTCTCGGGCGCTGGCGGCGCACGTGCAGGCGCGCCGCGAGCGTGGGGAGGCGGCGCTCAAGCTTGCCAGCGTGCATCCCTTCTCCTCGCACCGCTATCTGCTGCGTTACTGGCTGGCGGCCGGCGGGATCGACCCGAATCGCGACATCGAGATGCGTGCGGTGGCCCCGCCGTTGATGGCCGCCCAGCTGGCAAGTGGCGCGCTGGACGGCTTCTGTGTCGGAGAACCCTGGAACAGTCTGGCCGCCGTGCAGGGCATGGGGCAGGTGGTGGCGGGCAGTCATGATATCTGGCGCTTCGGACAGGAAAAGGTGCTGGGCGTGCGCGAGGACTGGGCGGAGCAGCACCCGCTGGCGCATCAGGCGCTGATTCGTGCGCTGCTCAAGGCCTGTGCCTGGCTGGACCGCCCGGGCAACCGTGAGCAGGCCGCGCAGTGGCTGCATGATGAAGGCATGCAGGAAGTGCCGCTTTCGGTGGTGGCGCGTGGACTGCGCGACGTGGATGTCGAGCAGTCGGTGGAGGCGTTCCAGCGGGAAAATCCCGGCTGGACCATCTTCCATCGCTACGCGGCCAACTTCCCGTGGCGCTCGCAGACCCGCTGGTATGCCGCCCAGATGCAGCGCTGGGGGCATCTCGAGGGAGTCAGCGACAATGACCTCGAAGCGACCCTGGCACGCTGCGTACGCCCGGACCTCTACCGCAGCGCAGCCCGCAAGCTGGGCATGGTGGTGCCGGTGGCGGATGAGCGCAGCGAAGGCACGCATCCGGCGCCCTGGTGGCTGAGCGGCGAGGCAGGGCAGGTGCCGATGCCGGCGGATGGCTTCATCGATGGGGCGGTCTTCGAATGACACCGCTGGCGCGCGCTGAAGCGTGAGGCGACAAGCCGAGGGGTGAGCAGTGGGAAGCGAGTCAAGAGGCGAGGGGTGAGGGGGGAGGGGTGAGGGGGTAGAGAAGAGGCGCCCGCGAGCGCGAAACCTGTCGGCTCAGGCATGTTGGCAGTGCGGTTATGATATTCTCATCGGACTGCCAGCACCGCGTCAGGGGATCGCATGACCACTCGCAAGTCTCAGATTCGCAAGGATAATGTCGGCCGCATCCTGCTTGCCGCCGAAAAGATCTTCGCTCTCAAGGGCTATGTCGGCGCCAGCATGGTCGATATTGCCGCCGAGGTAGAGCTGCCCAAGTCCAATCTGCATTACTACTTCAGCACCAAGGAAGCGCTGTATCGCGCGGTCCTCGATGGTCTGCTGGCGCTGTGGAAGGAAGATGCGCTGTGCTTCGAGGCCTATGACGACCCGCAGCTGGTGCTCTCCACCTACATTCGCGCCAAGATGATGCACTCGCGCCAGCGTCCGTATGGCTCCAAGGTATGGGCCAGCGAGATCATGCAGGGCGCGCCGGTGCTGGGCGAGGAGCTGACGGTGTGGCTCGACGAGTGGGCCGAGATGAAGAAGTCACGCCTGCGCCAGTGGATCAGCGAGGGGCGCATCGACAACGTCGATGCTTCCGCCTACCTGTACATGATCTGGGCCAGCACCCAGCACTACGCCGACTTCGACCACCAGATCGCGGTGCTCAATCAGGGCAAGGCGCTGAGTGATCGCGAATTCGAGCAGGCGGTGCAGAACGTCACGCGGGTGCTGCTGAAGGGCGTTGGCTTGTCCGCCTGAGTCATCAGGTGATGTCATGATCAAATTATCCTGAGGCTAACAATGATCATCATTGATGGATCATGAGGCCATTGAAAAGGGGCTGCCATTGCTGGCAGCCCCTTTCTGTTTTCACGCCACTGAACGTGGTGTCATGCGCTGGAATCTGTGCGGATCATCCGGGTCTTGTCCGCAACGTCAGGGGCACGCCGCGCGATGCGGGTTGCGCGGGTCCTCCATCCAGTTCATGTACGGCTTGCCGGTGTCCTGCACCTCCATGGTGATGCAGTCCTCGACCGGGCAGGTGATCTCGCACAGGTTGCAGCCCACGCAGTCGGCGTCCTTCACCTCATAGCGGGCGGTGCCGTTGTCCTTGGCCAGATGCAGGATGGCCTGGTGCGAGGTGTCCTCGCAGGCGATGTAGCAGCGTCCGCAGCCGATGCACTTGTCCTGGTCGATCCGCGCGATCACCTGGTAGTTCATGTCCAGCTGCTTCCAGTCGGTGGTGTTGGGCACCGCCGCGCGGGAGAACTCGTCGATCCGCTGATAGCCCTTGCTGTCCATCCAGCGCCCCAGGCCGTCCTTCATCTCCTCGACGATACGGAAGCCGTGCAGCATCGCCGCGGTGCACACCTGCACGCTGCCCGCGCCGAGGGCGATGAATTCCGCGGCATCTTCCCAGTTGGAGATGCCGCCGATACCCGAGATCGGCAGGTTGGCGGTTTCCGGGGTGCGCGCGATCTCGGCCACCATGTTCAGCGCGATGGGCTTCACGGCGCTGCCGCAATAGCCGCCGTGGGTGCTGCGGTCACCGACGATGGGATGCGCGACCATGCGGTCGAGATCCAGATGGGTGATGGAGTTGATGGTGTTGATCAGCGAGACGGCATCCGCGCCGCCACGCCAGGCGGCCTTGGCCGGTTCGCGCACGTCGGTGATGTTGGGGGTCAGCTTGACGATCACCGGCAGCGAGCTGTAGGTCTTGCACCAGCGCGTGACCTGCTCGACATACTCCGGCACCTGACCCACCGCGGCGCCCATGCCGCGTTCCGGCATGCCATGGGGGCAGCCGAAGTTGAGCTCGATGCCATCACAGCCGGTAGCCTCGACCTGCGGCAGGATGGTCTTCCAGGCCTCTTCCTCGCACGGCACCATCAGCGAGACGATCAGTGCGCGGTCCGGCCAGTCCTTCTTGACCTGGGTGATCTCGCGCAGGTTGATCTCCAGCGAGCGGTCGGTGATCAGCTCGATGTTGTTGAAGCCGCTGACCTCGCCATTCGGGCCATAGTGCGCCGAATAGCGCGAGGAGACGTTCACTGCCGCCGGGTCTTCCCCCAGCGTCTTCCAGACCACGCCACCCCAGCCGGCCTCGAAGGCGCGTACCACGTTGTAGGCCTTGTCGGTGGGCGGGGCGCTGGCCAGCCAGAAGGGGTTGGGGGCACGGATGCCAGCGAAGTTGACCGACAGATCGGCCTTGTAGCTGGCGACGTGATCGTCAGCCGCTGCAGAACTTGAGCCAGCGCCTGCCGGACGCGCGTTGTCATCATTGAGCGGGGTATGAATAGTCATCAGGCGGCCTCCACCTTGAGCATCAGATCGTGATGGATGGCCTCGGCGGCCAGCTTGCCGTGGGCGACGGCTTGAACGGTGAGATCCTGTCCGCGAGCGATGCAGTCACCGCCGGCATAGACGCCCGGCAGACTGGTGCGCAGCATCTCGTCCACCTCTATCTTCGCCCCCTCGCGGGCCAGCCCCGCGGCATGCGCATCGCTCAGGCTCGCGTCATCGAAGCCCTGACCGATGGCGGTGAAGACCCCATCGCAGGCCAGCGTGAAGGTCTCGCCGGTATCGACGAGTCGGCCATCCTCGACCCGTGTGCGCGCGAACTGCATCGCACTGAGCGCGGCGTCACCACCATCCTCACTGTCGCTTGCCACATCGATGGCCAGCGGACGCGCCCAGGTGTGGATCATCACGCCATTGGCCCGCGCGATTTCCTGCTCGTGATGGGTGGCGGACATCTGCTCCTCGCCACGCCGATAGACCAGATCCACCGTCTGTGCGCCGAGGCGCCTGGCCTGCACGGCGATGTCGATGGCGGTGTTGCCCGCGCCGATCACCACCGCGTGCCTCGGCACTGCCAGCGCGTTCAGTTCGCCGCTCTGACGCAGCACCTTGATGAAGTCGGTGGCCGCCATCAGGCCGCTGGCATCCTCGCCGGTCAGGCCGAGAGCATGGCTGGTGCCAAGGCCCAGGCCCAGGAAGACGCTGTCGAACTCGCGTGTCAGGGCGGCCAGCGCCAGGTTGTCGCCGAGGCGCTGGCCGTGGCGGATCTCGATGCCGCCGATCTCGAGCAGGAATTCGACTTCGCGGGCGGCGAAGTCATCGGTCAGCTTGTAGCGGGCGATGCCGTATTCATTCAGGCCACCGGCTTTCTCCTCGGCCTCGAAGATCACCACGTCGTGGCCGAAACGCGCCAGGCGGTGGGCGCAGGAAAGCCCGGCAGGCCCGGCACCGACCACGGCGATGCGCCGGCCGGTGCTGGCTGCCCGCGTGAACGGGTGGGTCTCGAACTGGGCGTTGTCCAGTGCATGGCGCTGCAGCAGACCGATCAGCACCGGCTGGCACTCATCGCCCTGATTGCGCACGCAGGACTGCTCACAGAGGATCTCGGTGGGGCAGACGCGGGCGCAGCTGCCGCCGAGGATATTGGCATCGAGAATCTCACTGGCGGCGCCTTCGAGATTGTCATCGTGGATACGGCGGATGAAGGTCGGGATGTCGATGCTGGTCGGGCAGGCCTTGATGCAGGGCGCGTCATAGCAATACAGGCAACGCGAACTCTCGATGAAGGCCTGACGCTTGGTGAGCGCCGGATGCAGATCAGTGAAGCGCGCACTCAGCGCCTCTTCCGCGAGCCCGGACGGGGCCCAGTGGGAAGGAGTGGAGGATGTCGTCACGGTGTGGCTCCTGCCCGCGCTCAGGCGCGGGGTCGTTGTTGTTGGTCTTGCAGGCGAGTCAGGTGGCGCGGCTTGGTTGGCAACGCCTTGATTGGCAGCGCTTCGGGACCGGCAGCGCGTCAGGTGCGCTGCCAGGCCGTCGTTCAGTCGTGTCGTTCAGTCGTGCCGGTCTTGTCTTGTTCGAGTCGTTCGTCGGCCGTCAGCTGCGATCCACGGCGGTGACGACATTGCTCTCGGCGCGGGCCTTGAGCTGGTCGAAGACACTGGGGTAGGGCGGGCGTTCGACGTATTGGCCGTGACCGCGCTTGGCATGCAGCTCGCCATCGCGCCATGCCCAGTCGCCGCGGCTGATGGTGTGACGCGGGATACCCTTGACGGTGCGGCCTTCGAAGATGTTGAAGTCGATGTTCTGGTGGTGAGTCTTCGCCGAGATGGTGCGTTCGGCGTTGGGGTCCCAGACCACGATGTCGGCGTCGCTGCCGACCCGGATCGCGCCCTTGCGCGGGTACAGATTGAAGATCTTGGCGGCGTTGGTGGAGGTCAGGCCGACGAAGTCCTCGGCGGAGAAGCGCCCGGTGTTGACGCCCTCGTGCCACAGCATCGCCATGCGATCCTCGACCCCGGCGGTGCCGTTGGGAATCTTCGAGAAGTCGTCCTTGCCCATCTCCTTCTGCTCGGCACAGAAGCAGCAGTGATCGGTGGCGGTGGTCTGCAGGTCACCGGACTGGATGCCGCCCCACAGTGCCTGGCGGTGCTCCAGCGAGCGGAACGGCGGGCTCATCACGTGGCCTGCCGCGAATTCCCAGCTCTTGTTCTGATAGACCGCTTCATCGATCAGCAGATGGCCTGCCAGCACCTCGCCGTAGACTGGCTGGCCGTGCTCGCGGGCGTAGCGAATTTCCTCCAGCGCATCGGCGGTGGAGACGTGAACCAGATACACCGGCGTGCCCAGGGTGCCGGCGATACGGATGGCGCGGCTGGCGGCTTCACCCTCGACCTGCGGCGGACGCGACAACGGATGCGCTTCCGGCCCGGTGATGCCATCGGCCAGCAGCTTCTGCTGCAGGTGGTAGACCAGCTCGCCGTTCTCGGCATGCACGGTGGGAATCGCGCCCAGCTCCAGGCAGCGCGCGAAGCTCGAGACGAGGGTGTCATCCGGCGCCATGATGGCGTTCTTGTAGGCCATGAAGTGCTTGAAGCTGTTGACCCCGTAATCGGAGACCAGTGTCTGCATGTCCTGGCTGACGCTTTCGTCCCACCAGGTGACGGCGACGTGGAAGCTGTAGTCGCAGCACGACTTCTCGGCCCACTCGCGCCAGGTGTGATAGGCCTCCATCAGCGGTTGCTGCGGGGAGGGGATCACGAAATCGATGATCATGGTGGTGCCGCCGGCCAGCGCCGCGGCGGTGCCGGTCTGGAAATCCTCGCTGGCCACGGTGCCCATGAAGGGCAGCTGCATGTGGGTGTGCGGGTCGATGCCGCCGGGCATCACCAGACAGCCGCTGGCGTCGATCACCTCGCAGTCGTCCGGTACCTCGAGGTCGGTGCCGATGGCGGTGATGGTCTCGCCGTCACACAGCACATCGGCGGTGTAGCGCTCTTCGTGGGTCTGGATGCTGCCGCCCTTGATCAGGATTGCCATGAATCTCTCCCGGCCGCATCGCGCGGCCTTGTCCGGCATTGAGTGTCAGGTCGTGTTGTCGTTGTCGTTATCGTGCTGGCCGTCATTCACCATCGGTGAGGCGGGTATAGGCGTCCGGACGGCGGTCACGGAAGAACTGCCAGTTGTTGCGCACCTCGCGCACCATCGCCATGTCGAGATCGTGGATCAACAGCTCGTCCTCGGTGGCACTGGCCTGGGCTTCGATCTGGCCGCGTGGATTCACGAAGTAGGAGGAACCGTAGAACTCGCCGATATCCCAGGGTTGTTCATGGCCGACACGGTTGATGGCGGCGATGTAGCAGCCATTGGCGGCGGCGGAGGCGGGCTGTTCCAGCTCCCACAGATACTGGGAGAGGCCGGCGACGGTGGCGGAGGGATTGAAGATGATCTCGGCGCCGTTGAGCGCCAGCGCGCGCCAGCCTTCCGGGAAGTGGCGGTCATAGCAGATGTAGACGCCGATGCGCCCGTAGGCGGTGTCGAAGACCGGCCAGTCGGACTTGCCGGGCTTGAAGAAGAATTTCTCCCAGAAGCCCGCCACCTGCGGGATGTGGGTCTTGTGATACTTGCCCAGATAGCTGCCGTCGGCATCGATGACGGCGGCGGTGTTGTAGTACACCCCTGGCTGCACTTCCTCGTAGAGGGGCACGATGATCACCATCTGATGCTTCTTCGCGTACTGCTGCATCAGGGTGACGGTGGGGCCGTCGGGCACGCGCTCGGCGGCGGCATACCACTTGGCGTCCTGACTCGGGCAGAAATAGGGCTGATTGAAGACTTCCTGGAAGCACAGGATCTTGACGCCTGCCTCACCGGCCTGGTCGATCAGCGGCAGGTGGGCCTCGTTCATGGCATCGCGGATCTGTGCGGGCTCGAGGTCGGTGGAGACGTTGAGTCCCATCTGGATGACGGCGCAGCGCAGCTTGCCGGCATCCTCGGTATAGGAGATGCGGGAGTCGTTCGACATGTCATCCTCATCGGGCGGCTTGGCGCCGGTTGTTGTTGTCTTCAATGAGTGCTGGTGGGCAGAGCGGGTGAGCCGGGATAGCGCGAAATGGACCTTGGAAAATCATGCCGCCTGTCCGGAAAGTCTGCATGCCGGCGGCAGGTATCGTGGGTCAGGGAAGGTCCGATGCAGATCCTGTCTCGCCAGTCAGCTTAATGAACATTAGACAGTGTTCCCGCGTTCGGCAAGACGAAGTGTCAAATAAAGTCTCGTGAATTTATCTTGTTGTTATGAAAGGATTTTCGGTCAAGATTTCGCATGAATTCACCATTGTGGTGCCAGGAGAATCAGCGTGGTTCACGCGATTTTCAAAGGAAAACTCAATGCATATCAGTGGCTTGTGACCGTCTGTATGGGCCCTGTGCAAGACCGCCTTGCACCAGCTTGGAACCTGACCATACTGACAATTGGCGCGAACACGGCGTGTCGCCACCTGATGGGCATCAGACGGTCAAACCCGCGCCATTGCCTCTCAAGTTGTCTTGCGGGACAGGTTTGATTTGACGGCAATAATGCCGCCATCGGCATGCGATTTGCCCATGAAAGGTACCGCTTCATGTGGATGGGTAATTCGAGCATCCCTTGGCTGAAACAGGGTGAAAAGTGAATCAGGAGGGTGAAGGAAGGGACGGATCTTCAAAGACGGCAAGACGCGCCACAGAGCGCAAAGGCAGGACAAGCGACGTGCATCACCCTCAACAATAACAACAGCTGAACAGGTGAGGACTCATGGCCCCGACACAGACTCGCTCGCACATGGTGCGCAGCAATGAGGAAATGATCGAGCTGGTGGTGGCGCAGGACGTCGCCCGCAGCCCGCGCTACAACGAGGATATCGCGCCGACCAGGAGTGCCGAGCGCACCTGGTCGCGCTGGAACATCGCCGCGCTGTGGGTCGGCATGTCGATCTGCGTACCCACCTATACCCTGGGCGGCGTGCTCACTGCCTACTTCGGGCTGAGTGTCGGCGAGGCGCTGATCACGATTCTGGTCGCCAATCTGGTGGTACTGATTCCGCTGACCCTCAACGCCTTCCCCGGCACGCGCTTCGGGATACCCTTCCCGGTGGTGCTGCGCTCCTCCTTCGGCATCATCGGCTCCAACGTGCCGTGCATGATTCGGGCGGTGGTCGCCTGTGGCTGGTTCGGTATCCAGACGATGTTCGGCGGCCTGGCGATTCACCTGCTGCTCTCGAGCCTCTCGGCGGACTGGAAGGCGCTGGGCGGGGTGGGCGAGGTCATCGGCTTCTTCATCTTCTGGGCGCTCAACCTGTTCGTGGTGATTCGCGGCGCGGAATCCATCAAGTGGCTGGAGACGCTCTCCGCGCCCTTGCTGCTGGCGGTGGGGGTCGGCCTGATGGTGTGGGCGCTGCCGCATACCTCGATCAGCGAACTGCTGGCCCAGCCACCGAATCGTCCCGAAGGCGATGGCGTGGCCAGCTACTTCATGGCGGGCCTGACCGCGATGGTCGGCTTCTGGGCGACGCTGTCGCTGAACATTCCGGACTTCAGTCGTTACGCGAAGAGCCAGAAGGACCAGATCGTCGGTCAGATCATCGGCCTGCCGCTGACGATGTTCTTCTTCGCGGCGCTCGGCGTGGTGCTGACGGCCGCTTCCAGCTCGCTGGTGGGGGAGACCATCTCCGACCCGGTCAACCTGATCGGTCGCATCGACAGCCCCGGCTGGGTCGCCATCGCCATGGTGCTGATCATCATCGCGACGCTCTCCACCAACACCGCCGCCAACATCGTCTCGCCGACCAATGATTTCCAGAACATCGCGCCGAAATTCATCAACCAGACGCGCGGCGTGCTGCTCACCGGGCTGGTCGGGGTGCTGCTGATGGGCTTCGAGCTGATCAAGAAGATGGGCTGGATCGTCTCCGACGTGAGCCTCGAGAGCCTCTATTCCAACTGGCTGTTGGGCTATTCGAGTCTGCTGGGGCCGATCGCGGGGATCATGATCGTCGACTACTTCGTGATCCGTCGTCAGTCCTTCGATCTGCCGGCGCTCTATCTGGATGGCAGCACCTACCCGGCCTTCAATCCAGCGGGCTTCATCGCCTTCTTCGTGCCGGTGGGGCTGACGGTGATCAGCTTCTCGCAGCCCGGGCTTTCCTGGTTCTACGACTACGGCTGGTTCACCGGCTCGCTGCTGGGGGCGCTGGTCTACTTCGTGGCCAGCAAGCTGCTGGTCAAGGCACCGCAGGTGCACCTGCCGGAGGCGATACCGGGTGGCGGCGCACAGCGTGCCTGACGCCGCTGGCGGATAGCTCGCAACGCAACGTCACGTGCAACGACAGACGGGCTGCCCATCGGCAGCCCGTCTGTCGTCGTGGCAAGGGGAAGTGATAGCCGGTTGAGGCCTTCGCGCCCTGGGCGTCAGCCCACCAGGCCGGGGATGCCGTCCTCGAAGCGCTCGACCATGAAGTCGACGAACTGGCGCACCTTGGGCGAGAGATGGCGGTGGCGGGGATAGACGATCCACACCCCGGTATCGCGCACCTGATACTCATCCAGCACCGAGATCAGCTGGCCACTGGCCAGGTGAGGCGCGACGTAATAGTCGGGAATCTGGGCAAGCCCGAGGCCCTTGAGCGTGGCGTCCAGCAGTGCCGGCCCGGAATTGGCCTGCCAGCTGCCGGAGATGCGCACCTCGCGTCGCTGGCCCTCGACCTCGAACAGCCATTCACGCTTGGAGCCCGCCAGGCAGCGGTGGCTGGAGAGCTCCGCCAACGTGTGCGGGCGCGGCGCACGCTGAAAGTAGTCGTGCGAGGCGACGACATACTCCTGGCGGTCCACCAGTCGCCGCGCGATCAGCGAGGAGTCCTTGAGCACGCCCATGCGAATGGCGACATCGAAGCCCTCGTCGATCAATTCCACCGGACGATTGGTGAAGTGCATCTGCACCTCCAGCTGCGGGTGCAGCAGCTGGAAGTCGTTGACCAGTGGCGCGACGTAGCGCTCACCGAAGGTGGTGGCGCTGGTCAGCTTGAGAACGCCGCTGGGACGGGCATGGAAGTCGCCGATGGCCTGTTCGGCGGCGCGGAAGCCATCGAAGAGGTGATGGCAGTGCTCGTAATACACCTGTCCGGCATCGGTGAGACGTGTCTGACGGGTCGTGCGATAGAGCAACTGGGTATCAAGCTGGGCTTCCAGCTGGCTGATCAGGCGACTGACATGTGAGCTGGAGACCCCGAGATGACGGGCGGCACCGGAAAACGAGCCGATTCTGACGACTTCCACAAAGGCTTCGATGCGGTCCCAACGCTGCATGCCCGCTCCTCATCATTGTTGTTGAGTGACAATAATCATCTGAGTGCTGACGGCTTAATCCCGCCAAGGTCACTGCGTAGACTGTGTTGCATACTGATGGCACCGCACGCGTTGCGGCAATGCATTGCTCCTTGCCTGTCCCCCCGGGTGAACCCCTTGTGAGCAAGGGGTCACCGGCAGGCTCGCCGGGAGAATGCCACGGATCAGTCTACCGCCATTGTTGCTCCGAGGAGATATTAATGAAATCACGTGCTGCGATTGCGCTGGAAGCCGGCAAGCCGCTGGAGCTGGTCGAGATCGATGTCGAAGGACCGAAGGCCGGTGAGGTGCTGGTACGCATCGTCAATACCGCCGTCTGCCACACCGATGCCTACACCCTGTCCGGCGCAGACCCCGAAGGCCTGTTCCCGTCCGTACTGGGCCATGAAGGCGCGGGTATCGTCGAGGAAGTGGGCGAGGGCGTCACCGGTCTGGTGCCGGGCGACCACGTCATCCCGCTCTATACCGCCGAATGCGGCAAGTGCAAGTTCTGCCTCTCCGGCAAGACCAACCTGTGCAGCGCCGTGCGTGCCACCCAGGGCCGTGGCCTGATGCCGGATGGCACCTCGCGCTTCTCGCTGGACGGCAAGATGCTGCACCACTACATGGGCACGTCTACCTTCTCCGAGTACACCGTGGTGCCGGAAGTCTCGCTGGCCAAGGTGTCCAAGGAAGCGCCGCTGGACAAGATCTGCCTGCTGGGCTGTGGCGTCACCACCGGTATCGGCGCGGTGATGAATACCGCCAAGGTCGAGCCGGGTGCCACCGTGGCCATCTTCGGTCTCGGCGCCATCGGTCTGGCCGCCATCCAGGGCGCGGTGATGGCCAAGGCGTCGCGCATCATCGCCATCGACATCAATGAGGACAAGTTCGATCTGGCCCGCAAGTTCGGCGCCACCGACTTCGTCAACCCGAGCAAGCTGTCCGTGCCGGTCCAGGAAGCCATCGTCGACATGACCGACGGCGGCGTCGATTACTCCTTCGAGTGCATCGGCAACGTCAAGGTCATGCGTGCCGCGCTCGAGTGCGCGCACAAGGGCTGGGGCGAATCCATCATCATCGGCGTCGCCGGTGCCGGTGAAGAGATCGCCACCCGTCCCTTCCAGCTGGTGACCGGGCGCGTCTGGAAAGGCTCCGCCTTCGGTGGCGTCAAGGGCCGTACCGAGCTTCCGGGCTACGTCGAGCGCTACATGGATGGCGCGATCAACCTCGACGACTTCGTCACCCACCAGATGCCCTTCGAGAAGATCAACGAGGCCTTCGACCTGCTGCATGAAGGCAAGTCGATCCGTACCGTGCTGAGCTTCTGATCCGCGAGCGATCTTTGGCTGAAACGCCTCCGGGCCGGGCAGGCAAGCGTGATGCCTGGGCGGGCTCGGAGCGTGAAACGGCGTCGGCTTGCCGACGCCGTCTTCATGAGGCGATATCACAAGGGAGAGCATGATGACCGCGACCGAACAACTCGAGCTGGTCAGCGCCAACAAGGTGCATGGTGGCTGGCTCAAGCGTTACCGCCACCGCAGCGGCAGTCTGGATTGCGACATGGTGTTCGCCATCTACCTGCCGCCGCAGGCCGAACAGGGCTCGGTGCCGATGCTGTGGTGGCTGTCGGGGCTGACCTGCACCGACGAGAACTTCATGCAGAAGGCCGGCGCGCAGCGCAAGGCAGCCGAGCTGGGCATCGCCCTGATCTGCCCGGATACCAGCCCGCGTGGCGTGGACCTGCCCGGCGAAGACGACAGCTACGACTTCGGCAGCGGTGCCGGCTTCTACGTCAATGCCACCCGCGAGCCGTGGGCGCGCCATTACCGCATGTACGACTACGTCACCGAGGAGCTGCCGGCGCTCGTCAAGCGTCACTTCCCGGTGGATGGCGAACGCGAGTCCATCTCCGGTCACTCCATGGGCGGCCACGGCGCGCTGATCTGCGCGCTGAAGAATCCGGGCCGCTATCGCTCGGTCTCCGCCTTCGCGCCGATCGCCAATCCGATGGCCTGCCCGTGGGGCGAGAAGGCCTTCAGCGGCTATCTCGGCGATGACCGCACCCAGTGGGCGCAGTGGGATACCTGCGAGCTGGTCAAGCAGGCGGGTAACAGCGGTGCCGCGCGTCAGGAGCTGTTCGTCGAGCAGGGCGAGAATGACCAGTTCCTGGAAGAGCAGCTCAAGCCGGAGCGTCTGGAGGCGGTCTGCGCCGAGCAGGGCCACCCGCTGATCCTGCGTCGCCAGCCCGGCTATGATCACAGCTACTTCTTCATGGCCAGTTTCATCGATGAGCATCTGACCTACCATGCGAAACACCTCCTTTGAGGTGTGAGGATGGTAGCCAATGAAGATAAAAAGGCATGCGAAACACCTCCTTTGAGGTGTGAGTGTGGTGGCCGGTAGAGATGAAATGGCATGCGAAACACCTTCTTTCTTGAGGTGAGCCTGAAGCCTCGAGCTGTGATGTGACATGGCCAGCCACAGGGGATCGCTCCCCGAGCAGAGAACCTGCGTGAAAGACAGAAACGACAGCCCCGGCATCCATCACAGGATGTCGGGGCTGTCGTTTTTCCGTCATGAGCGACACCGCCTTTCAGAACCTTTCGCTATGAAGGACAGTTTTCGTGGCTCGCGGTTATATCGCGTCGATGTCAGCCAATCACGGCGTTATTCTGTGCCGTACAGCAACGATGATTTGCCGTGCAGCGGCGATTTAATCGCTGCGCGGTATCAGGGCGATGGTTTACTGTCGAGAGGTGGACAACGCACGACGTCCAAGCAGTGATTCACGACACCCCTGACGTTATCGGACTCCTTCGGGTCGCATCCCGAGTCGCTCAAGCGAAAGATCACGATGATGGCTGTCATCACTGCTGGAATCGCCAGCCTTCCGGTCGATTCCCTGCTGAGTGCCAACAACGACAATATCGCGGACCCCCTGATCTCCGACTGATCCGGGTGAGGGCATTCATGCTCCGGTCTGCAACTCAGGCAGATAGCAAGAAGGAGTTTCCCATGGCACTGACCAGTGGCTGCATTGATCGCCCGCACGATCGCTCTCACATGACATCCGGCTTTTCCTCCGATTCCCGCCGGGCGGGGGCCCGCTCGCTGGGCCCTCAGGCCGGCGAGACACGCCAGCCGCAGACCATCGGCTTCCTGCTGCTCGACAGCTTCACGCTCATCTCGCTGGCCTCGGCGGTCGAACCGCTGCGCATGGCCAATCAGCTGGCCGGACGTGAGCTGTATCGCTGGTACACCGTGACCCTGGAAGGCATGCCCGTGCGTGCCAGCGATGGTCTGCAGGTCACGCCGGATGTGTCGGCCGAGACCTGTCCGGCGCTGGACATGGCCATCGTCTGTGGCGGCGTCGGTATCCAGCGGGCGGTGCAGCGCCCGCATGTCAGCTGGCTGCAGGCCCAGGCGCGCGCTGGCCGTCAGCTGGGCGCCGTGTGTACCGGCAGCTGGGCGCTGGCGCAGGCCGGGCTGCTGGAAGGTCACGAGACCAGCATTCACTGGGAGTGTCTGGCGGCCATGCAGGAGGCCTTCCCGCGCGTACCGCTGACCACGCGGCTGTTCTCCATCGACCAGCAGCGTGCCACCGCCTCGGGCGGCACCGCGCCGATGGACATGGTATTGACCATGATCGCCCGCGAGCATGGCCGCGAGCTGGCGGCGGGCATCTCCGAGATGTTCATCTGTGACCGCGTGCGCGGCGAGCAGGACCAGCAGCGTGTACCGCTCAAGCACGTGCTGGGCACCACCCAGCCCAAGCTTCTGGAAATCGTCGCGCTGATGGAGGCCAATCTGGAGGAGCCCATCGGTCTGGACGAGCTGGCCCACTACGTGGATGTCTCGCGCCGTCAGCTGGAGCGCCTGTTCCAGCGCTATCTGCACTGCTCACCGTCGCGCTACTACCTCAAGCTGCGCCTGACGCGGGCGCGTCAACTGCTCAAGCAGACGGCGCTGTCGATCATCGAGGTGGCCTCGGCCTGTGGCTTCGTCTCCACGCCGCACTTCTCCAAATGCTACCGCGAGTACTTCGGCATGCCGCCGCGCGATGAGCGTATCGGTGGTGAGCGTCAGCCCGGCGTGTCTGACGTGCCGTGTCGTGCCGATGTCGATCATCAGCTGCACGGCGTGGCCAGTCTGGAAGGCGTACTGCATGGTGCCATCCATCAGTCGCTGAGCCAGACGACTGCCTCCTCGCCGCTGCATACCGCCGCCGAATCGCCGGTGTCCTCGGCGATCCTGGCGCTGGCCAATGCGCGTGGCGAGCCAACCTACGCAAGCGTCAGGCTCTGATCGCCATACACCTGCGTGACGGGATGACCCCTCGATGCCCCTGCCCTTCGGCCGGGGCATCTTGGTTTTCACAGGAGCCATCGGCGGGCTCTGGTACACTCGAGCGCTGCATGAGGCAGTAGCTGACAACAAGGGCTGGGAGACGGGATGACCCGTCGTGATCAGCCACGACACGCGCGACAGGGGACGGCGAGGGATGGCACGAACACAGGGGCAGAAGACCCGCGATGGGCAATCGGCACGCCGCGGCGCGACACGCAGGCCGGCGGCGTCCGTGAAGATGCGCCCGATGGAGCGTCTGCGCTGGCTGGCGGTGTGGGCATTCAAGATCGTCGCCTGCTGGATGGTGGCCTGTGTCGGCCTGGTGGTGTTGCTGCGCTTCGTGCCATTGCCGGTGTCGATGGTGATGCTGGAGAAGTGGGGCTACAGCCTGGTTTCGGGGGCGCCGATGGCGCTCCAGCATGACTGGGTGCCGATGGAGGAGATTTCCCGCAATGCCCGGCTGGCGGTGATCGCCTCGGAAGACCAGAAATTTCCCGATCACTACGGCTTCGATGTCGATCAGATCGTCAAGGCCATCGATGCGCGGCTGGCCGGTGAACGGCTGCGCGGGGCCAGCACCATCAGCCAGCAGACCGCCAAGAATGTCTTCCTGTGGAACGGGCGCAGCTGGGTGCGCAAGGGGCTGGAGGTCTGGTTCACCATCCTGATCGAGGTGATCTGGCCCAAGGAGCGCATTCTCGAGGTCTATCTGAACGTCGCCGAGTGGGGGCCGGGGGTGTTCGGTGTCGAGGCTGCGGCCGAACATCACTTCAATACCGATGCCGCCAGCCTGTCCGCCTATCAGGCCAGCCTGCTGGCGGCGGTACTGCCCAACCCGATCCGCTTCAATGCCGGCAAGCCTTCGGCCTATATCCAGCGGCGTGCCAGCTGGACACGGCGCCAGATGAACAATCTCGGCATGGGCTATCTCAAGCGGCTGGAACAGCCGCGTGGCTGGTTGAGCTGGGACCTGCTGCCTTCGCTGAAGGAGCTGTCCCCCGCGCACTGACCGGCTTGACGGTACACCATCGGCTGTCCCACGACGCCCCGGCTCTCTCGAGTCGGGGCGTCGTCGTTTCAGAAACGACAGTCCTGACGCGATTCGGTAGCCACGCGTCGCATCTGGCGTCAGAGGGGGAAGAGGGCAGGACTATGCTGGCACAGCCTGCTGGAGATCGTGTTCCGGCAGACCCTGTCCGCCGGGTACGGGCAGTGACCTGACTTCCAGAGCCGCCTGCCCAGCGCCGGAGCGACATGATGTCCGAATTCTCCTCCTCCTTCGGTGGGTCCGATGCGGCCCGCGCCCTGCACGATGACAGCATCGTCATCGATGGTCTGGTGATCGCCAAGTGGCAGCGCGAGCTGTTCGAGGACATGCGCAAGGGCGGTCTGACCGCGGCCAACTGCACCGTCTCGGTCTGGGAAGGCTTCCAGGCGACCGTCAACAACATCGTCAAGAGCAACCAGCTGATCGCCGAGAGCAGTGACCTGGTCTGCGTGGCGCGCACCGCCGCCGACATCCGCGCCGCCAAGGCCGCGGGCAAGACCGGCATCATCTACGGCTTCCAGAATGCCAACGCCTATGAAGACCAGATCGGCTATGTCGATGTCTTCAAGCAGCTCGGCGTGGGCATCGTGCAGATGTGCTACAACACCCAGAATCTGGTCGGTACCGGCTGCTACGAGCGCGATGGCGGCCTGTCCGGCTTCGGGCGCGAGATGGTCGCCGAGATGAACCGCGTCGGCGTGATGTGTGATCTCTCCCACGTCGGCTCGAAGACCTCCGAGGAAGTCATCCTCGAATCGAAAGTCCCTGTCTGCTACTCCCACTGCGCGCCGGCCGGTCTCAAGGACCACCCGCGCAACAAGTCCGATGCCGAGCTGCGCTTCATCGCCGAACACGGCGGCTTCGTCGGCGTCACCATGTTCACCCCCTTCCTCCGGGCTGGCGTCAACGCCACCGTCGATGACTACGTTGAGGCCATCGAATACGTGATGAACCTGGTCGGCGAGGATGCCATCGGCATCGGCACCGATTTCACCCAGGGTCACGGTCAGGACTTCTTCGAGTGGCTGACCCACGACAAGGGCTACGCCCGTCGTCTCACCAACTTCGGCAAGATCGTCAATCCGGAAGGCATCCGCACCATCGGCGAGTTCCCCAATCTGACCGAGGCGCTGCTGCGTCGCGGCATGAGCGAGCACCAAGTGCGCAAGATCATGGGCGAGAACTGGCTGCGCACGCTGGAAAACGTCTGGGGCGGCTGAGTCTGCCTGCCTGGGCCTTTTCTGGTTCGCTCTTTCTTGATCGCACTTTCGTGATCTCTCTCCTGATCTCTTTCTTGAACTCTCTTTTGCATCTCCCTTTCAGCCCCTTTTGAGGACACCGACATGAGCAAGATGGCCCCTGAACTGCCGATCGAGGTGGATAGCGAGACCGGCGTCTGGACATCGGACGCACTGCCGATGCTGTACGTGCCGCGTCACTTCTTCATCAACAACCATGTCGCGGTGGAAGAGGCGCTGGGCGTGGAGAAGTACGCCGAGATTCTCTACCACGCCGGCTACAAGAGCGCCTGGCACTGGTGCGAGAAAGAAGCCGAGCTGCACGGCCTGGTCGGGGTGGAGGTCTTCGAGCATTACATGAAGCGTCTGTCACAGCGCGGCTGGGGTCTGTTCATCACCGAGGAGATCGATCTGGAGCGCGGCACCTGCAAGGTACGCCTGGAGCACTCCTGCTTCGTCTATCAGCAGGGCAAGACCGGCACAAAGCTTGAGTACATGTTCACCGGCTGGTTCGCCGGCGCGATGGACCAGATTCTGGCCGCGCGTGGCAGCGAGCTGCGCACCGTCGCCGTCCAGACCCAGAGCGGTGGTGAGGAAGGCTGTGATGTGGGGTATTTCGAGGTCGCTCCCGGAACAGTGTGACGTTTTCAGATCCGCCACTCTCTATTCCATGGCTCGGGTCAAGGCCCAGGCCCGGCCCAGGCAAAAGGCAAAAGCCGGCTGCCCGATCCTCTCTCTGTCACGACACTCACCACACACACAACAACGACAACGCAACGCCTGAGCGCCGCCTTTCCTGACATGCAAGACGCCTGACGCCGCCCGCCGCCACGAGCCCCGACTCGAGGCGGCGGGCAGGCCAGGCCGGCGTGACAAGGCGGCGCTCTCCCCGGCGAGGAGCTTTCACCATGGCATTCGACGCACTCTTCCAGCCGATCGAGATCGGCAAGCTGACCATCCGCAACCGCGTCGTCAGTACCGCCCATGCCGAGGTGTATGCCACCGATGGCGGCATGACCACCGAGCGCTACGTGCGCTACTACGAAGAGAAGGCCAAGGGCGGGTGTGGCCTGTGCATCTGTGGTGGCTCCTCGGTGGTGTCCATCGATAGCCCGCAGGGCTGGTGGAGCTCCGTCAACCTGTCGACTGATCGCATCATTCCGCATTTCCAGAATCTGGCCGATGCCGTGCACAAGCATGGCGGCAAGATCATGATCCAGATTACCCACATGGGCCGTCGCTCACGCTGGGACGGTTTCGACTGGACCTCGCTGATGTCGCCGTCCGGTATCCGCGAGCCGGTGCACCGCTCCACCTGCAAGACCATCGAGGTGGAAGAGATCCAGCGCATCATCGCCGACTTCGCCCAGGCGGCGCGGCGTGCCAAGGAAGGCGGCCTGGATGGCGTCGAGCTGTCCGCCGTGCACCAGCACCTGATCGACCAGTTCTGGAGCCCGCGTGTCAACAAGCGCACCGATGAGTGGGGCGGCAGCTTCGAGGGCCGCATGAAGTTCGGTATCGAGGTGCTCAAGGCGGTGCGTGCCGAGGTCGGTGATGACTTCGTGGTCGGCATGCGCATCTGTGGTGATGAATTCCATCCCGATGGCCTGTCGCATGACGACATGAAGCAGATCGCGGCCTATTACGACGCCACCGGCCTGCTCGATTTCTTCGGCGTGATCGGCTCCGGCTGTGATACCCACAACAGCCTCGCCAACGTCATTCCCAACATGTCCTACCCGCCGGAACCCTTCCTGCATCTGGCCTCCGGCATCAAGGAAGTGGTCAAGATTCCGGTGATCCACGCCCAGAACATCAAGGACCCCAATCAGGCCGAGCGCATCCTGGAAGGCGGCTATGTCGACATGGTCGGCATGACCCGCGCGCACATCGCCGACCCGCACATCATCGCCAAGATCAAGATGGGCCAGCTCGACCAGATCAAGCAGTGCGTCGGTGCCAACTACTGCATCGACCGCCAGTACCAGGGGCTGGACGTGCTGTGCATCCAGAATGCCGCGACGTCACGCGAATACATGGGCCTGCCACACGAGATCGAGAAGACCAGCGGCCCGGTGCGCAAGGTCGTCATCGTCGGTGGCGGTCCGGCCGGCATGGAAGCGGCCCGCGTGTGTGCCGAGCGTGGCCATGCCGTGACGCTCTTCGAGGCGAAGGAAGAGCTGGGTGGCCAGATCACCACGGCTTCCAAGGCACCGCAGCGTGACCAGATCGCCGGTATCACCCGCTGGTATCAGCTGGAGCTGGCGCGTCTGAAGGTCGACCTGCGCCTGGGCACCCGCGCCGATGAGGCCACCATCCGTGACCTGCGCGCTGACGTGGTGATCCTCGCGGTGGGCGGCCGTCCGTTCATGGAGCAGTTCGAATCCTGGGGCTACGACGAGGACCCGGCCAAGAGCCTGATCGTCTCTTCCTGGGACGTGCTGGACGGGCGTGTCGCGCCGGGCAGCAACGTGCTGATCTACGACAGCATCTGCGAATTCTCCGGTGTCTCGGTGGCCGATTATCTGGCCACCAAGGGCGCCAGGGTCGAGATCGTCACCGATGACATCAAGCCGGGGGCGGCGGTCGGC
Organism: Cobetia sp. 3AK; assembly: GCF_029846335.1. Taxonomy (NCBI): domain Bacteria; kingdom Pseudomonadati; phylum Pseudomonadota; class Gammaproteobacteria; order Oceanospirillales; family Halomonadaceae; genus Cobetia; species Cobetia sp. 3AK. The sequence continues at coordinate 154,611 of NZ_JARWKR010000003.1, read as the reverse complement.
GGTACCACCTTCCCGACCTATTACCGCAGCCTGTATGCCAAGGAAGTCGTGATGACCTCCGACATGGTGCTGCATGAGGTCTACCGCGAAGGCGAGGGGCTGGTGGCGGTGCTCGAGAATGAATACACCGGCACGCTGGAAGAACGCGTCGTCGACCAGATCGTGGTCGAGAACGGCGTGCGCCCCGATGAAGCGCTCTACTACGCCTTCAAGGACGGCTCGCTCAACAAGGGCCAGATCGACGTCGAGTCGCTCTACGCCATCAAGCCGCAGCCGTGCCTGAGTCAGGCCACCGACGGGGATGATTACCTGCTGTTCCGTCTCGGCGACTGCAATGCACCGCGCAACACCCACGCCGCCATCTATGACGCCCTGCGACTGTGCAAGGATTTCTGATCGCGTCTGACACATCGGTGGGAGGTTTGGCTATGAACGAAACAGTGTTGTCGGTGTTGATCTTCGCCGCCTTGGCGCTGGCCGCCATCGGTGCGGTCAAGCGCATCGGCCTGTGGCGCCAGGGGCGGGCGGATGCCACGTCCATGAGCGTGGGAGAGCTGATCGCGAGCCTGGCCAAGGTGCCGCGCCGCTACGGGGTGGACCTGCACCATGTGGTCGCGCGGGACCGCTACATGGCCAATACCCACGTCGCCACCGGCGGTGGCTTCGTGGCCGCGGCGCTGCTGATGGTGGTGGTCTACGGCTTCGGCTTCGACTCTGCCTGGCTGGGTGTCTTGCTGCTGCTGGCCAGTGGCGCGATGTTCGCTGGGGCGCTGTTCGTGCGTCGTCGTCGTCTCGACCCGCCGGCGCGCCTGTCGCGTGGTCCGTGGATGCGTCTGCCAAAAAGCCTGCTGGTGTTCTCTGCCAGCCTGTTCGTGATGAGTCTGTCACTGGTGCTGCCGGAAGGCGTCGGCGGGATGATCTCCGGCGGTATCCTCGGGCTGGTGCTGGTGGCGGGGATCGCCTGGGGGCTGCTCGAGATGATCGTCGGCATGACCGGTGGCGGCTCGCGCATCACCGGGCCGATGAAGCATGCCTTCGCGGGCGCGCTGCATCTGGCCTTCCATCGGCGTCCGGGGCGTTTCAGCACCCGTGACAGTGCCGGCATCCGCGATAGCGCGCTGCTGCCGCTGGATCTTTCCAATCCCGAGGCACCGCTGGGCGTCGGCAAGCCTGCCGACTTCAACTGGCGTCAGCTGCTGGGCTTCGATGCCTGCGTGCAATGCGGGCGCTGTGAAGCGGTGTGTCCGGCCTTCGCGGCCGGTCAGCCGCTCAATCCCAAGAAGCTGATCCAGGACATGGTGGTGGGCATGGCGGGGGGCAGCGATGCCGCCTACGCTGGTTCGCCCTATCCGGGCGATGAGCCGAAGCGCGCGCCCGGCCAGCATGGCGGCGGCCCGCAGCAGGCCATCGTCGGGGCATCGCCGCATGCTCGCCCGGCAGGTCAGGCAGCGTCTTCCGGACCGATCCAGATCAAGGCGGCTCCGGGCGCTGCGGGCAAGCCGGCAGACGCCGACAAGCTGATCCACGAATTCACGGTACTGGTCGAGCCGGAAACCCTGTGGGCCTGCACCACCTGTCGCGCCTGCGTCGAGGAGTGCCCGATGATGATCGAGCACGTCGATGCCATCGTCGACATGCGGCGCCACATGACGCTGGAGCAGGGCGCGACCCCGGGCAAGGGCGTCGAGGTGCTCGACAATCTGATCGCCACCGACAACCCGGGCGGCTTTGCGCTCGAGGCGCGCCTGCACTGGGCGGCGGATCTCGACCTGCCGCGCATCGCCGAGGTTCAGGCCGCCCGCGAGGCGGCGCGTGATCCGCGTCCTGTGGAAGCGCTGCTGTGGCTGGGCGACGGTGCCTTCGACATGCGCAACCAGCGCACGCTGCGCGCCTTCGTGCAGGTGCTGCGCGCGGCCAGGGTCGATTTCGCCATCCTCGGTGCCGAGGAGCGTGACAGTGGCGACGTGGCACGCCGTCTGGGTGACGAGGCGACCTTCCAGTCGCTGGCCACCCGCAATATCGCCACCCTGTCGAAGTACCGCTTCGCGCGCATCATCACCTGCGATCCGCACAGCTTCCATGTGCTGGGACGTGAATATGCCGCCTTCGGTGGCGACTACCTCGTCAATCACCACACCAGCTACATGAATGAGTTGCTGGCGGCGGGACGTCTGAGTCTCGATGCCACCAGACTGGCCACGCTCGGCTCGGTCACCTGGCATGACCCCTGCTATCTGGGTCGCTACAACGGGGAATTCGAGGCGCCGCGCACCTTGCTGGCGGCGCTGGGTCTTGAAGTGCGCGAGATGCAGCGCGCCGGCTTCCGCTCACGCTGCTGTGGCGGTGGCGGTGGCGCGCCGGTGACGGACATCCCCGGCAAGCAGCGTATCCCCGACATGCGCATGGGTGACGTGCGCGAGACCGGCGCCGAGGTAGTGGCGGTGGGCTGCCCGCAGTGCACCGCGATGCTGGAAGGCGTGGTGGCGCCGGCCGGTGAAGCCGAACCCCAGGTGCTGGATCTGGCGGAGCTGATGGCGCGGGCGCTGGTAGCGGATGCGTCCACGCAAGGCTTGGCGACGTCGACCACGCAGCCCACTGACGCGGAGGTGGCGGCATGACGATCCCCGTCGATCCACAAGCAACCGAGCATCCACACGCATCCGAGCGCGAGCCACTGCCACGCCGTGACCCGCGCCTGGAGCAGCAGGCACGCAATCGTCTGCACCCGCAGCATCTCAGCGCGCTGCAGGCGCTGGGCCGAGGCGCGGCCACTCCTCAGGAACGCTGGATGGGCCCGAAGGGCGTGATGCGTCGCAATCCCCACGTCGGCCACTTCATCGCTGCCAATGGTCGCAAGCGCATCGACCGCAGTGGCCGCTCCGGGCCTGTCGCGGCAGGTGCCGGTCAGGCCGCCGTCGTGGCCAAGGCGCGCGTGCTGCCGCTGGTCGAGATCGCATCACCTGCCTTCCTGATCGCGGTGGTGCCGGACATGACCGGCGGGCGACTCTCGAGCCACGACCGCGATGTGCTGGGGCTGGCGCGTCAGATCGCCGATGCCGACCCCGCCCATCTGGGGGCGGTGCTGGCCGTCACCTTCGGCACCTTGCGCGAGGAGGGTGACGCCGCCGACAGTGTCGGACTTGGTGCGGCGGGTGCCGATCGCTGGCTGCATTTTGCCGATACCCTCCACGATGGCTACGCGCCGCTGTCCCAGCTGGCGGAGCTTGAGGCCATTGATACACGCCTGGCACCACGGCTGTGGTTGCTGCCGGAATCCCGCACTGGCGGCGGTGAGCGTGGCCGACGTCTCGGGGCGCGCCTGCTGTGCACGGGCGATGCGCTGGCGCGGCCCAGCGGCAATGTCTATCAACTCGAGGGCGAGCTTGCGGCCATCGGGCGTGGCGAGCTTGCCGAGGTGAACGTCACCGGGCGCAGCGGCAATGGTCAGCAGGACCTGACCCGCGCGCTGACCCGTATCCTGCTGTGCGAGGCGGAATGCGCCGAGCCGGTGGAAGATGTGCGCCACGCCGCGCTGCCGCTTGAGTGGGAGGCAGCCAGCACCGCGCACGCCGTGCCAGACGTGATCGAGGATCTTGGCCCGGTGGCGGTCGATCCCTCCGCGATCGCGCTGGGCGAGGCCGAATTCATTCTCTCGGCGGGCAACGGCATCCGCGATTGGGATGGCTTCCACCGTGCCGCCAGCCTGCTGGGGGCCACCGAAGGCGCCTCGCGGGTGGCGGTGGATGACGGCTTCATGCCGCGTGCCCGTCAGGTCGGCGCCACCGGTACCTGGGTGACGGCGCGGGTGTACGTGGCGGTGGGCATCTCGGGGGCCATCCAGCATCTGCAGGGCATCCAGCGCTGCGACAAGGTGGTGGCGATCAATCTCGATGGCGGCTGTGACATGGTCAAGCGCGCGGATCTGTCGGTGATCGGCGATGCCGGGGCGATCCTCGCCAGTCTCTGTCAGCAGCTCGAAGCCGAACGCGGTGCCGGTGTTGACGCCGCCCAGGCGGCAGGTGGTGCCTCGGCGGCGGGTCAGTCGTCTACTGCGCCCGCCATGTCCTCCAACCCGTCATCCGCCACGCTTGCCGCCGACGCGGCCTGAACTCGCGCCTGCGACAGGAGAAAGGAGAAGGACATGAAGGCAGATCATTCGTCCATTGCGCAGCAGGCCTCGGAACCGCTTGAGGTCGTGAGTCTGGTATCGCTGGGGCAGCACCCGGTCTCGGGGCGTCTGCGGCGCGCCGAGCAGGACGCCCGCGCTCTGGAGCTGTGTCTGGCGCTGGAGCGCCAGTCGGCACCCGGTGCCGTCAGCCTCAGCGCCTGGCACGCCAGTGGCAGCAAGATCGCGCCCGGCAGCGAGCAGGACCAGGCACTGCGCGGTTATCTGGGCATGGGCCTGGAGTCGTTGACGCTGGTGACGCCTGACTCTCTTCAAGCTGAACCGCTCAAGGCTGCCGATCCGTCGCTCACGGCTGTCGATCCGCAGGCGGCGGCTGCCGATCAACCGGTCATCGATGTCTGGCCGCTGCTGGTGACGCGCCTCAAGCAGGCGGCACCGCAGCTGGTGGTGTGCGGTGGCCAGAGTGAGACCGGCGAGGGCAGTGGCCTGCTGCCGCATCTGCTGGCGGAGAGCCTCGGCTGGCCGCTGGTGGAGGGTATCGTCGCGATCGAGAGCTGCGATGGCGCGCATCTCACCGCCTTGCAGGCCCTGCCGCGTGGCCAGCGGCGGCGACTGCGGGTGAAGCTTCCGGCACTTGTCAGCGTCGATGCCGCCGCGCCGGCGGCACGTCAGTCGGCCTTCGCGCAGGCGCGGCGCGGTGAACTTGCCTCACTGGCCAGCGGCGAGCTTGTTCATGACGCGGTGGCCGAGGCCTTCGGCGTGGCCCCGGCTCGCAAGCGACCCAAGCGCTTGAAGCGCATCAAGGCGACCAGCGCGCGGGACCGCTTCAAGGCCGCGGCCGCCAAGGCCGAGGGTGGCAGCGGCAAGCGTCTGGAAGGCGTGAGTGCCGAGGAGGGCGCGGCGGAAATCCTCATGCTGCTGCGCGAGGAAGGCGTGCTGCGCTGAAGTTGCGCAGACATGAAAACGCCCCTGTCAGCTCGGCTGGCAGGGGCGTTTCGTCGTTCAGGCGTGTCATTCATCCCACTGCCAATCCTCGTCATCCAACGGCGCGGGCGAGGTATGTTCCTCGCTGCCCGAGGAGGTCTGACGGGTGGCCTCGCCGGCTTCGCGCTGGCGCATCGGCATGCTGTCGATCACCTGATAGATCTGGTCCGGTGCGACGAACCCCTCCAGCTGCATCTTCTTGCCACCGTCCTTGCCGATCAGGATGACGGTGAAGGGCGCGCCCTCGCGCAGCTGCATGGCATCACGCAGGGCGCGAACCTCCTCGAAGCTCATCGGCACGCCATCGTGGATGCCGCGCGTGCCCATCAGCGTATAGAGCGTGACATCGCGCTGCTGCATCTCGCCACGCGTGGCGCGCAGCTCATCACGCTGGCGCTCCAGCTCACGGTCCTGTTCATCCGGCGCGACCAGCACCAGCGAGCGACGGTTCCAGGTCTCGCCCAGCAGCGGGTTGGCGGCGGGGTCGACGTTGGCGGCGGTCATGGTGGTATCTACCGTGTCTGGTGGAGAGGGCGGTGGCGGCGCCCCTGCGGAAGTCTCGGCGGGCGCATTCAGCTGCGGATTCTCATCCAGCAGGCTGAGGGCCTGGGCGGGGAGACTGGTGAACAGTCCGGCCAGCAGGCACAGACTCACTCCTCGGGCGAACGCTGCCCGGACAGCGATGTGGCGCGGCAACGAGCGGCGCGAGGGCGAAGACGGCGTATATCGGGACATGACAGTCCTCCGGCGGCGTGGGGCAAGAATGCAGGACAGTCCGGCATGGGACCGCAACGCAGGGGCCTGATGTCAGGTTATGTCAGTCTGCACCAGTTTGCCGACCTTGTGCAGGCGGTTTGTGTGGTACTGCACGGGGCGATATATCAGCGGTATCTGCACGGATATGACACGTGCTGTCTGACAGGATGGCTGCCAGATGAGGGAAAGTGTCTGCACGATCTTTCTCGGGCAACTCGGTGATTGTATGGGTGTCCAGCTCGCAGGAGGCCTGCCATGCGGGGCTTGGTGGTCTTTGCGTTGCTCGTTTGCGACAGTTGTATCCAGAGTTATCCGAATGTTTTTCAAACAGTTACACGAAAGATTGAACATCCGGCCGTGGTGTCCGTCTGAGTTGGTGTAATCACTTTTTGATGATCAATGAATGACTGGAGGTTGCAATGAAACGGATGACTGCATACATGACGGCTGCCCTGATCTCTGCGGGCATGGTGTCTGCGCCGGCGTTCGCTGCTGACGCACCGGCCCAGGGTCAGGCTCCTGCTCAGGCGACACAGGCTCAGGCCGGTGACTTCAGCGATGCGCAGTTGGAACAGTTCGCTGCTGCCTCCCAGGAGATCGCACGCATTTCCCAGGATTTCGCCGGCAAGCTGCAGGAAGCTGACGACGAGACCGAAAAGCAGAGCGTCCGTCAGGAAGCCAATGACGAGATGGTCAGCGCGGTCGAGGACTCCGGTCTGGAAGTCGCGACCTTCAACTCCATCGGTCAAGCGGTGCAGAACAACCCGGACCTGATGAAGAAGGTGCAGAAGCTGGCTCAGGAAAACTCCTGATCTTGCCTGGATGACGTTCGGGTCATCCAATGAAGACGCCGCCCCCGGTTGCCGGGGGCGGCGTTTTTTTGTGCTCATGATCCGTCAGCGCCGCATGTCAGGCGCCGGTGACCGGTCGGGCGAGCGCGTCCTGCGCCTTCCTTTCCTGCATCAGACCACGGAACAGCGAATAGCACATCACCAGCAGTACCAGCGTGAACGGCAAGCCTGTCGCGATGGCACCGGCTTGCAATGAGCCGAGTGCGGCACTTCCCCCGCCGTACAGCAGGGCACCGGCAATCAGTCCCTCCATCGCCGCCCAGAAGACTCGCTGGCTGACCGGCGCATCCACCTTGCCGCCGGCAGTGATCGAGTCGATCACCAGTGAGCCGGAATCCGAGGACGTGACGAAGAACACCAGCACCAGCAGGATGGCGATGAAGGACGCCACGCCGGACAGCGGCAGGTTGTCGAGCATCTGGAACATGGCCAGTGACACGGAATCGATGCCGTTGGCCAGCGCGCCGACCCCATTGATGGCCTGTTCCAGCGCCGTGCCCCCGAAGACGGACATCCAGACGATGGTGACGAGTGTCGGTACCAGCAGCACGGCGGTGACGAATTCGCGCACCGTGCGGCCGCGCGAGACACGCGCGATGAACATGCCGACGAACGGCGACCAGGAAATCCACCACGCCCAGTAGAAGACGGTCCAGCCGTGGAACCAGCTCTCGTCCGGGCGATCGATCCAGTTGGACAGCGGCAGCAGGTATTGCACATAGCTGAGTGTCGTGGTGCCAAGTCCCGTGAGGATGGCCAGCGTCGGCCCGAAGATGAGGATGAAGATGATCAGTACGGCGGCGATGATCATGTTGATGTTGGAGAGCAGCTTCACCCCGCCATCCAGGCCGCGACTGACCGAGTAGATGGCGACCAGGGTCACCAGGATGATGATCGCGATCTGGGTCGGCAGGCCATCGCCGATGCCGAACAGGTAATCCAGCCCCGATGCCGCCTGGGCGGAGCCCAGTCCCAGCGACGTCGCCAGCCCGAAGATGGTCGCCAGCACGGCCAGAATGTCGACGACATGCCCCATCCAGCCCCAGGTGCGCTCACCGAGTATCGGGTAGAACGCCGAGCGGATGGTCAGCGGCAGGCCCTTGTTGTAGGTGAAGAAGGCCAGCGACAGACCCACCACGGCGTAGATGGCCCAGGGATGCAGGCCCCAGTGATACATGGTGGCACCCAGCGCGGCGCGAGCGCCCTCCGGCGTGCCGGCAGGCGCATTCAGCGGCGTGCCGTACCAGTCGGTGTAATAGGCCACCGGCTCGGCGACGCTCCAGAACATCAGACCGATGCCCATGCCGGCGGCGAACAGCATCGCGAACCACGAATGCGTCGAGAACTCGGGAGTCGCCTTCTGGCCGCCCAGGCGCAGCTTGCCCACCGGGTGAATGATCAGCAGCAGGCAGAACAGCACGAAGAGGTTGCCGGCCAGCATGAACAGCCAGTCGCCATGTGCGATGGACCAGGCCTTGGCGCCGCCCAGGGCACTTTCCGCGCCCGCGGGGAAGACGATGGCAAACAGGATGAAGCTGACGATCAGCACGGCGCTGATCGCGAAGACGGGGTTATGCACATCGAGACCCATGACCTGGACATTGTCCTGGCCGATCTCGTAGTCCGTGTCATACGGATTCGATGACATGTGGTGACCTCATGTTGTTATTGGTGTCGCCATCCGAGCAGGGCGGGTGGGGCGAGTCGAGGCGTTGTCGCGGGTGTCTCCCGTGGCTGCGATGAGGGAAGGGGGTGGAGTGGCAATTCAGAGCGCGGTGGCGAGTCTGACTGCGGGACAGGTCGCCGCCGGGCCTCGGTGATTGTGTGAGGGCTGGGCGAGGGCGAGTTAGCTGGATACGACGCCGACATGTGCGTGACTGACATGCGAGGCGATTCGGCGGGGGAGGCGGTTGTCGCGGCTCTGCCCGCTTTGTAGATTGCGATCTACAGTGAAGGAACCTGCCCGGCGTGACGCACCTGCCGGACAGCGCCCACCTTCACGCAGACGCGTCCACGGTCCAGCCAGGCCGTTGTCTCGACCGCACGCTCCGCCAGTTCATAACGATAACAATGTGGTGCCGCCATGACGCCTGAGACCCTGACCGAGCCGACCCCCGTCGCTCGTCGCCGTTCGCGCAGCCAGTTGCGCGGCCGCCCGCTGGATGCCGAGGCCTGGGCCGAGGTGCAGCGCCTGCTGGGCGATGCCCCGGCGCAGCGTGATCTTCTGCTCGAATATCTTCACGTGCTCAATGATGAGGTCGGCTACCTGACGCTGGCCCATCTGCGCGCGCTGGCCGAGTGGATGCGCCTGCCGATGGCCGAGGTCTACGAGACGGCCACCTTCTATGCCCATTTCACCGTGGTGCGCGATGGCGAGACGCCGCCTGCGGCACTGACCGTGCGCGTCTGTGATTCGCTGTCCTGTCAGCTGGCCGGCTCCGAGGCCCTGCGCGCCGGTCTCGCCTCCGGGCTGGACCCCGCACAGGTGCGCGTGCTGCGGGCACCCTGCATGGGGCGCTGCGACAGTGCGCCGGTGGCGGAGGTCGGGCATTGCCATCTCGGCCATGCCAGCGTGGAAGGCGTCACGGCGGCGATCGCCGAGGGCCATGTGCATGCCGCGCCGGCCGCGAGTCTCGACTATCCGCGGCTGGCGGAATATCGCGCCAGTGGCGGCTATGGGCTGCTCGCCGCGCTGGAGGGCGGTGAGGTCAGCATCGATGACCTGGCGCAGATGATCGAACAGGCCGGTCTGCGTGGCCTAGGCGGAGCGGGCTTCCCGACGTTTCGCAAGTGGGGCTTCGTGCGTGCCGAGGCAGGGCCGCGCTATTGCGTGATCAATGCCGATGAGGGCGAGCCCGGCACCTTCAAGGACCGTTGCTACCTGGAGCGTGAGCCGCATACCTTCCTCGAGGGCGCGCTGGCCAGTGCGCATGCCATCGAGGCCGAGGCGCTCTACCTTTACCTGCGCGACGAGTACCCGACCCTGAATGACGTGCTGCGCGAGTGTATCGCGGAGCTGGAAGCCGCAGGCCTCGTCGCGCCCGGCTTCATCCATCTGCGGCGTGGCGCCGGTGCCTATATCTGCGGCGAGGAATCGGCACTGATCGAGTCGCTGGAAGGCAAGCCCGGCAAGCCGCGCCAGCGTCCGCCCTTCGTGGCCCAGTGCGGGCTGTTCGGACGCCCGACCCTGGTCAACAACGTCGAGACGGTCTACTGGATCGCGCGGCTCCATCGCGAAGGGCACGCGCCATACGTGGCAGCCGGACGCCAGGGGCGTCAGGGGCTGCGCAGCTTCTCGCTCTCCGGGCGCGTCAGACGCCCGGGCATGTATCTGGCACCGGCCGGCATCACGCTCAATGAGCTGGTCGAGGAATACGGCGGTGGCATGGCCGAGGGCCATCGCCTGCGGGCCTATCTGCCCGGTGGGGCCTCCGGCGGCATTCTGCCGGCCAGCAAGGCGGACCTGCCGCTGGACTTCGACACCCTGCAGGCCCATGGCTGCTTCATCGGCTCGGCCGCGGTGGTGGTGCTGTCGGACCAGGATGACCTGGCGGCGGTGGCACGCAATCTGATGAGCTTCTTCATGGATGAGTCCTGCGGCCAGTGCACGCCGTGCCGCGTCGGCACGCGCCAGATGCTGGCGGCGCTGAGCGGCGATGAGTGGGACGAGGCGCTGCTGGCGCGCTTGTCGCAGGTGATGATGGATGCCTCGATCTGCGGGCTCGGACAGGCCGCGCCCAATCCGGTGCTCGGCCTGCTCAAGGATTTCCGGGAGACCCTCGCCAGCAGCGGGGTGCGCTTGATCGCCACGAGCCATGCGGCTGACGCCACGGGAGGTGAGGCATGAATGCGCTGACAGGACTCGGCAACTCGCCTTCGGATGATCAGCCGCTGCGCGAGGATGGCTTCACCATCACGCTGGATGGTGCCGAGGTGACGGCCTATCCCGGCGAGACGCTGTGGACGATCGCCAGGCGTGCCGGCGAGACGATTCCCCACCTCTGCTACAGCGAAGCGCCGGATTATCGCGGCGATGGCAACTGTCGCGCCTGCATGGTCGAGATCGATGGCGAGCGCACCCTCGCCGCCAGCTGCATTCGCGAGGCGCGCGCGGGCATGGTGGTGCGCAGTGCCAGCTCACGGCGGGCGGGTGCGGCGCGCGCGATGGTGGTGGAACTGCTCGCCGCCGACATGCCAGCCGAGGCCCATAACCCCGATGTCAGCAGTCACTTCATGGCGATGGCCGAGCTGCTGGCGGTGGATGTCGGGCACGCTCGCGAGACGCTGGGCGGTGCCCGCGAGACGGTCCGCGAGTGGCTGGGGGATACGGCTGAGGAGTGGCTACCGATGCCGGCCAGCGCTCTCGATCACTCCCATACCGCGATGGCGGTCAATCATGACGCCTGCATCAGCTGTGGCCTGTGCGTACGCGCCTGTCGCGAGGTGCAGGTCAATGACGTGATCGGGCTGGCGGGGCGTGGCAGCAATACGCGCATCGTGTTCGATCTCGAGGACCCGATGGGCGACAGCACCTGCGTCGCCTGCGGCGAGTGCGTGCAGGCCTGCCCGACCGGCGCCCTGATGCCCGCCGCCCAAGTGGATGAGCAAGGTCATGGCGACAGCGCCGCCGTCGATGCGCGCGTTGCCTCTGTCTGCCCGTACTGCGGCGTGGGCTGTCAGCTGGAGTATCAGGTCAGTCGGGGCAGCGGCGAGGCGTTGGTCGGCGAAGGCCAGCAGGCCGCAACGCTGGCGGATGTCCGAGAGCTCAGTGCGCCCTCAGACGCGATCACTCGCGAAGCGACCAGCCACCGTCAGCCGGTCGCGGATGCGCGGCTCGACAACATCATCGCGGTCAGTGGTCGTGATGGCCCCTCCAATCACGGACGCCTGTGCGTGAAGGGACGCTTCGGCTTCGATTATCCGCGTCATCCGGCGCGCCTGATTCGCCCTCTGATCCGCCGTGACGGCGTGGCCAAGGGGCTGGATGCGAACTTTGACCCCGCCCACCCGCTGACCCACTTCCGTGAGGCCAGCTGGGACGAGGCCCTCGAGGTCGCGGCCGAGGGGCTCATGCGCCTCAAGCGAACGCATGGCCCCGATAGTCTGGCGGGCTTCGGCAGCGCCAAGTGCACCAACGAGGAGGCGTGGCTGTTCCAGAAGCTGGTGCGCACCGGCTTCGGCTCCAATCATGTCGATCACTGCACGCGGCTGTGTCATGCAAGTTCGGTGGCGGCGCTGATGGAAGGCGTCGGCTCGGGCGGCGTGAGCGCCTCCTTCATGCAGGCCGAGCAGTCTGATCTCATCGTGCTGACCGGCTGCAATCCGGGCGTCAATCATCCGGTGGCCGCCACCTTCTTCAAGCGCGCCGCCAGGCGAGGCACGCGCATCGTGGTGATCGACCCGCGCGCGCTGGCGCTGCGGCGTCATGCGCATCGCTCGATCCAGTTCACGCCGGGGGCGGACGTGGCGCTGTTCAATGCCATGCTCAACGTCATCATCACCGAAGGGCTGGCCAATCAGGCCTATATCGAGGCGCATACCGAGGACTTCGCCGCGCTGGCCGAGCACGTCACGGCATTGACGCCGGAGGCGATGTCGCCACTGTGCGGCGTGGCGGCCGAGGAGATTCGTGCCGTGGCCCGTGAGTACGCGATGGCCGAGCGCGCGATGATCTTCTGGGGCATGGGCATCTCGCAGCATACCCACGGCACCGACAATGCCCGCTGTCTGATCGCGCTGGCGCTGGTGTGTGGTCATGTCGGGCGTGAAGGCACCGGCCTGCACCCGCTGCGCGGGCAGAACAATGTCCAGGGCGCCTCGGATGCCGGGATGATTCCGATGGTCTTCCCGGATTATCAGCCGGTGGGTGACACGGCGGCGCGCGCGCGACTGGAAGCGCTGTGGGATACGCCGCTCTCGGCCACACCGGGCCTGACGGTGGTGGAGATCATGCACGCCATCCATGCCGATCAGATTCGCGGCATGTACATCCTCGGCGAGAATCCGGCGATGTCGGATCCGGATCTCGATCACGCGCGCAGCGCGCTGGCGCATCTCGAGCATCTGGTGGTGCAGGACATCTTCGTCACCGAGACGGCGCAGTTCGCCGATGTGGTGCTGCCCTCGTACGCCTGGCCGGAGAAGGACGGCAGCGTCACCAACACCAATCGCCAGGTGCAGCGCGGGCGGGCGGCACTGCGTGCCCCGGGCGAGGCCAAGCCGGACTGGTGGATCACCCAGCAGCTGGCGCGGCGCATGGGGCTTGCCTGGGATTACGCCGGGCCGCAGGAGATCTACGCCGAGATGCAGCAGGGCATGGATTCCCTCGACAACATCGACTGGGCGCGGCTGTCCGAGGAGAACTCGGTGACCTACCCGTGCCTGACGCCGGGAGGCGAGGGTGAGGATGTGGTGTTCGGCGATGGCTTCCCGCGCGCCAGCGGTCGGGCCCGCTTCGTGCCGACCTGGCCCACGCCGCCGGATGAGACGCTGGATGACGACTATCCGACGGTACTGACCACCGGCCGTCAGCTGGAGCACTGGCATACCGGCTCGATGACGCGCCGCGCGTACGTGCTCGACAGTCTGGAACCTGCCGCCGTGGCCACGCTCAACCCCGTCGAGCTGGAGCGACTGGGGATCGCGGCGGGGGAGGCGCTCTCGATCACCACGCGGCGCGGTCAGATCACGCTGGCCACCCGCGCGGACCCGCTGACGCCGGCCGGCATGGTCTTCGTGCCATTCTGCTACGCCGAGGCCGCCGCCAACCTGCTGACCAATCCGGCGCTGGACCCGGTGGGCAAGATCCCCGAGTTCAAGTACGCCGCCTGCCGCCTGGCCAGAGCCGAATCTGCTTCGGCCAGTCTGGACATGTGAACGCGAGGGTAGGTGAGAGGAGGGAAAGGAAAGGGCAGGGCACGTCTGGCGCAAATGCCTATGGCAGTGGCGCTGGCGGATACGCAGGGCGTGCCTCGGTCTGACCAGAATGTCGGAGACGGCTCGCCGCACGTTTCGGCTATCCTCAGAAGGGCCATGCTCAGAACAGAGTGGGTCAATACCAATGACAATGCCCGCCGTCAGCGAGCAAGGAGAATGACGATGATGATCGTGGAGCTGATTGATCACGAAGACTTTCGTGAGCGGCTGGTGGCACTGGGCGTGCAGATTTCCGAACATGCCTGCGCGGACACCTGTGCGCGCATGGCGTTGAGAAAGCATGTGGAAGTCGGGGTGCCCGGCTTGCAGGAGCTGGTGCGCGAGCTGGTGATGCACTCCGATATCCTGCTGCCTTCGGTGCGTCAGGCACTCGACAAGTACCTGCTGCCGGGGTTGCGCTGAAGCTTTCCCGCCACCGTCAATCCTCTGGGGCAGCGATTGCGGGATAGGTGAGTCACCAGAGTCACGAGAGCATCTTGAGCGGGCCTGTCATCAGACAGGCCCGCTCTGCGTTTCGGCCCGCTCAAGGCTGATCAGGCAGGTCGCTCAAGGCTGATCAGGCAGGTCGCTCAAGGCTGATCAGGCAGGTCGCTCAAGGCTGAAGAGACTGTCGGTGCGCGCATAATCGCTGCCGGCCATGCGCCCGATGGCGCGCAGCACCTCATTGTCGACATGGCGGCCATCCCAGACCTCGGGGTCTGCATGGACCACCACGACCTCGGCGAGCACCAGTGAGCCGGACAGGGGCTGGTCTCCCAGGTGGATGATGTCGCGGAGTCGGCAACCGAAGGCGATCGGCGCGCCGTCCACGCGGGGGACCTGCAGCGGCGGCATGGCTAGCTTGTTCAAACCGGCGTGGGCGAATTCATCCTCGCTGGCCGCGAGGCTGGCACTGGTGAGATTGAGTGCCTCGCTCATGGCCTCGCCCCCGATATGGATGACACATTCCGCCACCTGTCCGAGGTTGTCGAGAGTGTCCTTGGTACGCCCTTCGCCGTTGCGCAGCGGGCTGAAGGCCAGCACCGGTGGATTGACGCTTGCCACGGTGAAGAACGAGAACGGCGCCAGATTGGCATTGCCGGCGGTATCGATCGTCGAGACCCAGGCAATGGGCCGCGGCGCGATGCTGCCCGAGAACAGCCGATAGAGAATGCTGGCGGGTAGCTGGTCGGCGTCGAGCAGGACATGGCTGGCGGAGGGGGACTGGTCAGTCGTCATCGGGCGCTGCTCCATCGGGTAGACAGGTGCCCCTGGCAGGGGAGGGCGATGCGCAAGCGAGGTTCGATGTCGAGAAGCAGCGTCGAGAAGGCAGGGCTCGTGATCGCTCAGCGGCGCTGCATCAGGGTCTCGAATCTCGTCTCGACATGCCGCCTGCTCCCTTGCGGCAAGGGGGTGAACAGCAGGATAGCGCGTGTCCCTGCAGGAACAAACCTCCAAGTCTCGTTGCGCCGCGGCATGCGTATCAATGATTCGGGAGGATAGTCTGTACGGGAAAAGGAAAGTGAAAAATCAGAAAGATCATTGGCGACATTTCTGGTGTGGTCAATTGTCGCATCCCTTGACCTGATGCTGAAACATGGTTCCTGAGATGCCATCACGTTCTTCAGGCCTGGTGGCTCCGCAGGACTTTTCAGAGACTTGGCTGGCACTTGTGTGGTGTTTTTGTATCCATTTGGTATCTATTTGGTGTTTATTTGTAAAATTTTTATGAAATGGCGCGAGGCGTCATCTGATGAAAAAAGACTGAATATGAACAAATGATGAGGACAAAGTCGCTGGATTGTGACAACGATTTCATCCATTCGTGCGGGAATGAAAAATGTCATGGTGAATCAATATAAGGAGAATTACGTCACGATTTCCAGAGCAGGATGGGAAATTATAATGGAACGAAGTGCGGCATTTTTTGCAATTGAGAGTGTGAAAAAGACGTCGGTGATCTCGGTCCGTCGGTAGGCAGGCAGTCAGGCGTCTCGATGTGACGAGGTGTTTCTGCCAGGCGGCACTCCTTGCGCGGGTGCCATTGCACGCACTTCTTTGAATGAATATTGCTGTATTTATTGTTTTGTTGAAATTTTATACTCTTTTCGTGCTTGGGGTTGGCGTTTCCCGTGGGGCCTCGGCGGGCGCTCGTGGACCTGGGAAGGCACGTGAGTCGGGAAATGGTCATCGCGCAATGCGGGGGTGGCCAGAGCCTTGTCGGCGGGAGGAGTCAGGGCACCTCGAAGGGAGGAAATTCCGGATTGGCGTCTGGCCGCCCAAGTGACGCCGTGTTGCCTGTCAATATGATTGACGCCTTCGTCAGGTTCCTCGTTCAGTGGTCAGGGCATAACCCGAACGCGTGAGGGAGGGCATCGTCCTCTCCCGATGGTGATTGGCTGCGCGCGCGAGGGGAAATTGATCGGCAGGTGCGACTACCTGCGTCAGTGTGCCCCGTAGTCAGCCCCCCTGATTTTTCTCTATCCTGTGCCCCGCCTGCGGGAAATCCTCTGATTTCGTTCGAACGATCGACGGCTTCCTGTTGGTCATTTCTTCGAACGCTGTGTTCCACATGTGGGCTCGTCATGACGTCATGGCGTGTTCCAACGAGGTCGTGAGATGAGAAAAAGCCTAATGCGGGGGGCTCTGCGGGGACTCCCCATCCTCGCGGGATTGTTGATGCTGTCCGGCTGTGATGCCGTGCTCTTCGATCCCAAGGGACCCATCGGTGAATCCGAGAAGTCGCTGATTCTGACTGCTACCTACCTGATGCTCGTGGTCGTTGTCCCGGTCATCTTCATGACGCTGTGGTTTGCTTGGCGCTATCGCGATACCAAGCAGAGCAAGGCGACCTATACGCCCAACTGGGCGCATTCCACCAAGATCGAGATCGTGGTCTGGGGCATTCCGTGCCTGATCATCCTCGCGCTGGGCATCCTGACCTGGAAGAGCACGCATGAGCTGGACCCGCGTGCCGAGATCCAGGATGGCGGCGAGCCGATCGAGGTTCAGGTCGTGTCGATGGACTGGAAGTGGCTGTTCATCTATCCGGAGCAGGGCATCGCGACAGTCAATGAGCTGGCCATGCCGGTGGATCGCCAGGTGCGCTTCCACATCACCTCCGAGACCGTGATGAACTCGTTCTTCGTCCCGCAGCTCGGCAGCCAGATCTACGCGATGGCAGGCATGGAAAACCGCCTGCACCTGATCGGCAACGAAGTGGGTACCTATGACGGTATCTCTGCCAGCTACAGCGGCGCCGGCTTCGCTGACATGCACTTCAAGGCGCATGTGATGAGCGAAGGCGACTTCGACGCCTGGATCGAGAAAGCGCGTGGCAGCAGCAAGGTGCTGGATGACGCCGGCTACGAGGCACTCAAGGAGCCGAGCGAAGACGTGGCACCCACCTTCTATGGTCAGGTCAAGCCGAATCTGTACGAACAGATCATGGCGCCCTACATGGATGGCATGGAGCTGGGCATGGGTGACATGAAGATGGGGGGCAAGCATCACGGCGAGTCCGCCCACGACATGTCAGGCCATGACGCTGCCGGTCACGCTGAATCTGCGATGGCAACCGAGGAATAAGCAATGCTTGGAAAACTCACAATAGAGGCTGTTCCGTATCACGAGCCGATCGTCATGATCGTGCTTGCGGCGGTAATCCTCGGTGGTGCAGCCCTGTTCGGCTTCATCACGGTAAAGAAAAAGTGGGCCTACCTGTGGAATGAGTGGTTCACCTCTGTCGATCACAAGAAGATCGGCATGATGTACATCATCGTCGCGCTGGTGATGCTGATTCGTGGTTTCTCCGATGCGATCATGATGCGTTCCCAGCAGATGCTGGCGTCCACCGGCGGTCACGGCTATCTGCCCCCGGATCACTACGACCAGATCTTCACTGCCCACGGCGTGATCATGATCTTCTTCGTGGCGATGCCGCTGGTCATCGGTCTGATCAACGTCGTCGTGCCGCTGCAGATCGGCGCACGTGACGTGGCGTTCCCGTTCCTGAACTCGCTGAGCTTCTGGCTGTTCGTGGTCGGCGCGCTGCTGGTCAACATCTCGCTGGGTCTGGGCGAGTTCGCCAAGACCGGCTGGCTGGCCTATCCGCCGTTGTCGGGGGCCAATTACAGTCCCGGGGTCGGGGTGGATTACTGGATCTGGTCATTGCAGATTTCCGGTGTCGGTACCCTGCTGACAGGTGTCAACTTCGTCGCCACCATCCTCAAGATGCGTGCGCCGGGCATGACCCTGATGAAAATGCCGGTCTTCACCTGGACCGCACTGTGCGCCAACGTCCTGATCATCGCGGCCTTCCCGATCCTGACCGCGACCATCGCGATGCTGACGCTCGACCGTTATCTTGATTTCCACTTCTTCACCAATGACCTTGGTGGAAACATGATGATGTACGTCAACCTCATCTGGGCCTGGGGCCATCCTGAGGTGTACATCCTGGTGTTGCCGGTCTTCGGTGTGTTCTCCGAAGTCATCTCCACCTTCTCCAAGAAGAAGCTGTTCGGTTACACCTCTCTGGTGTGGGCGACCATCGTCATCACGATCCTGTCGTTCGTCGTCTGGCTGCACCACTTCTTCACCATGGGTGCCGGCGCTGACGTGAATGCCTTCTTCGGTATCGCGACGATGATCATCTCGATCCCGACGGGCGTGAAGATCTTCAACTGGCTGTTCACCATGTACCGCGGTCGTGTCGAGATGACCTCTCCGGTGCTGTGGACCCTCGGCTTCATGGTCACCTTCACCATCGGTGGCATGACCGGTGTCCTGCTGGCCGTGCCGGGCGCCAACTACGTCCTGCACAACTCGCTGTTCCTGATCGCCCACTTCCACAACGTCATCATCGGCGGCGTGGTCTTCGGTGCGATGGCCGGTATCACTTACTGGTTCCCGAAAGCGACCGGCTTCATGCTGTGCGAGAAGTGGGGCAAGCGTTCCTTCTGGTTCTGGATCACTGGCTTCTACCTCGCCTTCATGCCGCTGTACATCCTCGGCTTCATGGGCATGACCCGTCGTCTGCAGCACGTCGACAACCCGCTGTGGGTGCCGTACCTGGTCGTCGCCTTCATCGGTGCCTGCCTGATCATGATCGGTATCGCGTGCACCGTGATCCAGATCGCGGTCAGCATCAAGGACCGCAAGAAGCTGCAGGACACCACTGGCGATATCTGGGGCGCGCGTACGCTGGAGTGGAGCACCACTTCACCGGCACCGTTCTACAACTTCGCTCACGAGCCGCAGGTCTCTGAACTCGACGAGTTCTGGGAAATGAAGGAACGCGGTATCGAGCAGGAGGCCAAGAAGCCTTATGCGCCGATCCACATGCCGCGCAACGCAGCGGCCGGTGTCATCATCTCCGCCTTCAGCCTGGTGTTCGGTTTCGCGCTGATCTGGCACATCTGGTGGATGGCCGTGGTCGGGCTGGTCGGCATGGCCGTCAGCTTCATCGTGCGCACCTTCAACTATGACATCGACTACTACGTGTCCGTCGAGGAAGTGGAGCGTGTCGAGCGCGAAGGTCGCGAGCGTCGTGCCCTGCCCAGCGCCCGCACACCTAACGACACAGTGGTTCAGGGGTAATCATGGCGAACAATGCAATGACATCTCATGATGGGGCGCACGACGCCCATGACGATCACGAGCATCACGATACCAATGGCCTGAAGGTCTTCGGTTTCTGGCTCTATCTGCTGAGCGACTGCATCCTGTTCGCGATGCTGTTCGCAGGCTATGTGGTACTCAGCCAGGCGTATGCCGGCGGCCCGACGGGCGCCGAGATCTTCGAGCTTGACTTCGTGCTGGTCGAGACCGCGCTGCTGTTGGCCTCGAGCTTCACCTACGGCCTGGCGATGCTGGGCATGAACCGCGGAGATAGCTCCGCGGTGATCAAGTGGCTGATGATCACCTTCGCCTGTGGTGCGGGCTTCATCGCGATGGAAATCTATGAGTTCCATCACCTGATCGTGAATGGCCATGGCCCGGACAAGTCCGCGTTCCTGTCAGCCTTCTTCACGCTGGTCGGTACCCACGGTCTGCACGTGACCGTCGGTCTGGTCTGGATGGCGCTGCTGATCATCCAGGTCAAGCAGAAAGGCCTGACGGAAATGCATCGTGGTCGTCTGATGATGCTCAGCCTGTTCTGGCACTTCCTGGACGTCATCTGGATCTGCGTCTTCACCGTCGTCTATCTCACAGGAGTGATGCTATGAGCCATTCCAACAACGACCACAACGACAATCACGGCAGCGTCAAGCAGTACGTGACCGGTCTGATCCTCTCCATCATCCTGACCATCATCCCGTTCGGGATGGTGATGATGATGGACGATCCGGGTGTCGGCGTGATCTGGGCCATCTACGGCTTCGCCATCGCTCAGGTCTTCGTGCAGCTGTACTTCTTCCTGCACCTGGACGGCTCCAAGGAGCAGAGCTGGAATGTCATGGCCATGCTGTTCACCCTGGTGATCGTGGCAATCGTCGTTGGTGGTTCCATGTGGATCATGATCGAGCTGAATCAGAACATGATGCCCATCTGATAGCGTGAGCCTGATGATCAAGGACTACCTGCGTACCACCAAGCCGGGCATTATCTTCGGCAACCTGATCACCGTCAGCGGCGGCTTCTTTCTCGCTTCCGGTGGTGAGGTGGATTGGGCGCTGTTCATCGCCACCCTGGTCGGGGTGGCGTTGATCGTGGCCTCAGGCTGTGTGTTCAACAACTGCATCGATCGCGACATCGATCGTCACATGGCGCGTACCCAGGGCCGTGCTCTGGTGCAGGGCGACATCTCGCTGACGGGGGCCTTCGTCTTCGGCAGCGTGCTGGGCCTTGCGGGCTTCTGGCTTCTGGCCGCGATGACCAATCTCATGGCGATGATCGCCGTGGGTCTGGGCTTCGTGATCTACGTCGGGGCCTACAGCATGTGGCTCAAGCGTGGCTCGGTGTATGGCACCCTCATCGGTTCACTGTCCGGCGCCGCGCCGCCAGTGGTCGGTTACCTGGCTGTCACCGGCCAGGCGGACATGGGGGCGCTGCTGCTGTTGATCATCTTCAGCATGTGGCAGATGCCGCATTCCTATGCGATTGCCATGTTCCGTGTCGATGACTATCGGGCCGCCAATATTCCGGTACTCCCGGTAGCGCGAGGCATGGAGCATGCCAAGCGTGTAGTGACGGGGTACATTGCCGGCTTCATCCCGGTGTCGCTGTTGCTGACACTGTGGGGATATACCGGCATCTGGTATCTGGTAGTCGCGACCGTCACGGGTGGCTGGTGGCTGTATCTGGCCGCCTGGCGCCTCAAGGATCAGCCTGATGCCTCCTGGGCACGCAAGCTGTTCGGCTTCTCCATCATCATCGTCATGGCGCTCAGCCTGATGATGAGTCTGGACACGCAGCTGTAATCCAGCCGTAGTATCTCTCGGGTGACCGCCTTCGGCGTGTTGCCCGGGTGAAAGCCAAAAAAACCCGCCACCGGCTTGCCGGTGGCGGGTTTTTTCTTGTCTGTCCTTTGGAGTCCAGATTTCGAGGACTCAAGGACTCAAGCCCTCAGGCCCTCAGGCCAGCTGCAGATGCGGCTCCTGCTGTTCCTTGAGCGCTTCCTGCATGCGCTCGGCATACCAGTCGACGAAGTCGACGACGCCGAACTCGAAGGTCGCCGAGTAGGGGCCGGGCTGATAGGCGCTGGAGTTGACGCCGCGCTGGTTCTCTTCCACCAGCTGACGGTCCTGATCATTGGTGGCGTCCCACACCTTGCGCAGCTTCGCCAGGTCGTAGTCGACACCTTCCACCGCGTCCTTGTGCACCAGCCACTTGGTGGTCACGCGGGTCTTGAGGGGGCCGATCGGGTCGACCTGGAAAACCACGGCGTGATCGCCCATGAAGTGGTTCCAGGAGTTGGGCAGGTTGAGGATGCGCAGCGAGCCCATGTCGGGGCTCTGCAGGCGACCCAGCAGCTTCTTGCACGCCGGCGTGCCGTCCGTGGTCATCGAGACGGTGCCTTCCAGCAGCGGCGTGCGCGTCATGCGATTGCGGCGACCGAAGCGCACCAGCTGATAGGGCACCTTCTCGGCATCCCAGTCGGCCTGCTTCTTGGCGACCAGCGCCTTGTAGGCTTCGGTGGCTCGCGGGTCATCGGTGTCATCGAATTCCTGCAGGGTGTTGAGCAGCTCCGGGTGGGAGCCGTCGCAGTGATAGCACTCGCGATTGTTCTCGATCACCAGCTTCCAGTTGCCTTCCTCGATGATGGAGGAGCTGGCCGCGACCTTGACGTTCTCCATGTCGTAGGGCTTGAGGTAGAACTCCAGCGTCTTGAAGAACGGCTCACAGTTCTCGGGCTGCTCGGCGAGGTTGATGAACAGCATGCCGCCGGCTGAACGTACGTGGACGGGGTGCAGGCCGTAGTCACTGGTATCGAAGGTGGTGCCCATGTCGGAACCGGCGAACAGCAGACGGCCATCCAGTTCATAGGTCCACTTGTGATAGCCGCACACCAGCTTGGCGACCTTGCCGCGCTCGGTGCTGCACAGGCGAGACCCGCGATGGCGACAGACGTTATGGAAGGCATGGATGGCCCCGTTGTCACCGCGCACGATGATGATCGGGCTGTTGCCCACGTCCATGGTCATGAAGTTGCCCTTGAGCGGGATCTCGCTGCCGAGACCGGCAAACAGCCACTCGCGCTCGAAGATCTCCTTCATGTCGAGATCGAACAGGCGCTGATCATTGTAGAAGGGCTGGGGCAGGGTATAGCCGGGACTGCGGGCCTGTAGAAGCCGCGCGGCGGCCTCGCGTACCGCCTGACGCTGCTGGTCCTGAGCGTGTTCCAATAGATCGCTCATCGCGATGTCCTCGCACGGTCGGTAGGCGCCGGGAGCAGGGTCGCCTTGGGTTGAGTGAATGTGCTGATCATTGTTGTTGTGAAGCCGGGACAGAGGAAACGAGTGAACAGACCATTACCGGGCAGCACCGCGGCAGACATCAGCGCACCTATGAGTCAGCGCACCTATGAGTCAGCGCACCTATGAGTCAGCGCACCTATGAGTGAGTGCCGATGCATCGCGCGGTGCGTCGTCCCGTCCTGGTCGGTTCGGGTGTCGAGGGCGGCGCAGGCAGAGGGGCCGCTCGCTCAACAGGATAGTCAGCGTGGAAGTTCAGGCAGCCCGCATGATATCCGGTGGCTTTGCCACGCATGGATCGCAGTGTGGCTGAGGTCAAGTCGCGACTTGTGTCTGATGGCGACGCTCAATGATGTATTTCCGACGCCGGTCGTCTGCGCAGGGCCTTCGAGGCACAGGCAGGTGCAGCGGTGAGGCGGGGGCAGGGCACTGCGGGGTCGTGATTGGAGGGATCGGGCATGTTTCTGTCGTGCACGGATAAATGCTTGCCGGACGCTGACTCGACAATCCAGAGCATGTCCCACCGTTGGTCGCGCACGCAGCGCAGGGTGGCCTGACACTGTCTCTTCAAGAACTGACACTGCCCCTTCAAGAACATGTCTCCAAGAACAACATGCCCAGCGAGGCCTTCATGAGCACCACACTCAGCAACTTCAACCCGGTTACGACGCAGACCTGGACCAACGGTCGACATAGCGTGCGCTGCGTGAAGGTCATTCAGGAAACCTGGGATGTGCGCACCTTCTGTTTCATGGCCGAACAGCCGGTGATGTTCTTCTTCAAGCCGGGGCAGTTCGTGACCCTGGAGCTGGAGATCGATGCTCAGCAGATCATGCGCTCCTACACCATCTCCAGCTCGCCGTCGGTGCCCTACAGCTTCTCGATCACCGTCAAGCGCGTGCCGGGCGGACTGGTCTCCAACTGGCTGCATGACAATCTGAACGAAGGTGACGAGCTGGCCGTGCACGGCCCGGTGGGCAACTTCAACTGCATCGACTATCCGGCAGAACGCATCCTGATGCTGTCAGGCGGGGTTGGCATCACGCCGCTGATGTCGATGGCCCGCTGGTACTTCGACACCAATGCCAACGTGGACATCGCCTTCTTGCACAGCGCCCGCAGCCCGCGCGACATCATCTTCTGGCGTCAGCTCGAGTTCATGGATTCGCGGGTGCCGGAATTCAACATGCACATCATCTGCGAGCGCTTCGAGACCGGTCAGACCTGGTCGGGCTACCGCGGCTATCTGACCGACGCCATGCTCGAGATGATCGCGCCGGACTTCATGGAGCGCGAGATCTTCTGCTGCGGCCCGACTCCCTACATGAATGCGATCAAGCATCTGCTTCGCAGCCATGGCTTCGACATGAGTCGCTACCACGAGGAGTCCTTCGGGGCCACGCCGGTGGAGGTCGAGGAGGAGGCCATCGAGCAGGCCGAGCAGGCGGAAGTGCTGGCCGATGAGCTGGACCGCGCCGACCTGACGCGCGTCGAGTTCGCCACGACCGGCAAGTCGGTGCAGATCGCCCCGGGCGAGACTGTCCACGCCGCCGCCGCCAAGCTCGGCCTGCATATTCCGAAGGCCTGCGGCATGGGCATCTGCGGCACCTGCCGCGTGCAGAAGGTCTCCGGGGAGGTCGCGATGGAGCACAACGGCGGCATCACCGATGAAGACGTCGCGGATGGCTTCATCCTGTCCTGCTGCAGCGTGCCCAACGGGGATGTGGTGATCGATTACTGATCTCGCCCTCTCTCGCCGGCAAGATGACATTGGCGACAGGTTTGAGGAGAGGTGAATGAATCTCGTGCAAGTGATTGGCAGAAAGTCGTAGACGATGTCGCATTCAGGGAGGTAGATGCCGCTGTCAGCCATCTGGAGCGGCGTCAGTCGATTAGCGTGGGGGTACAACAAGTACAACTGGCTAATGGAGCAATACCTCATGACTCGTGATGTTGATGCACCGCAACGCCCCTCTCTGCCCATGGCCAGCCTGCCGATTCTGGCAACCCTGGCCGTGCTGGCCCTGCAACTCTTCGTCTTTGGCGAATTCACTCCTCACGTGCCGCTGATCTGTGGTGTCGCCATGACGGCGCTGGTCGGTTGGAAGCTGGGGCACGGCTGGTCGGCGATGGAAGAGGGCATGATGCGCATCGTGCGTGTCGGCCTGCCCTCCATCGCCATCCTCATTCTTGTCGGCATGACGGTCGGGGTGTGGATCGCCTCGGGCAGCGTGCCGATGATCATCTATTACGGGCTCAAGCTGATCTCGCCGGAATACTTCCTCGCGACGGCGATGCTGCTGTGCTCGGTGGTCTCGGTCACGCTCGGCACCAGCTGGGGCACCGTGGGCACCGTGGGGCTGGCCTTGATGGGCATCGGCGCCGGTTTCGGCATTCCACCGTGGTGGACGGCCGGTGCCGTGGTCTCCGGGGCCTTCTTCGGCGACAAGGTCTCTCCCCTGTCGGACACCACCAACCTCGCTCCCGCCGTCACCGGGGTGAATCTGTTCGCCCACATCCGCAACATGATGCCCACCACCATCCCCTCGATGCTGATCGCCCTGGTGATCTACCTGGTCGCCGGCAACCTGCTCGCCGCCGGGCAGACACTGGATCTCGAACGCATCACCGCGATTACCCAGGGCCTGGACGGGGCCTTCGAATTCAATCTGTGGGTGCTGGTGCCGCCGCTGCTGGTGATGACACTGGCCATCGCCCGCATGCCGGCGTTGCCGGCGCTGTTCGTCGGGGTGCTGGCCGGGGCGGTAGTGGCCTATGGTGTCCAGGGCGAGGCCATCAAGGCGCTGTTCGGTTACATGCAGAGCGGCTACACCCTGAATACCGGCGTCAGCGAGATCGACAGCCTGCTCAATCGCGGCGGCCTCATGTCGATGGCCTGGGTCATCCTGCTGGTGATGATCGCACTGGCCTTCGGCGGGATGCTGGAGGTGATCGGCTGTCTCGAAGCGCTGTGCGCCGCCGTGCTGGTCAAGGTGCGCGGCATCTTCGGGCTGCAGGTCGCGGCCAGTTCCACTGCCGCGCTGACCAACGTCATCGCGGGCGACCCCTACCTCTCGATCGCCTTGCCGGGACGCATGTACGCACCGATCTTCCGTGGCGAAGGCTACTCGACCCTCAACCTGTCCCGCTCTCTGGAAGAGGGTGGCACGCTGGTCTCGCCGCTGGTGCCCTGGAATGCCAGTGGCGCCGTGGTCATCAGTTCGCTGGGGCTGATCACCAGTGGTGGCAGTCTCGAGGGGCTGCTCTACATTCCGCTGGCCTTCGCCTGCTGGTTATCGCCGCTGATCGGGCTGCTTTACACCCTGGCGGGACGCTTCATCGTTCGCGCCGACGATGCTGAGCGCGCCGAATGGGCGGACAAGGGCCATGCCGTGGTCTCCCTGGCGCAACTTCGGGACACGACACGGCAGACCGCACAGGCGGGACGACCGCTGCAGGCGCACGGTTGAGCGCCTCAAGCATGAGGGTTCTACGACTTCATGCTCAGGTTCATGAGCAAGTCGACTCGCGCAGGATGACGGCACAAACCATCTGGAGGAAGTGCCGGCCTCGAGACTACGCTTCAGGTGTTGCCGACAGGAAGCCTGCTGGCTGTCAGGAAGGTCGTTGCGGGGTGCCCGCAAGCGCGATCCCCGTATCGTGCACCAGAGACCGACACTTCCTCTGCCAGCTTCCAGCTGCAGATCGAGAGCGGAAGACATCCTGAACGATGCGTGATGGCCACTCCCGTCACGGGAAAATCGGAAAAAAGGGCAATGTCTCATCAAGGGAACGGTTCACTGCCCCCAGGCTGAGAGGCAGTGACGGACGACTAGAACAGCCGGCAGAACAGGAAAGTTTCGCACTGCGGGAGCACGACGCATGCCTGGGCATGTGGAGATGGGCTCCCGCGGTGCGGCCACTTTCTGCAGGAAGATACCCACGACCACGCATGCCTCGGCCTGCGTGGTTTTTTCATGCGCCGAGCAAGCGCCGGGGCATGCCCGGCAGACATCACTGCCCCATCTCGGCCCCCAGCACGGCGAGCAGCGCCGGCAGGTAGAGGAAGGCCGCCAGGGTCGAGCAGAAGACCAGCGTGGCCACGTATTCCGGCTCGCGGCCTGCCTTCTGGGCAAACATGTAGTTGTAGACCGCCACCGGCATGGCCATCTGCATCACCAGCACGTGCAACGCCAGCGGCGGCAGCTCCAGCAGCGTGCCGATTCCCCAGGCGCAGGCGGCGGCGAAGGGGATGCGCAGGGCGCTGAAGCCCACGCCTGCCGCCAGATTCCTGACGCGGATACTGGCCAGCGAGACGCCAAGGGTGATCAGCATCAGCGGCACGGTGAAGCCGGAGATCAGCTCCAGGCTGTTGGCCACGAAGCGCGGCATGTGGATGTCACTGAGCAGCAGGGTGGTGGCGAGGATACTGGCCCAGATGGTCGGGGATCGCACGACGCTGCGCAGCGGGTTGCCGCTGGTGCTGGCAAGCCAGGCACCGAGCGTGAACTGCAGAAGCGACATGGTGACCATGATGGTGATGGCGTAGGCGAAGCCGGCCTGGCCGAAGGCATACAGGGACACGGGCAGGCCCATGTTGCCGACGTTGGAGAACAGCAGCGGGGCCACCGCGACCTTCCACGGCTTGCCGATCAGGCGAGAGAACGGCCAGCTCAGGGCCAGCAGCAGCGCCATTACCGTGAGGGTCGCCAGGCCTGTGCGCAGGAAGCTGGAATTGTCGATCTCGGCACTGCCCAACGCGTTGAGAATCAGTGCCGGTGTGCCGATGTAGAGCACCAGCCGAGTGACGAAGGCCATGGGGTATTCATTGCCCAGGCGCACCCAGAAGAAGCCGATGGCGGCGCCACACAGCACCGGAGCCATCACCGCCAGCAGTTCCATCAACATGCCACCTTCCTCCTTGTCTTCCCGTTTCGCCCTGAGTCTTCCCGTATCGCCCTGAGCGCGACAGCCCTTGCTGTCTGCGTATCTTCGCATATGCCTGTCGCTAGCATACCTGCCTTGTGGCGCCAGCCCGAGTCGCAACTGCGCAGGCATGTCGCATTCGCACTGCACGGTGACGCTGACAAGCAGCCTGCCCGTCAGGGGCGGGGCTAGTATCGGAGCACATCTGCAAGGTTTGACCTGCCGGGTCCTCATGACCCCTCTGCATTTCCAACGACAACATCCGATAACCGGAGGCGCGCAATGTCTCAGCAACATGGCTACACCCGTGATGACCGACTGGCCAGACTCGATCCCGCTCTGGCCGAGGCCATTCTCGAAGAGACAGCGCGTCAGGAAGCGCATATCGAGCTGATCGCCTCCGAGAACTATGCAAGCCCGCTGGTGATGGAAGCCCAGGGCAGCCAGCTGACCAACAAGTATGCCGAAGGGTATCCGGGCAAGCGCTACTACGGTGGCTGCGAATTCGTCGACAAGGTCGAGACACTGGCCATCGAACGTGCCTGTGCGCTGTTCGGCTGTGACTACGCCAACGTGCAGCCGCACTCCGGTGCCCAGGCCAATGCCGCCGTGTTCATGGCGCTGGTCTCGCCGGGCGACACCATTCTCGGCATGAGCCTGGCGCATGGCGGTCACCTGACCCACGGCGCCGCCCCCAACTTCTCCGGCAAGCACTACAACGCCATCCAGTACGGCCTGACCGAAAGCGGCGAGCTGGACTACGAGGAGATGGAGCGTCTGGCGCGCGAGCACAAGCCGAAGATGATCATCGCCGGCTTCTCCGCCTACTCGCGCGTGGTCAACTGGCGTCGTTTCCGCGACATCGCCGACGAGATCGGTGCCTGGCTGATGGTCGACATGGCCCACGTGGCCGGTCTGGTCGCGGCGGGTCACTACCCGAGCCCGATCCCCCACGCCCATGTCGTCACCACCACCACGCACAAGACCCTGCGCGGCCCGCGTGGCGGCCTGATTCTCTCCGCCACCGGCGACGAGGCACTGTACAAGAAGCTCAATGGTGCCGTCTTCCCGGGTCAGCAGGGTGGCCCGCTGATGCATGTCATCGCTGCCAAGGCCGCGGCCTTCAAGGAGGCGATGAGTCAGGACTTCGTCAGCTACCAGGCGCGCGTGATCACCAATGCTCGCGTGATGGCTCACGTCTTCATGGAACGCGGCTATGACGTGGTCTCCGGCGGCACCGATGACCACCTGTTCCTCGTCTCGCTGATCCGTCAGGGCGTGACCGGCAAGGACGCGGATGCCTCTCTGGGTCGCGCCCACATCACCGTCAACAAGAACAGCGTGCCGAATGATCCGCAGAGTCCCTTCGTGACCTCCGGCCTGCGCATCGGCACACCGGCCGCCACCACGCGCGGCTTCGGCGAGGCGGAATGCGAGGCGCTGGCCGGCTGGATCTGCGACCTGCTCGACGCGCTGTCCAGCGGCGAGAGCGACAAGGTCGAGGCTGAAGTGCGCGGCAAGGTCGAGGAAGTCTGTGCACGCTTCCCGGTCTACGCCTCCGCCAGCATCACTGATACCGCCGAGATTGCCTGAACAGGGCGCTGGCGAGAGACAACGATAACCACGACACATGCCGCAAGCGCAGAGACATCACTCGGGTGACAACAACAGACATCACTCGGGCGAGAGCACCGGACAGCGCTTGCGGTGGCAAAGATGTGAGGAGGGTGGCAAATGCAGCGTTACTCGGGATTCGGGCTGGTCAAGCATGCGCTCAGCCACCATGAGAACTGGCAGAAGGTCTGGCGTAGCCCAGAACCCAAGAAGGAATACGACGTCATCATCGTCGGTGGCGGCGGGCATGGACTGGCCACGGCCTACTACCTGGCCAAGGAACACGGCATCACCAATGTCGCGGTGATCGAGAAGGGCTGGCTGGGCGGTGGCAACACCGCGCGCAACACCACCCTGGTGCGCTCCAACTATCTGTGGGACGAGGCGGCGGCGCTCTACGAGCACTCCATGAAGCTGTGGGAAGGCCTGTCCCAGGACCTGAACTACAACGTGATGTTCTCCCAGCGTGGCGTGCTCAACCTGGGCCACACCCTGCAGGACATGCGTGACATCCAGCGCCGCGTGAACGCCAACCGTCTGCAGGGCATCGACGGCGAGGTGCTGGACACCCGGCAGGTGCAGGAACTGGTGCCGGCGATGGACTGCTCCAGCCGCGCACGCTATCCGATTCTCGGTGCCTCCTGGCAGCCGCGCGGTGGCGTGGCGCGTCACGACGCCGTGGCCTGGGGCTTCGCGCGCGGTGCCGACAGCCTCGGCGTCGACCTGATCCAGCAGACCGAGGTCACCGGCTTCCGCAAGCAGGATGGCGCCATCGTCGGGGTGGAAACCTCGCGCGGCTTCATCGGTGCCAAGCGTGTCGGCGTGGTCACCGCTGGCAACTCCGGGGTGATGGCCGAGAAGGCCGGCTTCCGTCTGCCGCTGGAATCCCACCCGCTGCAGGCGCTGGTCTCCGAGCCGCTCAAGCCGATTCTCGACACCGTGGTGATGTCCAACCACGTCCACGGCTATGTCAGCCAGTCGGACAAGGGCGACCTGGTCATCGGGGCCGGCATCGACGGCTACGTGGGCTACGGTCAGCGTGGCAGCTACCCGACCATCGAGCACACCCTGCAGGCCATCGTCGAGATGTTCCCGATCTTCTCGCGGGTGCGCATGAACCGTCAGTGGGGCGGCATCGTCGACACCTGTCCGGACGCCTGCCCGATCATTTCCAAGACGCCCGTGAAGGGGCTCTATTTCAACTGCGGTTGGGGCACCGGTGGCTTCAAGGCCACGCCCGGTTCCGGCAACGTCTTTGCCTGGACACTGGCCAAGGGGCGCACCCATCCGCTGGCAGAACCCTTCTCCTATGACCGTTTCAACACGGGCAAGCTGATCGACGAACATGGCGCCGCCGGCGTCGCGCACTGAACCTGCCGTCAGGAGACGACCGACCATGATGCATATCTTCTGTCCCTACTGCGGCGAGCTGCGCGAGGAAGAGGAATTCCACGTCAAGGGCCAGGCGCATATCGAGCGCCCGAAGGACCCCGAAGCCTGCTCCGATGCCGAGTGGGGGGATTATCTGTTCTTCCGCAACAACCCGCGTGGCGTTCATCACGAGCTGTGGATTCACGCCGTGGGCTGTCGCAAGTATTTCAACATCACCCGCCACACCGTGACCTACGAGATTCTCGAGACCTATCGCATGGGCGAGCAGCCCACCATCACCGGTGAGACGAAAGCCGATCCGACCACGCAAGCCAAGGGGGTGAGCGCATGAGCCAGCAAGACCACCAGACCGCCGCTGCCCCGCGCCGTCTCGCCTCGGGTGGACGCATCGATCGCGCCACGCCGTTGACCTTCACCTTCAATGGCAAGCGCTATCAGGGCCTGGCAGGCGATACCCTCGCCTCGGCGCTGATGGCCAACGGCCTCGATGTGCTCAACGCCAGCTTCAAGTATGCGCGTCCGCGGGGCCTGGTCGCCGCCGGTGCCGAAGAGCCCAACGCCATCCTGCAGCTGGGCAGCACCGAAGCGGGCCAGGTGCCCAACGTGCGTGCCACCCAGCAGGCGCTTTACGACGGCCTGGAAGCCCACGCCGTCAGCGGCTGGGTCAAGGCCCAGAAGGACCTGATGAGCCGTTTCCTGCCGCAGGTCGGCAAGCTGGGCGGCAAGTTCATGCCGCCGGGCTTCTACTACAAGACCTTCATGGCGCCGGCCTCGCTGTGGATGACCTATGAAAAGTACATCCGCAAGGCCGCCGGTCTCGGGCGTTCTCCGCTCGAGGACGACCCGGACATCTATGATCACCTGCATCAGCACACCGATGTGCTGGTGATCGGCTCCGGCCCGGCGGGCCTGATGGCGGCGCTGGTCGCGGCCCGCAGTGGCGCGCGCGTCATCCTGTGTGACGAGCAGGAAGAGCTGGGTGGCTCACTGCTCTCCATGTCGGCGGACTGTCTCGATCAGACCCTGGACGGCAAGCCCGCCATCGAATGGCGTGACGCCGTGCTGGCGGAGCTTGCGGCCTGTGAGGATGTGCAGCTGCTGCCGCGCACCACCGCCAACGGCTATCACGATCACAACTTCGTGACCCTGCACGAGCGCCGCACCGAGCATCAGGCCGATCTCGCACCGCGCAATGCCCGTGGCGCCCAGCAGGCACGCTCCCGTCTGCATCGCGTGCGCGCCCACCGCGTCATCATGGCCACTGGCGCCCACGAGCGGCCGCTGGTCTACAGCCACAACGATGTGCCGGGCAACCTGCTGGCCGGTGCCGTCACCACCTATCTGACCCGTTACGGCGTCGCCGCCGGCAACAAGCTGGTGCTGTCGGTCAACAACGACCACGCCTATCGCGCGGCGCTGGCATGGAAGGCGGCCGGTCGTGAGGTGGTCGCGATCGCTGATGCGCGTCCGGCCCCTGCCGGCGTGATGGTCGAGGCGGCGCGTGCCGCCGGCATCCGCATCATCGCCGGCTCCGCCGTGATCGAGGCCAAGGGTGAGCGCCGCGTGACGGGCGCGCGCATCGCGGCCATCGATATCGATGGATTTACTGTCACCGGTGAAGTGGAAGAGCTCGCCTGCGACACCATCGCCAGTTCCGGCGGCTACAGCCCGGTGGTTCACCTGGCGGCGCACACCGGCGCGCGTCCGGTATGGAGTGATGAGATCCACGGCTTCCTGCCGGCGCTGGGCGCACCGATGCTCAAGGGCTTCGATGCCTGCGGCGCCGCCAATGGCAGCTTCGCGCTGGAAGATGCGCTGGTCGCGGCCTATGCCAGCGGTGTCGCCGCGGTGGAAGCCTGCGAGTTCGAGATCGCCCAGGCCGAGGTGCCAGCGGTGTCCGAGCTTGCGGAATCCCCGATGCTGCCGCTCTATCAGGTGCCGCATGACAAGCCCACCGCACGCGCACCCAAGCAGTTCGTCGATCTGCAGAACGACGTCACTGCCGCCGGGATCGAGCTCGCCACCCGCGAAGGCTTCGAGTCCATCGAGCACGTCAAGCGCTACACCGCGATGGGCTTCGGCACCGACCAGGGCAAGCTGGGCAACATCAACGGCATGGCGGTCGCCGCGCGCTGTCTGGGGCAGACCATCCCCGACACCGGCACCACCGTATTCCGCCCCAACTACACACCGGTGACCTTCGGCGCCATCGTCGGCCGTCACTGCGGCGAGCTGTTCGACCCGATCCGCTACACCGCGATGCACGAATGGCACGTGGCGCAAGGCGCCAAGTTCGAGGATGTCGGCCAGTGGAAGCGCCCCTGGTACTACCCGCAGGGCAGTGAGGACATGCATGCCGCCGTCGAGCGCGAGTGTCTGGCGGTGCGCGAGAAGGTCGGCGTGCTGGATGCCTCGACCCTGGGCAAGATCGACATCACCGGTCGCGATGCGCGCGAATTCCTCAACCGCATCTACACCAACGCCTGGGCCAAGCTGGGCGTCGGCAAGGCGCGCTACGGCCTGATGTGTCACGACGACGGCATGGTGATGGACGACGGTGTCACCACCTGTCTGGCCGAAGACCACTTCCTGATGACCACCACCACCGGTGGCGCGGCCTCGATCCTTGAGTGGCTGGAACTGTGGCACCAGACCGAATGGCCGGAGCTGGACGTGCAGATGACCAGCGTCACCGATCACTGGGCGACCCTGACCGTCACCGGCCCCGAGGCGCGTGCGCTGGTCGGCGAGCTGACCGATATCGACCTCGACCGCGACAGCTTCAAGTTCATGGAAGTGCGTGAAGGGCTGATCGCCGACATTCCCGGGCGCATCTTCCGCATCTCCTTCACCGGCGAGCTGTCCTACGAGCTCAACGTGCCGGCCAACTACGGGCTGCATGTCTGGAAGCGTCTGTTCGAGTGCGGCAAGAAATACGGCCTCACGCCCTACGGCACCGAGACCATGCACGTGCTGCGCGCCGAGAAGGGCTTCATCATCGTCGGCCAGGACACCGATGGCTCGATCACCCCGGAAGACCTCGGCATGCAGTGGTGTGTCGGCTACAACAAGCCGTATTCCTGGATCGGCAAGCGTGCGCTGTCGCGTCCGGATACCCGCCGCGATGACCGCAAGCAGATGGTCGGCCTGATTCCGACGCGCAAGAAGGCCGGCGATGAGCGCATCGTGCTGCCGGAAGGCTCGCAGATCGTCTTCGACCCCGAGCACGCCATCCCGATGCCGATGGTCGGCCACGTGACCTCCAGCTACTACAGCCCGACGCTGGGACATGGCTTCGCGCTGGCGGTGGTCAAGGGCGGTGCCAAGCGCATCGGCGAGACGGTGTTCCTGCCGCAGGCCGATGGCACGACGCTGGAAGCCGAAATCACCTCACCGGTGTTCTACGACAAGAAAGGGGAGCGCCAGCATGTCTGATGCCACCACACTCGACCCGCAAGCGGGTGCCGCCGTCGAGGCGCAGCCGCAGGACATGACAAGTTCTCAGACGTCGGTGATCGACCAGCGCCCGACGCCTGAAGTTCACGCCCAGAGCGCCCGTTCGCCGCTGGCGCATCTGTTCACGGCCCGCGATGACGGCGATGCCGGCGTCGTGCTGCAGGAGAAGGCGTTTCTCGGTCATCTGACGCTGCGCGGTGATCCCGCGCAGCCGGGCTTCGCCGAGGGGGTCGAGGCGGCGCTGGGGCTGGCGCTGCCGCTGACACCGGCAACCCTCCACCAGAATGAGGGCGGTCGCTCGATCCAGTGGCTGTCACCGGATGAGTGGCTGATCCTGGTGCCCGGCGAGGAAGCCTTCGCTGTCGAGAAGGCGCTGCATGAGCGGCTTTCGGGGCGCTATCAGGTGGTCAACGTCAGTGGTGGCCAGACCGCCATCTCGCTGAGTGGCGACCAGGCGCGTCAGGTGCTGATGAAGTCGACGCCTACCGATGTGCACCCGCGAGCCTTCCCGGTCGGGCGGGGCGTACCGGCGGTGTTCGCCAAGGCGACGCTGGTGCTGCGCCGCGTCAGCGAGAGCGAATTCGAGCTGGTGGTGCGCAGAAGCTTCGCCGATTACCTCGGCCGCTGGCTGCTGGATGCCAGCGAGGAATTCGGGGTCTGCATCAAGGCCTGAGATCTGCGTCTGGAGAGAGGTCTGCGTCTGGAGAGAGCTCTGTCGCAGGCGCACGCCATGATCTGAATCAACTGCCAGGGGCCTTGCCCGGGCCAGGAGGCGGGCTTCAGAAATACTGAAGCCCGCCTCAATAATATTGGTTTGTCGCGCAGGGCCCCGGATGCAACCCTGACGTTGCAGCTTCCAACAATGAATAATCTTTACATGACAGGCACCTATGTATGCGTGATACCTGGATTCTGACCGCCCAATGTCCCAGCCGTATCGGCACGGTGGACGTCGTGACACGCTACCTGCGCGAGCAGGGCTGCTATATCACCGAGCTCAATTCCTTCGATGACCGCCTGTCGGGGCGCTTCTTCATCCGGGCCGAATTCCGGCCGCAGACCGAGGCCGGCGAACTCAGCGACAGCTTTGACGCCGCCGGTTTCGAGCAGGGCCTGGGCACGCGTGCCGCCGACTTCGAGATGGACGTCAGCCTGAGTGCGCCGGAGGAGCGCATGAAGGTGGTCATCATGGTCTCGCGCTCGGACCACTGCCTGAACGACCTGCTCTATCGGCATCGCATCGGCCAGCTGCCGATGGACATCACCGCCGTCATCTCCAACCACCCGGACATGGCGCCGCTGGCCGAGTGGCATGGCCTGCCCTATCACCACCTGCCGATCACCGCCGAGACCAAGGCCGAGCAGGAAGCGCAGGTGTGGCAGATCGTGCAGGACACCGGTGCCGAGCTGGTGATTCTGGCGCGCTACATGCAGGTGCTGTCGAGTGACATGTGCGAGAAGCTCTCGGGGCGGGCGATCAACATCCACCACTCGCTGCTGCCGGGCTTCAAGGGCGCGCGCCCCTATCACCAGGCCTACGAGAAGGGCGTCAAGCTGGTCGGTGCCACCGCGCACTACATCAACGATGATCTCGATGAAGGGCCGATCATCACCCAGGGCGTCGAGACGGTGGATCACGCCCACTATCCGGAAGACCTGATCGCCAAGGGCCGTGATATCGAGTGCCTGACCCTGTCGCGTGGCGTGCGTTATCACCTCGAGCGCCGCGTCTTCCTGCATGACAGGCGCACGGTGGTGTTCGGCAACTGAGTGCAGATGGCGAAAAGAGAAACGCTGAAACACGAAGCCCGCGATCAGGAGGTCGCGGGCTTCGTGTCTTCTGGCGTCGTGTCTTCTGGCTGCGTGTCTTCTGGCGGTGAGGCCTCTCAACGAGAGCGACTCAGCCCGACTTGCGCAGGCTCCACAGGAAGTAGCTGCCGCCGATCAGCGAGGCCATCAGGCCGGCGGGGATCTCGTAGGGCGAGAGCAGCTGACGGCCCAGCCAGTCCGCCAGCACCATCAGCAGCGCCCCGCACAGCACCGCGCCGAGCATGTGCTCTCGCGCGCGGCTCAGCCCCAGCAGACGCGCCAGATGCGGTGCCAGCAGGCCGACGAAGGACAGCGGGCCGACGATCAGGGTCGCCAGCGCGGTGAGCACCGCCACCGCACCCAGCAGCACCAGACGGGCGCGGGTCACGCCGATGCCCAGCGCACTGGCGCTCGCCATGCCCAGCGGCAGGATGTCCAGCCAGCGCGCCAGCGGGCGCACCAGCAGCACCGCGACGATCGCCAGCGCGAGCACGCCAACCGCCGCGGAGAGGCCCACGTAGTAGGTGGAGCCGGACAGCCAGGCCAGAATCTGCTGACCGCGCGGGTCCCCATCGGCGAGGATGATGCCGCGCACCGCATCGTAGAGCGCCGTGATCGCCACCCCGCACAGCAGCACGCGTTCGGGGATGAAACCGCTGCGATGATTGAGCGCCACCAGCAGCGCCAGACAGGCCAGTGCCCCGCAGACGCCCGCGCCCAGCAGGGTCAGCTGGCCCGGTTCCGGCACCAGCAGCAGTGTCAGCATCAACGCGATGGCGGTGCCGCCGCTGATGCCGAGAATCTCGGGGCTGGCCATCGGGTTGCTGGTCAGGCGCTGCAACAGCGTCCCGGCGAGGGCCAGCAGCACGCCGGCGCCTGCCGCCGCCAGCACGCGTGGCAGGCGGAAGTCCAGCACGCTGGTCTGGCCTGACAGCAACTGTTGGAGCATGTCACCGCCAAGCGTCCAGCCATCGGCGCCATTGCCGACGAGAAGCGCCAGCAGCAGGGCGATGATGACCCCGGCCAGCAGCCAGCCCAGCAGGCGGTCGGGACGGGGATGACGATGCGTCAGTGACATGTCGTGATGACTGGCGGGGCCTGCTCCCTGCGCCATCTTCAGGCGCGGAATCAGCCACAGCAGCAGCGGCGCGCCGAGGGCCGCCGTCATCGCGCCGGTGGGAATCAGGTTGGGCAGCAGGCCATCGAGACTGGCGACCACCAGGTCCGTCACCGCCAGCAGCAGTGCCCCGAACAGCGGTGCCCACAGCAGGCGCTGACCCAGGCGGCGTGCGCCCATCAGACGCACGCAGGCCGGCGCGGCCAGGCCGATGAAGCCTATGATGCCCAGCACGCTGACCACGCAGGCGCTCAGGAATACCGCCAGCCCCAGGCTCATCAGACGCAGCTTGCGCAGCGAGACGCCCAGGCTTCTGGCATTGGCCTCGTCGAGATCCAGTACCGCCAGCGGGCGCATCAGCACCAGTGCCAGCAGCATGCCCGGCAGCAGACGGGTGATCAGCGTGGTCACGCCGTCCCAGCCGTTCTGCGCCAGCGAGCCTGCGCCCCATACCAGGGTGCCGTGAAGGGCTTCCTGATGGAACAGCAACAGCACCATGCCCAGCGCGCCGATGTAGAGGTTGACCACCAGACCCGCCAGCACCACCACGGTCGGCGACATGCCACGCGCCCAGGCCAGCGCGAATACCAGCCCCATGGCGGCCAGGCCACCGGCCAGCGCGACCCATTCTCGGCCGAGCTGGAAGCCGTCACCTCCAAGACCCGTGCCGGCCATCAGCGCCGGGGCGAACAGCGTCGCCAGCATCATCGCCAGACTCGCGCCACTGGCAACGCCAAGGGTAGTGGGCGCGGCCAGCGGGTTGCGCAGCACCTGCTGCATCAGCACCCCCGCCATCCCCAGCGCAGCCCCGGCCAGCAGCGCGCAGACCAATCGCGGCCACCAGCTGACATGGGCCACCAGCTGGGCGGAGAGCAGGGCACTGTCTGCCTGGCCGAGACTGGCGGCATTCGTGACATCGGGGGATGTCCACAGTGCGGTCAGGCCCTGCATCAGGCTCAGGCCGTCACGGTTGAGGGCGAGGCTGCCCAGCACCAGCAGGGCCAGCGTGAGCAGACTGCAGGCTCTGCCGGGAGTGAGCCGAAGGGGATTGGGGGCGGAAGAGGAACGCTCTCTCATGACCTGCTCAGGGGTGGCCATCGGTGATCTCTCCCTCAGGTGCCGGCTCGCCGTCGAGTGCCGTGTCCGTGTGGTCGTTGAACAGGTGCTCGTCAAGCAGATCCTCGTCAAGCAGGTGCCTGGCGAGCAGGTCGGCGAAACGATTGGCCGAGGGCAGGGCGCCAAAGCTCCATACCGGCGGCAGGAACAGCGGCGCCGAGGCAGCGCTGTTCTCGCGCACGCCGGGCATGGCCTGCCACAGACCATTGCGCGCCAGGGCCTCGCGTCCGCCGGGTGGCAGGGGCTCCACCACCACCATGCGGCCCTTGAGGGTCACCAGCTTCTCGAGACTGACGGTGGCGAAGCCCCAGGCATTGGTATCGCCTTGCCAGGCATTGTCGATGCCCATGCGCTCGATCACCGCCTGGAACAGGCTGTTGTCACCGAAGATGCGCACATGGCGGTCATCCATGAACTGCACCATCAGCAGGGGGCGCAGCGCCTGGCCAGTGCGAGCGCTCTGCTGGCGCAAGGCGGCAGCGTAGCCGGCCAGTCGGGCCGTGCTCTGGCGAATCAGTTGCTCGGCCTGTGGCTCGCGCTGCGTCAGCTTGCCCAGCTGGCGGGTCGCCGCGACCAGCGTCTGCCAGGTGTCGGCATCCGGGGTATAGATGGCGACACTGGTGACCGGCGCGATGGTCGACAGGCGTGGCGTGAGGCTGGCGAGCATCGGGCTGATCAGGATGTCATCGGGGGCGAGGGCGGCCAGCTGCTCCAGATTCGGTTGGGTGCGCAGGCCGAGATCCCGCGTGCCTTGAGGCAGCGCCGGTTGAGCCACCCAGCTGGCGTAGGTCTCCACCTGGCCCACGCCCATGGCGCGCACCCCGAGTCCGGTCAGGGTCTCGGCCAGGGTCCAGTCCAGTGCCACGACGGGGCGATCGACGAAGCCCGCTGGTGCCTCATGGGCGTCACCCGTCGTGGCGGCGCTGGCGGATCCCGCGGCCAGCAGGCTCAGGCCGATCAGTGCCATCAGCCACTTCATACCGGCACCGCGATCTGCTGCTGGCCATGCGCCGGGGTGATCACCTGCATCTCGACGCCATAGATATCCTTGAGCGTGGCGGGATTCATCATCTCGTCGGGCGCGCCTTCGGCCAGCACCTTGCCACTGTGGAGCGCTACCAGACGGTCGCAATATCGCGCCGCCAGATTGATGTCGTGCAGCACGATGATGATGCCCAGTCCCAGGGTGTGGCTGAGATGCGAGACCAGCTCCATCACCTCGATCTGGTGGGCGATATCCAGCGCCGCCAGCGGTTCATCCAGCAGCAGATAGCGGCTGCCCTGGGCCAGCAGCATCGCCAGCCACACGCGCTGACGCTCGCCGCCGGAGAGCGTATCGACCTGCTGGTCGGCGAAGGCCTCGGTGTGGGTCAGTGTGATGGCGCGCTCGATGGCGGCCTCATCCTCGGCGCCGGGACGCCCCAGCAGGCCGTGCCACGGATAGCGCCCGAAGGCGACCAGCTCTCGTCCGGTCAGCGCTTCGGCGGCCGGCAGGTGCTGGGGGAGATAGGCCACGGCGCGGGCGAATTCACGGTTGCCGAATTCCGAAAGCGCACGCGCATCCAGCGCCAGCCGGCCGCTGGTGGGCTGCATCTGTCGTGCCAGCAACTTGAGCAGCGTCGACTTGCCGGACCCGTTGTGACCGATCAGGCCATGCACCTTGCCCGGCGCGAAATCCAGCGCGGAGGCTTGCAGCAGACAGCGCTGACCGAGGGTGAAGCGCAGTTGGTCGAGAGTGAACATTGAGGCGTCCGTCAGCCGCATTCGAGGCGGTGCTTGAAGGTGGAAATCATGATGAAGACCCGGGGAGGTCGCCAGCGCGCGTCCTGTTGTCGGCCCGCTCACCGCGAAAGCAGCCGGCCGCCGTCAGTCGATCCGCGCAATGGCGTTGCGCCTGCTGGACATAGCGGCCTGCCATGCGCTCCGAGACCCCCAGACGCTCGCCGATCTCACGCTTGGTCACGCCTTCCAGTCGATACCAGAGGAGTGACTGACGAAGATGGTGGGGCTGCTCGGCGAGCGCCTGCTGGATCACCTGAAGCTTCTGGCGCCGCGCGAGACAGCGCTCGGGGTCCAGGCGTGTCGCCGAGAGACGCTCGTCGTCGTCCTCCATTTCCTCGAAGACCGGGGCGCGCGACTGGTGGCGGTGATGATCGATGATCAGATTGCGTGCGATCCGATACAGCCAGGCGCGCGGATTGCGCGGCGGCTCCCCTGTCATCCTGAGGCGCAGATAGACGTCATGGCACATGTCTTCCGCCAGATCATGCGAGGCCAGCTGACGGGTCAGGAATCCGATCAGCTCCTGGTGATAGCGGGCAAACAGTGCGTCCAGCGACGCCAGCTCATCCTCGGCCACCGCGCTGGTGTCCGTCCGGGCGTCAGCCACCGGGCAGGCAGCCCGTGCCGGCGAATCGCAGGGGGGCCGTTGCGTCTGCAGGTCAGCGCCCTCATCTGAGCGGGCTTCTGTCAGTGCTTGGAATGCGCAGAAGAAAGAGGACATCCACGGCTCGCAATGAGGATTGGCGTGATGGGGCGCTCAATCATATTGGTGTTGCGAATCATTATCAATGTCTGTCTGGCAGGCACGCGTCTGACCGCCTGCGAAGCATTCGGAGGCGGTCAGACGCGCAAGGCGGGACTTGCGCGGAGGGGGCCGGCCTCCCGGATCACGTTCAGCGAGATGATCCGGGAGGCGCGACGCCGTCAGTGGCGGGCGAAGGCGGCGATGGGGTTGTCCAGCTCTCCCTTGAGCTGCAGGGCACCGGAGGGGTCGGTGAGGTCGACCATCTGCTGGTTGTTGCGCAGCTGCAGTCGGTTGAGGCACGACAGCGTGAAGCGTGGCGCGAACAGGTCGTGACGCGCGAACTTGTCGGCCATCTCCGGGTGCGCATCCTGGTAGTCATGGATGCAGGCCGCGACGCGTGACCAGAAGGCGTCTTCCGTCATCACCTGCTCGCGCACCAGCAGCGGTACCGCGAAGCGGAAGATGCAGTCGAAGATATCGGTGAGCAGCGACAGGATGCGGATCGGTTCCGGCACCTCGACCACCAGACGCTCGACTCCTTCCGGCAGCTCCAGGGCGCGGGTCTCGTCGGTGGCGAACAGCGCGGCCTCTTCGGCGATGTCCTTCATCAGTGCACCACACGGCACGCCATCGCGCAGGCGCATGATCAGGTTCTCTCCGTGGGGCATGAACACCAGATCATGCTTGAAGTAGCAGTGCAGCAGCGGCGTCATGTAGGCCGTCAGCCACTTGTCGATCCACGCTTCGGCGCCGATGCCGGAGCGCTCGATCAGCGCAGGCAGCAGTGCCTTCTCGTCGTTGTCGACGTGCAGCAGCGCGGCCATGGTCATCAGGCGCTCGCCCTCGTCCTTGACGTCTTCCGGGCTCTCGCGCCACAGACTGGCCAGCATCTTGCGATAGCCGACGGCCGCCGGGTCGGCATCTTCCAGCACGTCATCGCGATAGCCGATGGCGGCGACTTCACGCAGCAGGCGGAAGCCCCATGTCTCGAAGGAGGGGTCGGAGTCGATCAGCCCCTGCAGCCACTGGTTGATGGCCGGCGTGGCGCGCATGTAATAGGGCGACAGGCCGCGCATGAAGCCCATGTTGAGGATCGACAGCGCGACCTTCACGTAGCGGCGGCCCGGCTGGTTGCGGTTGTAGAGCGTGCGGATCGACTGCTGGGCCTGGTAGCGGTCCTCGCCAAGGCCCAGGCACACGATGCGCTGGCTTGAGATCTCGGCGGCGAAGGTGATCGCCAGCTTGTGATTCCACTGCCACGGGTGCACCGGCATCATCAGGTAATCGGCGGCATCGAGGCCCTTGGCCGTCAGCTGATGCTCCAGGCGGGCCAGTTCGGCGTGACCCAGTTCCTCTTCCAGCAGACGGCGCGGATCGAGACCATCCACGCCGGAGTAATGCGCGTTGTCGCGATGTACGGCGATCCACACCAGCGCGAAGGGCTGTGCGGCCTCCGGCGCGTAGGCGCGGTAGTCCAGCGCATCGAAGCCCATGCGGCCATTGTTGGCGACAAAGCACGGGTGGCCTTCACTCATCGCCGATTCCAGGGTCTGGAAGGAGGCACCGGCCAGCACGCGGGCGGATTGATTCTCGCGCACGGCGCGCTGCATCTTCCAGGCGCTGGAAGCGAGCGTGGCGCTGACTTCCTCGAGATAGACCGGCAGCAGGCGCGGCGGAATCTCCAGCACGTCGTTGAGCTCCAGAATCAGCTCGCGGGCATCCAGCGGCAGGGCCTTGCCATTGGCGTCCAGACGCTGGAGGGAGGCCGCGTCGATCAACCAGTGATCGAGCTGGAAGCGGCGCGCCACGAAGCGATATTCCACCGCACGACGACTGACGGGGGCCTTGTCGCTCGCCGGGGCAGACAGCGACAGGCGGTAATGATGCCAGCCATCCGTGATGCGGGCGTTGGTCTCGTCGGCACACTGCGGGTGGATCAGGCGCTCATGGCTGAATTCGGCCAGTGCCTTGCGCACCAGCAGGCGATTGGCCTGCTGCCAGTCCGGCCCGGTGAGGTGCTGGCCGGCCGCCGCCGGATTGGCGGTGATGGTGGTATCCAGTCGCGGGCTGCGGCTCGCCAGGGCGGCGCGGAAGTCCTGCGGGGTGCAGAAGCACAGACGCGCGGGCTTGCCGTCGAGATCCAGCGGGCCGTGATCGACGAAGCCGACGGCGGCATTCAGCGGGTGAATGGCGGTATTGCGGCTGTCGGGTTCGACCACCACGCGAGTGACCGGGCGGACTGCCTCACCGGTATCCGCGGCGTGCTCGTCACGGAACTGGCCGGCGAAGATCATCGCCATGATCGTTTCGATCACCGCACGCGAGAAGCCGCTGATGGGGGCCTGATCCTCGCTGCGCGGCGCGATGAGGAAGTGCATGCCGAAGTCGCCTGGCTGCACGGCGTAATGCTTGCCGAGCGGGTCGTGTGCCGGGTCATAGAGCTCGACCAGAAACGCCGGCTGGTCGTTGTAGAGACCGAGCCAGCCCTGGGCGTGGCGACTGTCTTCCAGGCCCTGATAGAAATCGTGCTTGGTGGTGAGCAGGTCTTCGCTCATGCCCCAGAAGCTGGCGCGCGCGCCACTGGTCCACTCGTCGACCAGCGCCATGTCGGCGGCGAGATCCAGCGGTCGCAGCG
This sequence comes from Cobetia sp. 3AK, assembly GCF_029846335.1. Classification (NCBI taxonomy): domain Bacteria; kingdom Pseudomonadati; phylum Pseudomonadota; class Gammaproteobacteria; order Oceanospirillales; family Halomonadaceae; genus Cobetia; species Cobetia sp. 3AK. Next base: position 111,469 of record NZ_JARWKR010000003.1, on the reverse strand, counting down.
CGAATTCCGCTCGCTCCGGCGTGCTGTCATCCTGCGGCTTGCGCAGGCGCGCCTGGGCCTGTTCGAGTTCCACCGAGCGGCGCGTGAAACGTGTGCCGGGTACCGGGCTCAGCAGGTCGAGTGCCGGGGAGGTGTCCAGTGATGTGTCGCCGAAGATCTGCTGGGCCGGGGTCGCGGCGCTGTGGGCGTTGGCACGGGTGGTGGTGATGTCGACGGGCATGTTCATGCGGTGGTCTCCCGGTGTTGCGCTGCGCGTGAGGACTCGGTGGGGGCGGTGCTGGACGAGGCGGTCTTTTCGCTGGCTGCACTGGCATGCAGGTCGGTCTCGCCGTAGGCCAGATGGGCGGCGGGCAGAGGCGTGAAGCCGTTGCCGTTGCCCTTTTCAACGCCCGGGGCGCCGAAGCTCTGGAAGGCGATGCGTCGCTCGATGGGATAGACCTCACGCCCGGTGATGGCGCGCAGGATGCAGCTGTTGCGGTAGCAGGCCATGCCCAGGTCCGGGGCGGCCAGCGAGTGGGTATGTAGCTCGGCGTTCTGGACGAAGATCTCGCCGGCAAAGGGCGACTGGTCACCTTCATTGCCTTCGGCGTCTGCGGTGCTCTGCGCGTCGACGGCGTAGAAGCGCCCGACGGCGTAGCGGCCTTCGGCGTCACGACGGATGCGTGATTCGATGCTCTTCAGGAAGGGCGGGGCGACGTAGTGATAGCCGGTGGCCAGTACCACGGCACTGGTCTCGTGGCGCCATGCCTGCTGCTGTTCGCGCTGATAGAGCCCCAGGCTGAAGTCGCCATCGGCGCTCTCGCGAGTCAGCGAGGTCAGCTCGGTATTGGTCATCAGGGTGGTGGGCACCACGCCCTGCAGCTGCTTGGCGTAGAGGGTGTCGTAGATCTCGTTGATCAGTTCGAGATTGATGCCCTTGTAGAGGCCCTTCTGGGTCGCCAGCAGGGTGTTGCGCTGTTCGCGCGGCAGGGCATGGAAGTAGTCGATGTAATCCGGTGACGTCATCTCCAGCGTCAGCTTGCCGTATTCCAGCGGGAAGAAGCGCGGCGAGCGCGTGATCCAGTTGAGCTGGTAGGCGTGCTGGTCGATCTCGCGCAGCAGGTCGAGGTAGATCTCGGCGGCGCTCTGGCCGGAGCCGATGATGGTGATGGCCGGCTGGGACGTCAGTTCGTCCTTGCGCGCCAGGTAGTGGGCGTTGTGGCACACGCGGCTGCCCGCCACCGGCACCTCGCCGCGTACCGCATCGGCAGCGCCGGGCAGATACGGCTGGGTGCCGGTGCCCAGCACCAGCTTGCGTGCACGATAGGTGAAGGCCTCGCCGGAGCTGGGGCGAGTGCCGCGCATCACATAGATGTCGCCGACATGCTGGATGTCCTGGACCTCGTGATCGAAACGCAGGCTGGTCAGCTCGCGCGCCGCCCACTGGCAGTACTGGTTGTACTCGCGGCGCAGCAGGAAGAAGTCTTCGCGGATGTAGAAGTTGTAGAGCTTGTCATGCAGCTTCAGGTAATTGAGGAAGCTGAAGTGGCTGGTCGGGTCGGCCAGCGAGACCATGTCCGCCATGAAGGGCGTCTGCATGCTGGCGTCTTCCAGCAGCATGCCCGGGTGCCAGTCGAATTCGGCCTTGCGCTCCAGGAAGACGCCGTTCACGTCCTCCAGCGGCTCGCTCAGACAGGCAAGGCTCAGGTTGAAGGGGCCGATGCCGATGGCGACGAAGTCGAGCACCTCATTGCGCGTTTCAGCTGTGTCGGTGACGTGAGGAGTCGAGGTGTCATGCATGACGGCTTTCCTTTGCTTCTGTGGTGTGGCTGCGACGGCTGGCGGCCGGAATGTCGGCCAGTGGTGCGCCATGGCCTGCCTGGGCCGTGGTGCTGACGGCGAGATGATGCGCCTTGACCAGCGCCTGACCATGCTGGCGGATCAGCTCGACCACCGCGGCGATGTCGTCGCGGGTGGTGTCCGGGTTGAGCAGCGTGAACTTCAGATACTGACGGCCGGAGACCTTGGTGGCGGCGACGATGGCTTCCCCGCTGCGCGACAGGCGCTTGCGGATCTCGCGATTCAGGGCGTCCCACTGTGCATCGCTGAGGGTGTCTTCGTTGGCGTCATGGAAGCGGAACACCAGGGTGCTGAGCTCCGGGGCCTGGACGACATCGATGTCCGGTGCCGCCGCGAGCAGCTGATGGCCCTCGCGAGTGAGGTCGATCACGCAATCGAGCATGTCGCCGAGGGCATCGGCGCCCATCAGGCGCAGCGTCAGCCACAGCTTGAGCGCATCGAAGCGCCGCGTGGTCTGCAGGCTCTTGTTGACCTGATCCGGTGTGCCCTCGCGGGCCTGCAGTTCCGGGTTGAGGTAGTCGGCGTGATAGGTGACGTGGCGCAGCTGGGTGCGATCACGCACCACGCAGGCGCTGCAGCTGACCGGCTGGAAGAAGGTCTTGTGATAATCGATGGTGACGGAGTCCGCCATCTCGACGCCCTTGAGCCAGTGGCCGTGACGACGCGAGGTGATCAGACCGCCGCCGTAGGCGCCATCGACGTGGAACCAGATGCCACGTGCATGACATTCACGGCCGATGGCCTGCAGCGGATCGATGCTGCCGAAGTCGGTGGTACCGGCGGTCCCGACCACGGCCATCGGAATCAGGCCTTCCGCGCGCGCCTTGTCCAGCGCCTCACGCAGGGCTATCGGGTCCATGCGGCGACGCTCATCCACGGCGACGGGGATGACGGCGTTGTGGCCGAGGCCGAGCAGGGCGCAGGCCTTCTGCAGGCTGAAATGGCTGATGCCGGAGGCGAAGACGCGCAGGCGCCCGGCTTCCGGCGGCAGGCCGTGGGTCTGGTTGCCGGGGTGGTTGGGCAGCTTCTCGCAGACCGCGTCACGCGCCAGCAGCAGCGCCATCAGGTTGGATTGGGTGCCGCCGCTGGTGAAGATGCCGTCCGCGGTCGGACCCAGGCCCAGTCGTTCGGTGGTCCAGTCGATCAGGCGCTGCTCGATCAGGGTGCCGCCGGCACTCTGATCCCAGGTGTCGAGTGAGGAATTGATCGCGCCGAGCAGGCTTTCCGCCCAGACACCCGGCAGCACGACCGGGCAGTTGAGGTGTGCGATGTAGCGCGGGTGATGGAAATAGACGGCATCCTTCAGGTAGAGCGACTGGAGCTCCTCCAGGCCCGCTTCCAGATTCTCGAGGGGCGTCTCGAGATCCAGCTCGGCAAAGGCCGGGCGCAGGGCTTCCGGGGTGATACCGCTGAAGGGTTGCTGAACGTTCTCGAGCTGTTCGGCGACCAGACTGCTGATGCGTTGCATGCCGGCCTGCCAGGCATCCATGTTGGCAGGTGAGAACAGGGCGGCGCTGGGCGAGCGGGACAGGGAGCTCGCGGCGGCAGCGGCCTGGGGGGCAGACGCGTGGGATCCTGCAGCCGCGCCATAGGTGGCGGCGGAATCATGAAGGCTGTGCATTACATAACCTTATGCGAATGTTCGCAGATAAAGACTTGGAAGAGACTCGCAGCCAGCCAGGGCAGGTGGCACAGGTGCGAGGACCAGTCAGGACATTCATCAAGTGCCGCGTGATGCGGTCGTTGTTGTTGGTGGAGTTGTTGGTGAAGTTGTTGGCAAAGCGGTTGGCGCGGTCAGTCACGCCTGCCGTGGGCATCGGCAGAGAGTGAGTCGTCACCGAGCGCCCCTGTGTCGGGCAATCTCGATGTCATGTGCGGCACACGCCAGAGGTATCAGACGATGAGTGGTTCAGGGCGATGGTGCCGGCGACATCCTTGCCACCGGCGGGTCATGCGGGTCGATTCAGAATCGACGGACGGCGGACGTGTCGGAATCAGAAATCATAGGTCAGTGTCGCGGTCACGCTGCGCTCGGCACCGTAGTAGCAGAAGCTGGTGCTGTAGCAGGACGCGATGTATTCCTTGTCGAACAGGTTGCTGACGTTGAGTTGCACGCTGGTGCCGCTCCAGCCGACCTGGCTCAGGTCGTAGCCTACCAGGGCATCGACGAGTGCGTAGTTCGGGACCTTCTCGGTGTTCTCGGAATCCGCCCACATGTCGGCGTAGTAACGCACGCCAAGGCCGGCATTCAGGCCGGTCAGAGGGCCCTCGTTGAAGGCGTAGTCACCCCAGACGCTGACCTGGTGCTTCGGCACCTGGTTGGCATCGTTGCCTTCGGTGCCATCTTCCGCCTTGGCATAGGTCACGTCGGTGTAGCTGTAACCGGCCTGCAGCGCGAAGTCGCGGGTCAGCTGGGTGCGGGCTTCCAGCTCCAGGCCCTGGGACTCGATCTCGCCGTAGGACGTGTAGTAGCTGTCTTCCGGGTCCTTGGAGGCGACGTTTTCCTGATTGATGCGGAACAGCGAGACGCTGTACTGATCACGCGTGCCGTTGGGCTGGTACTTCATGCCGACTTCCACCTGCTTGCCGGTGGTCGGGTCGAGCAGGTCGCCATCCTCGTCGGTGTAGGAGTTCGGCGAGAAGGACGTGGAGTAGCTGACGTAGGGCGAGATGCCGTTGTCGAAGCCGTAGATCAGGCCGATACGGCCGCTCATCTCGTTGTCGTTCAGCTCACTGCTGGTGTTGTAGTCGCGATCGGTATTCTTGATGTTGACCCAGTCCTGACGCAGGCCGGCGGCCAGGTTCCAGCGGCCCCAGCTGAGCTGATCCTGCAGGTAGACACCGGTCTGATCCAGTTCACGCTTCTGGTTCTCGGTGGCATAGATGGAGACATCGGCATCGCTGCTGCTGGTGACGTCCAGCGAGCTGGCGGTCCCGTATTCCCAGTCCACGTCGTTGGTGCGGGTCTGATAATCGGCACCGAACAGCAGGGTGTGATCGATGTCGCCGGTGGAGAAGCGGGTCTCCAGCTGGTTGTCGACCGTCCAGGCACGCAGGCTTTCCTCGCCACCGGAGTAGTAGCGGGTCAGCTCGGTATCCGAGGCCCAGCCATAGGCGTAGACCTGCTCGAGATCCACGTCGGAACGCAGGTAGCGGAATTTCTGGCGCGCGGTGACATCGTCATTGAAGCGATGCTCGAAGTCATAGCCGAGCATGCGTTCGGTGCGATCGAATTCCTCGTAGTCCTCGTCGCCTTCGTAGAAGTCGTTGCCGAGCTTGATGCCGTCGTGACTCACCACCGTGCCCTCGTAGGGGAGGCCTGAGTGGTAGCCGCCTTCCGGGTCCTTCTGGAAGTAGCCCATCAGGGTGACGGTGGTGTCGTCGGTGACATCCATGGTGATCTGTGGCGAGAAGGCATAACGCTCTTCGCTGACGGAATCGACCTGGGTGTCTTCGGCGCTGGCAAGGCCGGTCAGGCGATAGGCGATGCGCTTCTCGTCGTCCAGCGGGCCGGTGAGATCGAAGGCCGCGCTGCGCTCGTTGTCGTCACCGACGGTGAAACGCACCTGGCCGGAGTCCTGGAACTCGGGGCGCTTGGACTGCATCGCGACCAGACCACCCGGCGAGGAGCGGCCGTAGAGGACGGAGGACGGCCCCTTGACGACTTCGATGCTGTCGAGGAAGTAGGGGTCGATGGTCATCGAGCTGTAGGAGCCCGAGTCACCCATCAGCTTCAGACCATCCAGGAAGGTGTTGCTGACACTGCCATCGGAGAAGCCGCGCAGGACCAGATAGTCATAGCGGTTGGAAGCACCGATCTGATTGGTGAACACGCCCGGCGTGTAGTCCGCGGCACGCTGCACCGTCTCGGCGGCGCGCTTGTCGATGTCATCACGGGTGATGGTGGAGACAGCCTGGGGAGTTTCCAGGTAACCGGTCTGCGTCTTGGTAGCCGCCGTGGTGGTGACCGTCATGGTATCCAGCTGCTCGTCCTGAGCATCCCGATGGTCGGCCGCCACGGCCTGCCCGGTGAAGGGTAGGCTCAGGGCAATCGCCAGTGCCAGCGGGTGCCGTGGCAGTGAAAGCAATGGGGATTGATGCGGGTGTCGCGTGGCGGAGTCTTTCATGAGTGACGATGTTCCATCCTGAATGATGTTTTTGCGAATGCTTCTTGTTTGTCGTTCTCTCCTGAGGGAAGACGTACAGGGTTGGTATTTCTGAACCATGAATGAGAATTATTTTTGTTATCTGATGTCAGTGGGCCGTGTACGTGGCCTGGCGGGGGCTTCCGGTGGCGCTCAGACATGCAAAGACCGCCCCGAAGGGCGGTCTTTGTCAGAGGGCGGTCTTTGTCAGAGTGCGGTCCTTGGCAGAGGGGCGCCTCGACGGAGGATGGCGCTGGCGGGGGATCAGCGGTCCTGCATCTCGCCCTGCAGCGTGATGGGGATATCGCCGACCAAATTGCCATAGCCCAGCAGGCCAAGCAGGGTACTGCCGACCTGGTTCTTGGCGACTTCCGCGCTGTCCAGCGCCATGGGCTCGGCGTTGGCGAAGCTCAGGCGGTCGGCACTCTCGCGGGTCACGTTCAGAGGCAGGGTGTCGCGGTGAGTGCGGTTGCCATCGGTGGCCGTGAAGGGCACCTTCATGCGTGTCGTCCTGCCTGTCTCCAGCGCTGCCAGAGCCACGGGGTCCAGATTCAGCGTCAGGGTGGCGAGACGCATCTGACTGACGCCTGACAGCCACGGCGGCAGCTCGCCGACCTTGTCCAGCAGGTCGGTCTGACCGACGCTGAGCGGAATGCTCATCTTGCCGTCATCACCGACGGTGCCGCTCAACCCACGCAGGTGGTGGACGTGCTCGACATTGCCCTGCGCCTTCTGTTCGGTCAGCGTGGCGGTGGCGCCACTGGCATCCGGGATCAGCTGCCAGGCTGCCTGGCTGGGCACGCTGATGCCGATACCACTCATGGCAACGGCCAGGGCGAGGGCCTTGATAGGGGCGCGAAGGCGCTTGTGGAAGGAAGAGGTCCAGCGAAGAAAGGGAAATGACATGGTGACTCCTGATGGCTGGGCGCTACGAAGGGTGAGCTCTGTGCGGCGCATTGAGGCATTGGACACGCCAGTGGCGCAAGGGTTCGTGACAGGGTGGCAGGCGGGATGGGGCTGATCGGAGGCGGTGACGGCGGCTCGTGTCCAGCGAGGTCTATGTTGTTGAGTTTTCGGGCTTTCCTGACGCTTTGGCTTTCGCTATCATAGCGGCGCTGTCCGGGCCCATAGCTCAGTTGGTTAGAGCACTCGACTCATAATCGATTGGTCGCAGGTTCAAGTCCTGCTGGGCCCACCATCCCGAGGCGCTTTTCTGTAGCGCCTGCCAGGTCGCCATCGGCGGCTTTTTTTGTGCCTGCCCGTTTCGCCAGATCGATGGTTTTCCGCTTTCGGCTTCATCCGTGGCTCTTCGCCTTTCGCTGGCGGGGAACTCGGTTGCATGGGCTTGCATCAGCACGTCAGTCGTTCCGGCTCGCCTTCGCACCGCCAGATACCAGAACGCCCCGTGCCAGGTGGCGACGGGGCGTCGGCTCGAACGTCGTAAAGGACTGCTCTGATGTCACTGCCTTGCGGGCGGCGGCGAATCCTTCATGTCACTGCCACGAGAATGGCGCGAGACGCTTCGATATCAGTGATGATCACTGAGTCTCGTCTGTCATCTCATCCTGGGCGTCATTGGCGGCACCGCTGATCGCGTTGCCTGCCGAGGTCAGGGCATTGGCGGTTGCCTGACGAGTGTCCTGCCAGGCGCTGGCAGCAGTGTCCTTGGTCTCATCCCAGGCAGCGGCCGCGCTCTTGCGAGTGTCCTGCCACCAGTCGGTGGTGTACTGCGGCTGTTCCTTGAGCTGAGCCTCATCCATGTTCACATGAATGCGATATTCGAGATTGTCGATGTCGTCACCCTGACGGGTTTCCAGCGTGAACTTGCCGGTCTCGACCACGTACTGCTGATCATCAAGGCCCAGCACTTCATCACTTTCGACCACCAGCGCGGCGACCTGCATGTTGTCGTCGAGCAGCACATCTTCCACTTCGCCCACGACTTGCTGGTCGTCGTTCTGCAGATAGACGTCAGCATCCATCAGTTCATCAGCGGAGTAGAGTCCCTGCGGATTGGCCATGGCCAGGCCGGAGGTGGTCAGCAGAGTGGTCGCGGTGATCGCACCCAGAATCTGTTTGCGGTTCATCTTGCTCATGCCGTACTCCTTGCGTGTCGATTCTTCATTGCCGTCTGCCCTGATGTAATCCGGCGGCGACTGCGTGGCGTGCTGCAGTGGTGGGCCAATCAGGACATGGACGATGTCGGGCTGCCATCTCGTGCAGCCATGCTTCCTAAGATTCAGATGACGCGATCAAGTTTCAAGGGGGGAGTGGAAAAACTTGTACGGTAGTTCATGCGCTCGTCACGAATCAGGTGCACTTTTCGGCCAGCGAGATGCCGGCGTCTGGCGGGGCTACGGCGGTCTGCCGGCAGAACAGGAGGGCAAGGCATGGAGGTGTCCATCAGTGAATATCGACGGCCAACCGCGCTGTCATCCGTGCTGGCGGAGGAGAATTCCGCACTGTACCTGCAGTTTTCATTGCACGATCACTGAATTTGTAGCGAAGTGTTACGGTCGGGGCGTGACGATCGTCAGTGGTGAGATCGACATCTGCAGGGGGATCAACGCTGCGTAATCGCAGTTCAAGAGGGGAAGTTCAGGGTGTACGTTAGCTATACAGATACGTTTTGATACTCAGAAAAACTTGTACAGCAGTTTTCAAGTGTCTAACTTTGAGGGTGTCAGAGCGCAGCGAGGCCAACGATGAACGCCTCGCCAAGAGAGGGAATGGAGATCCGCAGCGTGCTTTTCAAGCCCTCGTCCTTTCCTTGCTCGAGATCTGGCAGGTCACGGTCGAATCTATTGAGGAAGGCCGTGAGAGTTTTCATCAAGGATCCAGCGGAGGGCATCGAGATGAACGCAGTGCGCAAGGTTCCCATGGAGTGTTCACGTTGTGGCAGCAATCGCGTCAATCTGGGAGAAAGCCCGGCAGATGACGATATCGTGAGCTGCGCCGAGTGCGACGAATTTCTCGGGGTGTGGTTCATGCTGCGCGACCGGCTTGAAGCCAGCGCTCGCAAGCGTGCCACCATCGACCCTGCCTTGATGGCCAACCAGGTGATCAAGCAGCTTGATGCACAGGCTTGAGATGTTCTCCCCACTGACAGCCAGCAGGTGATGCGGCATTCATCAGTCGTCCAGCATGCTGGTCAGTGAGATGTGAGAGTCAGGCTTCGGCAATCGTCATCCTTTCGGTCAATCGTCCATTGCCGGAGCCCCGAGCAAGTGCCTTGTCAGAGGCGACATGAATTCGTGATACCGCTGGCGACTGTCCAGCGTCCTGGTCGACCCCCTCGGTGAGCGTTGCCTCCCGATTCAGGTCCTGTTCTGCCTGAGAGTGTTTTCCCGGCCATTGGCCGGGATTTTTTTGTGTGTCATCCGACAAGGCAATCAGCGTGTTTCGAGACAGCCTTGATCTGCATCATCCGTGGGAGTGTTATTCGTTTGTAAGATTGTCCTGTCAGGATGAGGCGCGTCTGATGCCCTGTCGCGGATGAGACATGCTGGAGATGCCTCGAGATATCCGGGACATCAGCAAGGAATCTGATATTTCTAACATAAAGTGCAATGGAGTCTGCGGCCTCGTGTCTCCATCATGCGCACGCATGCTGAGCCATGTCTGCATGATCCCCTTATCGAGAGCCTGGTCATGACAACGTCACCTCTTGCGCCGAAAAGGAGTTCGCGCATGTTTTCTACTTCAATCCCGACCAGTAATGGTCCTCGCTGCCCCGAGTGCAATGAATCATTGCATTGGCCAGCCTGTGATCTCCCCGATGAGCACCTGTTGAAATGCCCGAATGGTCATGTCCTGTGTTCCATGGGGGACTTCCGATTGGCAGCGCGTGAGATGGCACTCCAGGAAGAGTTTCGTCTGACGCGAGATGGTGCCCGCTCCCATGCGCAACGACGCCCACTGGAGCACTCCGCGAGAAATCGTCAGGATGCCATCGTCAGCGGTGAACGCATCAGCGCGGCTTGAGAGTTCGCGCATTCTGAGGTCTCCAGCTCATTGCAAAGCCCCCGCCCACGCCGGGGGCTTTGCGTTCCTGGCACACGACGCGAGCGGGAAGGGAGTCGTGTGCAGGAGGCAGGCAGCCGCCTCACGGCTGCTCTTCTCGACCTTCGGTGGCAAGCACGCCATGGGGTTGCAAGCAGGATGCCTGCCCCCATGTCTTTCACAACCGCATGGATCCTGCGCACTTCCCGTTCCCCGGGCTTGCGTCGTGGATGCATGCCTTCCAGAGACTGCACAGGAGGCTGTTACATGTCCGATCTATCCGAGGAACTGCGTATCCCCAAGCCGTGCCCCGACTGTGGTAGCAAGCGGATGCGCGTCTCTCAGGTGCACAATCCGGAAGACAAGGTCTTCTGCGCCTCGTGCGGCACTTACGTCTGCCTGTATGCGGATGTGGCCAGGATGCGCGAGGAGGGGGCGTCCAGTGAAGCCGAAGAGCTGCTGGAGCAGGCCGCCAACAAGGGTATCAAGAAGTAACGACATCACCGGGGTATCCGGAGATGCCACGCCCTGAAACGCAAGAGGCCCTCACGTCGGTGAGGGCCTCTTGCGTTTCAGGGCATGGCGCGAATCAGCTTTCGTCAGAGCCTGTCGGCGTCGATGCCTTGGCGATGGCGCCGGTGTTGTCGGCGGCTTCCAGCTTGGCCAGCATGTTCTGTGACTCACGCTTGAAGGCGGCCAGCGCCTTGCCGGACAGTGACTTGTTGTTCGGCAGCTGGACGCGCATGGCATCGACCTGACGATTGTTGACCATCACCTCATAGTGAAGGTGCGGGCCGGTAGAGCGGCCGGTATTGCCGGACAGGGCGATCTTCTCACCCATCTTCACGCGCTCGCCTTTCTTGACCAGAGGTCTGGAGAGGTGCAGGTAGCGGGTCTTGTAGCCATTGTCCATGCGCAGCACGAGGTAGCGGCCCGCCAGCGGGTGATTGCCGACCAGTTCGACCACGCCATCAGCCGTGGACAGGACCGGTGTACCGACGCGAACGGCAAAGTCGGTGCCCTTGTGCGGGCTGATGCGACCAGTGACCGGATGGCGACGGCTCAGGTTGAAGGGCGAGCTGATGCGCGCCTTGTGAGCCAGCGGGTAGCGATTGAAGGCCGGGTCGAGCCCCTTGCCGTCCGGAGTGTAGTAGCGGCCATCGGCGGCATTGCGCACCACGGTCAATGACTTGCGGGTACCCTCGTAGCGGGCGGCCAGAATGCGCGAGTCGGTGCTGGTGCCATCGATCATGTCGGACTCGACCAGCACCTGGAACTTGTCGCCCTTGCGGGTATCGCGACGGAAATCGATCTTCTTGCCCAGTACCTGGGTCAGCTGGGTGACATCCGCCACGCCAAGACCGGTGGCCTCCGCCGAGAGCGAGAAGCTGCCGCTGACGGTACCGGCGAACAGACGCTGGGTCGCTTGAGTGGCCTTCTCTATCTTGGCGACGCTGAAGGAATCCTGCTGAGGGTCACGCTTGACCATGAAGCCGCGACGCGCATCCTTCATGATGCGCAGCGCCAGCAGGTTGCCGTCCTCGTCGAGCTTGTAGTCGAGGCTGTCACCGATACGCCAGTGGGTCAGCACACGCTTGTCCGGCAGCGACTTGATGATGCGGGTGGTCTCGCGATAGCCGAGCCCCAGAGAACGCTCCGCCATCACGGCAAAGGTGTCGCCCGCCTGCACGGTGTAGGTCTGCCATTCCGGGACATAGACTTCCTTGGCTGCCAGTTCGGTCTGCAGCGTCGGGCTCTCGCCCAGCTCGACCGGATCGACGGACAGATCATCGTAGGAGGTCCCGCCGGCCTGCTCATCGGTCGCGGTGGCGATCACCGCCTCGGCCGTCTTCACGGCAGAAGGTGCCAGTGCCACGATCGGGCCGGGCTCAGCCTCACCGGCAGGGTAGTTGGCGTCGGTCAACATCACCGGCATGTCGAAGTCGACATCGATGACCTCACTCGGCGTCAGCGCGGAGAGTGGCACCTCGCCAGCTGCGCTCAGTGCCTGATGCCCCGCATCAAGACTGGCCGTGGCCAGCGGAGCAGGCGTCTGTTGCGCGTGCGCGATGGCAACCGGCAATGCGTTCGTCACCTCCGAGCTGGCATTGGCCAGGTCGATGGCGAGGTGGCGAGAGGCAGGTGAGATCTCTTGAGAGTCCAGAGTTTCAAGAAGCTTGTGAGCGCCCAGCACGGTGACCATTGTGGCAACAGGTAAAAGAAGATACTTGTGCACGCGTGGGAGCGAATGAAGGATTCGCAGCATAGTTGACCGATGATGTGATGAAGTGAACAGAACAGAAGACGACAGATTCGCATCCGAACCTTAACCAAGCTTTTGCGCATTCGATAGGCTGGACACATGTCCAGTATTAGGAATTCAACCCTGTTTTGATCATCAGGGGTCGTGCTAGCGGTGTCTGTTTTATGAGGACAGTCGAAAATCCCGCCATTTTTGCTTAAGAAACGCTGTTCTCACAGTAATATCTGCTTGCTGTTAAATTTTGTAACTTCGTCGAAATATTCTGCAAGTCAGTGCGTACATCACGAGGATAGCGTCCTGTTGTCAGAGGATTGTGACGCAGAGTGGCGAACGTGTTGGCACATGATGCTCTGGCGTCGCAACATGAGATCTCTGAAGGGGGCGAAGATTGTCCAGAGGGACAGCAGGGTGGCGTCGCTCGTGTCGCCCTGTCTCGCCTTTCGTGCGCCCGCGTGGCAACAAGAAATCAGTGGAGAATGTCCGATGTCGTCTCGAGTGACTCTGGCCCAATGGCAGATGCTGGCCGCCGTGGTCGATCATGGCAGTTTTGCCCGAGCCGCCGAGGCCGTGCACAAGAGCCCCTCCACGCTCAATCATGCGGTGCATCGCCTGGAGGCGTTGCTGGGAGTGCCGTTGCTGGAGCCGGTGGGGCGCAACGTGCGCCTGACCGAGGCCGGCGAGATGCTCCTGCGTCGCGCACGCCAGTTGATCGAGAGTGCCAGCGCGCTGGAGGATGTGGCCCAGGCGCTGTCACAAGGCATGGAGAGCGAGATAAGCCTGGCCGTGGACCAGCTGTTTCCCTCGGACCTGCTGGCCCGTGCGTTGGAGGGGTTCTCCGCGGCCTATCCCCAGGTACGGATACAGCTGCACGAAACCACCCTGACGGGTGGCAGTGAGCTCTGGGATGCCGGCCAGGTCGATCTGCTGGTCAGCGCGCTGCCACAGGAAGGGCAGCTTGGTAGCCTGCTGGTGCGGGAAACCTTCGTGGCGGTAGCGGCGCCAAGGCATCCCCTGCATGCGCTGGGACGGCCGCTGGATCTGCGTGACCTCGAACAGCATCGACAGCTGGTGGTGCGCGACAGCAGTCGCTCGACAGGCATGGATGCCGGCTGGCTGAAGGCAGAGGAGCGCTGGACGGTGAGTCATCTGGCGACGTCCGTCGATCTCGCCGAGCGTGGCCTGGGCTTTGCCTGGCTGCCGCGTTCACGAATCTCGCAGGCGCTGACCCAGGGGGCACTCGTGCCCTTGCCCTTGCTCAACGGCGGCGAGCGTGAGATCGACATTCATCTCTACCTGCCTGATGCCGACAGCGCCGGCCCTGGCGTGCGTGCGATGGTCGAGCAGCTGCATCACAGCGTTCAAGGGGGGTGAAGCACTCCTGAGCCACATGAGAAAGCGGCTGGGGATTGGAAAAGCCTCTGGGCGCTACCACCTGTCAAAGAGGCGTCATTCGTTGCGTGCGGGGACCATGGCTCCTCTGCGATCCCTTGAATGGCTATCCTCACCTTGCATGACAGGACATTTCCTCATGGGCTTACTGGTCGATGGCACCTGGCAGAATCGTGGTTACGATACCGACAGCAATGGCGGGGAATTCAAGCGCGAGAGTGTCAGCCTGCGTGACTGGGTCGTACCCCCCGGTGCGGCCGAGCAGGGCCCTGACGGCCAGTCTGCCGTGCCCGCCGAAGTCGGGCGCTATCATCTCTATGTCTCGCTGGCCTGTCCGTGGGCCCACCGTGCGCTGGTGATGCGCTCTCTCAAGGGACTGACGTCGGTCGTGGGCATGTCCTTCACCAGCCCCTACATGCTGGAACATGGCTGGAGCTATCTCGAGGAAGAGGGCTCCAGTGGCGATCCGATCAACGGCGTGCGCTACCACCATCAGCTCTACACCATGACCGACCCGCACTACACCGGCCGTGTCACCGTACCGGCGCTGTGGGATCGCAAGGCGGGGCGCATCGTCAACAACGAATCCGCTGACCTGGTGCGCATCTTCAACGACGCCTTCGATCCGCTGACCGGCAATAACCTGGATTTCTCTCCCGAAGACCTGCGCGGCGAGATCGACGCTCTCAATGCCGAGATCTACGACAAGGTCAACAATGGCGTCTACAAGACCGGTTTTGCCACCCGCCAGCAGGCCTATGAGCGTCACTTCACCGCGCTGTTCGCCTGCCTGGATTCACTGGAACGCCGTCTGGCCGACTCGCGCTATCTGGTCGGTGAGTGGTTGACCGAAGCGGACATCCGCCTCTTCACCACGCTGCTGCGCTTCGATGTCGTCTATCACGGCCACTTCAAGTGCAATCAGCGCCGCATCAGTGACTATCCCAATCTCTCGAATTACCTGCGCGAGCTGTACCAGTGGCCGGGCGTCGCCGAGACCTGCGATCTCGCGCAGATCAAGACCCACTATTACGGCAGTCAGCTGGCGGTGAATCCGACCGGTATCGTGCCCCTCGGCCCGACGCTGGATCTCGAGGCACCGCATGATCGTGAGCGCCTGACAGGGCAGGGCATTCGCCGCCACCACTGAAGCCATCGCTGCCGGGACGAGGCGTTTGGCTTCACGGCCTGGTTCGTCTGGCCTTGGCCAGCCAGCGATCCAGCGCATTGCCGAAGTCGCGCTGCTCGCGCTGGCCATAGGTGGAGGGGCCGCCGGTGTGTTCGCCGCTGGAACGCATGCTCTCCATGAAATCGCGCATCTGAACCTTGGCGCGGATGTTGTTGGCATCCAGTGTCTCGCCGCGGCTCGTCATCACCAGGGCGCCTTTCTCGATCGCCTCCAGCGCCAGCGGCAGGTCGGACGTGATCACCATGTCGCCGGGCCGGGCGCGCTCGACGATCAACTGGTCCGCCGCATCGGCACCGGCAGGGACGGACAGCGCCTTGACATGCACCGAGCGTGGCAGCGGTACCTGATGATTGGCCACGAACCAGGTGGGGGTCGCGGTCCGCTCCGCGGCGCGGACCAGGATGTCGCGCGCCGCGCGCGGGCAGGCGTCAGCATCGACCCACAGCGTGGTGATGGGCTCGGCGGGTGAGGGGGTGGTGGGGTCTTGCACGTCAGTCATGCCGTCTCCTGTCAGAGGGAATTGGCGAGTGTGGCCTGCGCCGACAGACGCCTGGCCTGCGACCAAGGTCAAAAGAAAGGATGCAGAATGCGCGAGGGACTGCTAGAATGCCAGCTCCTCGCATGTAGTGACCCACCATCCTGAGTAGCCGAAGCCGGTGATCGCCTTTCTTGACAGGCCTTCAGACGGTAATTTCGCGCCTCCCGGACCGAGTGGCGTAGCTTGCCCCGAGCCCTCCGTGACCCCTCGATCCTTCGATGTCCGGCCGCCGCGACGCAAGACCCGTCCCAGTCCACAGTGTGCATGATGGAGCGCCCCGAGACTCTCAAGTGGAGAGCCTCTGGTTGCTGTACGGTCGCCGCAGCGTTGTGCCTGATAGCGGAAATGCGTCTGCCATCAGAGCAACCCGGGCCCGTCCATGCCAAGACGTCCAAGCACTCGTACGTTTTTTCTGATGATGCCAGCGCCTCGTGCCTGACGGCATCGCCAGACGGAGCCCTTACGCTTCGTGTCGGTTCAAGCCGACCCATTCTTCAGCTACAAGCTTCACTTGTAGCCATTTAGGTGTGAGATATACATGACCACGACTTCCGTCGTCGATCGCTTCAGCGATCTTGCCCTGCTGCCTGCCGTCCTGACCTCTCTCGAGAAGCTGGGCTACGAAACACCGTCCCCCATCCAGGCCCAGACCATCCCGAGCCTGCTCGATGGCCGTGACATGATCGGTCAGGCCCAGACCGGTACCGGCAAGACTGCGGCCTTCGCTCTGCCGCTGCTGACCCGTCTGGACCTCGACCGCCGCGAGCCGCAGGTTCTCGTGCTGGCTCCGACCCGTGAGCTGGCTCAGCAGGTCGCTGTCAACTTCACTCGTTACGGCCAGTTCATGCGTGGCCTGGAAGTTGCCACCCTGTGTGGTGGTCAGGACTACCGCGAGCAGATGCGCAGCCTGAAGAGCGGCGCCCAGATCGTCGTCGGTACTCCGGGTCGTGTCATCGACCACCTGGATCGCAAGAGCCTGAAGCTCGACGGCCTGTCCGCCCTGGTGCTGGACGAAGCCGACGAGATGCTGCGCATGGGCTTCATCGATGACGTCAAGCGCGTCGTCGCCGATACCCCGAAGGAAGCACAGCGCGTGTTCTTCTCCGCGACGCTTCCGACCGAGATCGAGCGTATCGTCAACCGTTACCTGGTTGACCCGATCAAGGTGGCCATCAAGTCCGAATCCAAGACCGCTTCCACCATCGAGCAGATGATGGTGCGTGTCGAAGGCGGCGCCAAGCTGGAAGCGCTGTCTCGCCTGCTGGAAGTCGAGACCGTCGATGCCGCCATCGTCTTCGTGCGGACTCGTGCCGCCTGTACCACCGTCGTCGAGCAGCTGATGGCTCGCGGTATCTCTGCTGCGGCACTGTCCGGTGATCTGGACCAGTCCCTGCGTGAGCGTACCGTGACGCGTCTGAAGCGTGGCAAGGTCGACGTGCTGGTCGCGACCGACGTCGCCGCTCGTGGTCTGGACGTGGCGCGTATCACCCACGTCTTCAACTACGACCTGCCGGGTGACAGCGAATCCTTCGTGCACCGTACTGGCCGTACCGGTCGTGCCGGTCGTGAAGGTCGCGCCATCACCTTCGTCAGCGGTCGCGAGATGCGCAAGGTTCGCTGGATGGAGCAGGCCCTGGGCCAGCGCATCACCGAACGCCAGCTGCCGAGCGAAGAAGAGATCCGTGCTCACCGTGACGCGGCCTTCCGTGCTCGCGTCGTCGAAGCCCTGGGCAGCAGCTCCAATGGCCACCGCGCCCTGGTGCAGAGCCTGATCGAGGAAGGTCATGATCCGGTCGAGCTGGCCGCGGTCTTCGTCAAGATGGCTCGCGCCGAAGAGACGCCGATCCAGTCCCTGCCGAAGCCGGGTGCGCGTCGCAACGAGCGTCCTGAGCGCGGCGAGCGTCCGGAACGTGGTGAGCGTCGCAACTCTGCGCCGGTCGCACGTGAAGGCATGAAGCTCTACCGTGTGGCCGTCGGCCATCGTGACGGCGTCAAGCCGGGCCAGCTGGTTGGCGCTCTCGCCAACGAAGGTGGCATCGAAGGTTCGCGCATCGGTCGCATCGACATCCGCAACACGCACAGTGTCGTGGAACTGCCGAGCGGTCTGCCGACCAGCATCGTGTCCAAGATGGCGCGCGCTCGCGTCGCTGGCCGTCCGCTGGAACTGGCAGAAGACGGTGCGGGCGCTCGTCCGCAGCGCCGTGAAGGTGGCAACGACGACCGTCGTCGCGCCTGATCAGGCCTGAGTCTGGCCGGCGCTGAACACAGTGCTGGCCACGGCTTCTGAAAAGACCGGTACCTCTCACGAGGTGCCGGTTTTTTTGTGCCTGGACGAAAGGCGCCACAGGGGCTGGTATCCTGTTCTGGCATAGCGGTGGAGCGTCCACCGTCCATCATTTCCCGAGGATGCCCACATGATCTCTTCACTCGATGCCCTGCGCCGTGGCCTGAAGGCCGCGCCCGCCCGCCAGCTGATACTGTGCGCTCTGCTGGCGACACCCTGGTTGTCGCTCAGCGCGGCCCACGCCGAGTCCGGCATGCCCGCCAGCAGCGCCACGCCGGAGATTCGCGTCCCGCTGGTCTCGCTGGAGGCCCTGCGGCTGTCACCGGTGGTCACGCCGCAGGGCGAGGTGCTGGGTCGGGTCGAGGATGTGCTCAGTGATACGCGTGGCCAGATCCATCGTCTGTTGATCCGTCCGGAAGGCGGTGACAAGGCGGCCAGCATCGACTTCGCGCGCTTCACTCGTGAAGCCGTCAGTGATCCGCTCGCCGCCACGGCCCCCGGCGACATCCGCTACCGCCTGGTGCTCGACATGACGCCGGAGCAGCTGGCGGCACGCGCGGATCAACCGCTTTCCAATCGGCTCTCGCGTCAGCTGGAACGCGGCATGGGGGAGGTCGGCAACGGGCTGGACAGCTTCCGCAACCAGGCGGCGGAGGTGCTGCGCTCACTGGGCAAGCAACTTGAAGGTGAGGGCGATCGATAGCATCTGAGAGGGAGAGACCCGCAACCGCCGTGAGGGAATGCATGAGTAAGTGCATGAGTGAGTGGACGACAGCACTGCACGATTGGAATCTCGACCCTGCCGACGCCGTTGCCATGCAACGCGAAATGGCGACGCGACTGACGCTGACGCCGCCCTGGGGAGCAAGCTCCGAGGACTGGCCGGCGACCATCACGGGGGTCGATATCGGCTTCGAGGATGCAGGCGAGGTGACACGTGCGGCGGTGGTGACGCTGGATCTGGCGACGCTGGAACCCCTCGAGCAGCAGCTGATCCGTCAGCCGACCCGCATGCCCTACATTCCGGGCCTGCTGTCATTTCGGGAGCTGCCCGCTGCCATCGCCGCCATTGAGGCACTCGAGCGGCCGCCCGAATGCCTGATGGTGGACGGTCACGGCATCGCCCATCCGCGCCGCCTGGGCGTGGCGGCGCATCTTGGCCTGTGGTGTGACCTGCCGTCCTTCGGAGTGGCCAAGAAGCGTCTGTGCGGCAAGCATGGCGAGCCGGGCGATGCGCGTGGTGACTGGGTCGCGTTGACGGATCGCGTACGCGAGGCGGATGCCGAGCTCGGCATCATCGAGGACACCGAGCTGCCCAGACGCGAACAGCGCAGCCAGCTGGGCGCCGTGCTGCGCTCACGCGCGAAGGTCAAGCCGGTGTTCGTCTCGCCGGGCCAGCGCATGAATCTGGAGACGGCGCTTTCGATGACCCTGCACTGTCTGGGCAAGACCAAGCTGCCCGAGCCGACCCGACTGGCGGATCAGCTTGCCAGCCGGCGTCTCAAGCGGCTCCGTGATGCCTAGCTTCGCATTACCTGTCTTCGCGTTATCTGTCTCTGCGTTATCTGTCTCTGCGTTATCTGTCTTTGCGAGGCCTGGCGACGCTTAGCCTTCGATTTCCAGACGGCTCTGACCGTTGCCCGAGGGGCGCACCGCGATACGCACCGGAATGCGTTCATGCATCTCGGCCACATGCGAGATGACCCCGACGCGACGGCCGCTGGCCTGCAGGCCATCCAATGCCTCCATCGCCAGCGCCAGCGAATCCGGGTCGAGACTGCCGAAGCCCTCATCGATGAACAGCGATTCGATGCGCAGCTCGCCGGAGGCCATGCCCGCCAGGCCCAGCGCCAGTGCCAGCGAGACAAGGAAGGTCTCGCCGCCGGACAGCGAGTGAACGCTGCGCAGCTCGTCCCCCATCTCGGTATCCACCACCACCAGCCCCAGCGGGCTGGCGCCGCGGGCCAGACGATAGCGACGTGCCAGATTGGTCAGGTGCAGATTGGCATGCTCGATCAGGCGCTCGAGATTGAAGGCTTGGGCGATGGTGCGGAACCTGGCGCCGCTGGCGCTGCCGATCAGCTCCGACAGCGCCCCCCAGCGCTGATGTTCGGCCCGCGCGGCTGCGAGACGCTCGGCAAGCGCGGCGCTGCCACTGCGGCGCTGATCATCATTGAGTATCGCTGCCTGTGCCGTCTGATGGGCCTCGCGCACGGCATCGAGCGGTGCCTTGAGTGCCGTGATCAGACTGGCCAGCGCCTCGCCAAGCTCGCGGGTGTCGTCCTCGGGCCCTGGCGGCGCATCCGTCAGTGTGCCAGCGGCTCCTTCTTCCGGGGCCTCCTGCAAGCGGGCCTGCAGACCAGCATGCACCGCCAATGCCTGCTCGGCCTGGCCGCGAATGACGCCGAGCTCTTCAGCTCCTGATGCACCGTCTCCCGCGGTACCGTCTGCCTGCGTATCGTCTCCAGTCGTGTCCTCGGCGGGCGCTGCCAGCTGTTCGAGTGCTGCCTGCCAGTCGGAGCTCCGAGCGGCCTGCCAGTGTTTGAGCTGACGCGCATTGCGCTCCTCACACAGGGCATCCGCGCGTGCGACTCGCTCGTGGGCGCTACGCAGTTGCTGGCGCAGTGCCTGCAGGTCGTGATCCTCGACGGCCAGCAACTCCTCGATACGCGCGTCATCCAGGCCAGGGTTCTCGGCCTGCCAATGCGCGCGTTCACTGTCGAGCGCGCGCTGCTCCTCTTGCAGCTCCGTCTGGCGTTGCTGCAGGTTGGCCTGCTGCTGCGTCAGCTGCTGTTGCTGGTCGCTCAGCTCTTGCAGCGCCTGACGCGCATCCTCCTGCTCATTGCGCATGCGGGTGGTCAGCGATTCGACCCAGTCGGACCAGTCGCTCACGCTGGCATGCTGTCGCCTGGGGTCTGCGCTCAGCTGCTGGGCAAGCGTGCCGCTCAGCTGCTCGATCTCGCTCGCCAGCGCCGCGATGCGTGCCTCACACTGCTGAAGCTGCGCTTCGCCATGCTGGCATTGCGTCGTCAGCGTGGCGTGGCGTGTCGCCAGTGCCTGGCGTTGCTCCCGCAGCGGCGTCAGCTGACGCAGCGTCGTCACCAGCGCGTTCTGACGGGCGTCCAGTTCGCCAAGGCGCTGCTCGATCAGTTCCAGTGCTCGTGCGGCAGGCAGCTGGGGCAGGGACTCAAGCAGCGGCTGCTCTGACAGCGAATGCCGAGCCAGAATGTCGGTCAGGTTCGACTGACAGGTCTGCGCCTGCTGCTGCAGACGTTGTCGTTCCGTATGCAGCTGCGCCTGTTCCTGCTGCAGATAGCCGAGCTGCTGCTCGAGACGTGCGTGCTCGTGACTGGCCGCCTCCATGGCGTGCTGCGCGGTGGCCGTGGCCTGTCGGCGCTGTTCAAGGCGCTCGCGGGCCTGCTGTTCCAGCTGAGCGATCAGCGCCTCGGCCGGCGCGGCCTGGCCGGCGGCGGGGTGCTCATGGCTGCCACATACCGGACATTCCTCGCCATGGACCAGCCCACGGCGCAGCGCCATCACGTTGTCGCTGCGTGCCAGACGCTCCTGCTCCTGCTGGCGGCGCTCGGCGTCTTCCTCGTGGCGCGCCTGATCACGGGCCTGCAATGCCTGGGCCTGCCGGGCAGCCACATCGCGCAACGCCTGTTGCTGCCGAGGCAGCTGCTGCTCCAGCTCGACAAGGCGCTGCTGGACCTCATCACGGCGGGCCAGGCCATTGATCTGCTCGCTGAGCACAGGTTTCAGCTGCAGCAATGCATCGCGCTGACGCTGCAGCTGGTCCCGATGGTCTTCGGCATCGCTCAGCGGCTGACCGGACTCGTCGACCAGCGTCGCCTGCAGCTGCTGGAGTTGATGATCCAGCTGCTGGCGCTGTCGATCCTGTGTCTCCAGCTCCTGCTGATGGTGGCCGAGCGTGTCGCGCAGGCGTTGCTGTTCATTCTGCTGGCTGACATGTGTCTCGCGCTGTTGCGCCAGACGCGAGGCCACCTGACGGGCCTCTTCCAGCTTGGGCAGTTGCTCGCCACGCCAGGTCTCGCAGCGCTGCATGCGTTCATCGGCGGCCTGCTTGTCGGCCCGGGCCTGCTCGGTGCGTGGTGACAGAGTGCCGAGCTGTTGCTGTACTCGGGTGAGCTGCGTGGTCAGCTGGGCATGCTGCGGCGCGATCGCCTTGAGGCGCAGCAGGGCAGGGCGAATCGGTGCGAGGGCTTCCAGGGCGCTGAGTTGCTCGCGCTGACGGGATAGCGCAGCACTGGCGGCGTGAGCCTCCTTCTGTTCGAGCTGTGCCTGACCCAAGGCCTGTTCGAGCTCGCCCGCTGTGGTGGTCCACTGGTGATAGGCCGTCAGCGCATCATGGTGTTCGCTGAGGCGGGTCATGGCCGTCTGGCGTAGACGGACCTCATCTTCGAGTGCCTGGCGCTCGTCCGGGCTTGCCGGCAGCTGGCCATCCAGCTGGCGTTCGAGCTCGTTGACGGCCTCGCGGGCGCTGCGCTCACGCTCGTGGGCGGCGATCGAGATATCGGAGTAGTGGCCGGTGTCGGTCAGTTTCTCCAGCAGCTCCGAGCGCTCGTTGTCGTTGGCGCGCAGGAAAGCGCTGAACTCGCTCTGGGCCAGCAGCACGGCGCGGGTGAACTGCTCGAAGTTCAGTCCCAGTCTGTCGATGATCAACGCCTTGGCGTCATTGCTGGTGGTATTGAGGGTCTGAGCTGACTGGGTGTCATCGGCCGTGGGCAGCAGCTGGAGATGTTGCTTGGCGTTCTGCAGGCGTCCGCCGGGCTTGCCGCGCGCGCGGCTGACCGTCCAGCCGGCGCGATAGCGCAGGCCATCGCGGCCGATGAAGTCCACCTCGGCCTTGCCTTCGCCGCAGCCGCGCCGGAGCAGGCTGCGCGGGTCCTTGAGCGTCAGCTGATGCTCGCCGACATCCTCCAGCTGACCGCCGCTCGGGGTCTGGCGCAGGCGTGGCGTGGTGCCGTATAGCGCCAGACACAGGGCATCGAGCAACGTGCTCTTGCCGGCCCCGGTGGGGCCGGTGATGGCGAACAGGCCCGCATCGGACAGCGGCGCCTTCTCGAAGTCGACTTCATGCGCGCCGGCCAGTGAGGCCAGGTTGTCGAGGCGCAGGGCGAGAATTTTCATGCCTGACCTCCCTTGGCCTTGTCTGCCGAGGCTGTCTTGTCGTCCTGGCGACTGGGCTTGGTGGCCTTGCTCGGTTCCCCTGCCAGGCGTGCCTCACGCGCGATCTCGACCTCCTCGAGCAGCTGGGCGAAATCCTCGATCAGTGACGGGGCCGGCTCGCTGTCATAGGTGGCGCGATAGTGGCGCTCGAACAGCCCCATCGGCCCCAGTTCATCGAGCTTCACGCCCTTGGGCGCGCGATTCTCGGCGCTGGGCGCCGGATAGCGGGTGACCAGCTTGATCAGCCGCAGCGGCGCGTCTTCCAGCAGTACCTCGATGCGCGCGCGCAGGTCGATGACGGGCGCTTCCAGCTGCACGCTTACCTCAAGCCACGGCCAGCGTGCCGACTCGAGTTCACGGTCTGCCTCGGCGACCAGCGCCGTGAGCTGGGCGGTGATCTCGGTCAGCGGTGCCGGTCCGATGCGCGTGAGCGCGACATGGCAGGGCACGCGATGCTCCTCGACGCCCGCGAGTGTCTCGTCTTCGAGAGTGATCTCCAGCACGCGGTGACCGTAATCGACCTCGGAGAAGTCCATCGCCAGCGGCGTGCCGCAATAGCGGATACGCTCCTGGCCGCCCACGCGTTGCGGACGATGCAGGTGGCCGAGCGCCACATAGGCGATGTCGTCGGGGAACAGGCTGGTCGAGAGCGCCTCTTCGCCTCCCATCAGGATCGGACGCTCGCTGTTCTCGGAGACCTCGCCGTCTCGCATGTGCGCATGGCCCATGGCGATCAGCGCCTCGCCGGGCTGGCGGGCGGCACGCGCCGCGCTGACCAGCTGCTCGTGCACACGGGCCACTCCCGCGCGATAGGCCTCGCTGCGGGTGCGCTCAGGCTTGTTCACGTCCTGCGACTCATCCTCGCCAGCTCCCAGGCCGGTGACCTCGGCCGGGCGCAGAAAGGGCACCGCCAGACACAGGGCGCGGCGCTTGCCGTCACGATCATGCAACGGCACCAGCAGATGCTGACAGTCGAGATGGTGGGCATCCCCTTTGTCGGCAGAATCATCGACCCAGCGCACACGGCCCAACGCATGGGTCTTGAGGCGGGCCAGCAGGGCAGCCGGCAGCTCGATGCGTGAGCCGGAGTCATGATTGCCGGCGATCATCACGATCTCGAGCGCCGCGTCCTGCTCGTGGGCGCGCACGATGAAGTCGTAGAGCAGCTCCTGGGCGGCGAGGCTCGGATTGACCACATCGAACAGATCACCGGCGATCAGCAGGGCGTCCGGGGTCAGACACTTGAGCCGTGCCAGCAGCCAGTCGAGAAAGGCGGCATGTTCGACATGGCGACTCTGGCCATGGAAGCTCTGGCCGAGATGCCAGTCCGAGGTATGCAGAAAGCGGAAGCTCACGATGCGTTCCTTGCGATGTCAGAAGGAGAATCACGAACCCGGTCGAGCTGACGTCCGAGTCTGGATGTGCTCAGTGTACGGATTGCGTCTGGTCGGGCGAAGGGGAGGGCATCATGTGTCGTGCATCTGGAGCGCATTTTCAGGCAGTTGATCTGGATCAATCCCGTTCACGGGCAAAATCGACAAAAGTCGCTACGCTGAAAGTCGAGGCCTGTGTCGAAATCCGACAAGCCCCGGCGATGGCAGCGTCAGGGTGGCTTCAGAAAGGCAGGAATCGATGGACGACCAATGAACAACAATCAGGCCGGCAACATGGGAAGCCGTTGCCGATGCCCAGAGATGACAGGAAGGAATCGCAATGCGCCACGGTCTTTTTGCCTCACCTCGCCCCGATAACCTCGGCCTGCATGATGGGCTGCTGGCACCACCCCCGAGTACCCCCAACGGGGTCAGCTCCCAGGCCTCCGACAGCAAGCATTACGTAGCGCCGCTCCCGATGCCGACGGACTGTTGCCTGAGCGCGATGGAGAAGATGCACAGCATCATCGAATCCATGGGTCATGCGGAAATCATCAGTACGGATGACGGTTATCTGCATGCGGAATTCCACACGCCCCTGCTGGGCTTCGTCGATGACGTGGAAATCGTCTGCAATGAACAGGAAGGCGTCTGTCATGTACGCAGCGTGTCACGCATGGGACATTCCGACCTCGGCAAGAATCGTCAGCGGGTCGAGGATATCCGTCATCGTCTCGAAGGCTGGGGTTACTGCAGCTGAAGCTGCCCCGAGAAGGGCATCGCTCACGTCGATGCGCCATCTTCACCTCGCCAATGCACCTGTGTGTCTCCCGACGACTTCCCATCACCCCGGTCGGCCTGTTCAGGCGCCGGGGTGTTTCGTCTGCGTCTTTCGTGCCTGATCTGCCTGGCCGGGCTTTCATGTCCCTTCGCGCGCTTGCGACATTTCGTGTCCCTCGCTGCAGAAACCGCCCGTAATCCGTGAGCGGGCGCTACCCAGCCACGGGCGTGTTTGCTACTCTGGGTGCGTTACATGAGACGCATGACTGCATCGAGCAATATTGTGTTTTTCGCAATACAGTGATGCAGCGTACGCTGGCAGGATTCCGCACCATCGCCACGCCCGGGGCAACCCCGGTGCTTTCCGCCATTGCGCTCGCTAGAACGCCTGTAAGTGGCGTCTGCGAGGCTTGTGCTGAAAGACGACACGACAACAAGATGCGCGACGCGTGAATCACTCTTGACCATCGCTGGACACCAGCCCCCGCTAACACAGAGATCCATGAACGATTCCGTCCCCGCAGCGGGCTCAGCCACCGCTGCCCACGATTTGCCCAACGAAAATTCGCTCAAGCGTGGTGACATCAAGGTACTTGGCCTGTCCGCACTCGGCGGCGCCCTCGAGTTCTATGACTTCGTCATCTTCGTGTTCTTCGCCACCGTCGTCGGTCAGCTGTTCTTCCCGCCCGACATTCCCGAATGGCTACGTCAGGTGCAGACCTTCGGTATCTTCGCCGCCGGTTACCTGGCGCGCCCGCTGGGCGGCATCATCATGGCCCACTTCGGCGATACGCTGGGTCGCAAGAAGATGTTCACGCTGTCCATCTTCATGATGTCGTTGCCGACCCTGCTGATGGGCATGCTGCCGACCTATGCCGTCATCGGCATGTGGGCGCCGCTGCTGCTGATCATCCTGCGCATCTTCCAGGGTGCGGCAGTCGGCGGTGAGGTGCCGGGGGCCTGGGTGTTCGTCAGCGAACACGTCGCACCGCGTCACAATGGTCTGGCCTGCGGCACCCTGTCGATGGGGCTGGTGGGCGGCATCCTGCTGGGCTCGCTGATGGCCAGTGCCATCAACAGTGTCTATACCCCCGAAGAGGTGAGTGATTTCGCCTGGCGGATTCCATTCATCATCGGTGGCGTGTTCGGGCTGTTCTCGGTCTACCTGCGTCGCTGGTTGCACGAGACCCCGGTCTTCGCCGAGATGCAGCAGAAGAAGGCGCTGGCCGCCGAGCTGCCCTTGAAGATGATCCTGCGTGAACAGCGTCCGGCGATTGCCGTGGCGATGGCCGTCACCTGGGTGCTGACCGCCGCCATCGTGGTCGTGATCCTGATGACGCCGAGCCTGATCGCGGAGCTCGAGGGGCTGACTCGTGCCGCTGCCTTCTCCGCCAACAGTCTGGCGATCGTGGCGGTGTGCATCGGCTGCATCGTGTCCGGTTACATGGTCGATCGCATCGGTGCCGGGGTGACTCTGGTGCTGTGGAGCGCTCTGCTGGGCATCACCTACTGGGTCTTCCTGGCCACCATGCACTCGGACCCCAGCCTGCTGGTGCCGCTCTACTGCCTGACCGGCTTCAGCGTCGGCATCGTCGGCGCGGTGCCGAGCATCGCGATCCGCGGCTTCCCGCCGGCAGTGCGCTTCACCGGGCTGTCGTTCTCCTACAATGTCGCCTACGCCATCTTCGGTGGCTTCACGCCGATTCTGGTCTCGCTGATGATGACCGTCTCGCCGCTGTCGCCCACCTGGTACGTGGCGGCGCTG
The DNA here is from genome assembly GCF_029846335.1 of Cobetia sp. 3AK. Taxonomy (NCBI): domain Bacteria; kingdom Pseudomonadati; phylum Pseudomonadota; class Gammaproteobacteria; order Oceanospirillales; family Halomonadaceae; genus Cobetia; species Cobetia sp. 3AK. The sequence goes on along the minus strand of NZ_JARWKR010000003.1, from coordinate 84,712 downwards.
TCGCTGATGGGCGTGGTGCTGGGTCTGTGGCTGGCGCTCAGTCCGCGCGGCCGCGAGCTGATGGAAATCACGCGCTGAGCAGAGCACTGACTCGGCGCCAGGGCGACTGTTCCCGACCAGTCAGGCATTCATCTGCCTGAAAACGCGCATCACCCTCCGGGGTGGTGCGCGTTTTCGTTTGGGCCAGCGCCGAGGCGACGCTAGGATGGAGGCACTCGTCACGCCTCGCTCTCGACTCGTCTCGCCTCGGCCATGAGGGCTCGGGGGCTTTGCCAGCAGGATGCCCGCATGTTTACCGTTCTTCACGCCAATCACCTCGAGGATCTGCGCGATCTGGCGCTCAAGGTGATCAAGGCCGCTCCCCAGCCTCCGCTGGTGCCGGAAACCTTTCTCGTCCAGTCCAACGGCATGGCCCAGTGGCTGAGGTTGTCATTGGCCGAGGCCGATGGCATCGCTGCCTCGGTCGATTTTCCACTGCCCTCAAGCTTCGTGTGGCGTGCCTATCGCGGGGTCCTGGGTGGCGTGCTGGGTGATGAGATTCCGGAGCTGTCACCCTTCGACAAGGGCCCGCTTGCCTGGCGTCTGCTGCGCCTGTTGCCGGGCCTGCTGGCCGATGAATCCCAGGCGGAATGCTATGCGCCGCTCAGGGATTACCTGTGTCGCGATGAGCGTGGCCAGCTGATCGAGGCAGTCGATGAGGGTGCCCTGCCTGCACTGCCCGAGGGGCCGGAGGCAGAGCGTCAGCAGTGGCAGCTGGCCTGCCAGCTGGCGGATCTCTTCGACCAGTACCTCAACTACCGTCCCGAGTGGGTGCGCAGCTGGGAGAGCGGGCTGGAGGATGACAACTTCCGCGATGCCTTCGCGCGTCAGCAGGCCGCAGGCGAGCTGCCCGCCAATCTGCTGCCGGACAACCTGCCCGCCAGCCAGAAATGGCAGCCGGCCCTGTGGCGCGCGGTACTGGCGGATGCGCCGCCCAGCAGCCGACAACATCACCGTGCCGCTCTGCATGGTCGCTTCGTCGCGGCCGCGCGCGCGCTGGAATCACTGCCCTCATCACGCCGCCACCCGTTGCCGCCACGGCTGTTCGTGTTCGGCATCTCGGCACTGCCGGGGCAGACGCTGGATGCGCTGCATGCGCTGTCCGGGGTGATGGACATCTACCTGATGATCACCAATCCCTGCCGTCATTACTGGGGCGATATCGTCTCCGACCGCGAAGCCGTGCGGCGCAGTACGAGAGCCGACAGTCTGCGCATGGACAGCGAGCGCGTCGCGCGACAGCGTGCCCGTCACCCCGAGGCACCGGCGCTGACCGGGCTGGCGGAGGAGGAGCTGCACCTCAAGGCCAATCCGCTGCTGGCCGGGCTGGGAGCCCAGGGGCGTGACTTCATCGTCAATCTGTATGAATTCGAGAGCGCGCTGTCCGGCCGCGACAGCGGTTTCGATCTCGAACTGGACGTCTTCGTGCCGCGCATCAACGAGGATACGCCGCCCGAGCAGGCACCGCTGCTGCATCAGATCCAGGACGAGATTCTCGAGCTGGTGCATCCCGGCGAGCGCGCCCTGGCCGAGGGAAGTCCTCGCAGGCTGGAGGCGCAAGATGATTCCATCAGTCTGGTCAGCGCCCACTCGGCGCTGCGTGAAGTCGAGATTCTGCATGACCGCCTGCTGGCGGCCTTCGAACGTGCCCACGAGGCGGCCAGGCAGGGTGGGGGCGAACCGCTGCGGCCGCGCGACATCCTGGTGATGGTGCCGGACATCGACCGATATGCCCCCTATATCGAGGCGGTCTTCGGTCAGCTGCCGCCGGGCAATCCGCGCCATATTCCCTTCACCATCGCCGACCGGGTGGCCAGTCAGGCCAATCCGCTGCTCGGACTGGTCTTGATGCTGCTGGAGCTGCCGGAGCGCCGCCTCGGCGTCAGCGAGGTGCTGGATGCACTGGATGTCGCCGCCTTCCGGCGTCGCTTCGCCATCGAGGAGGGCGAACTTGAGCGCCTGCGGCGCTGGCTGGCCGACAGCGGCGTGCGCTGGGGACTCTCCGGTGAGCACCGTGAGCAGCTCGGCTTCATGCCCCTCGACGAGAACAGCTGGCGCTTCGGGCTCGAGCGCATGCTGCTGGGCTACGCCACCGGGGCCCCGGCGGCCGGCGCCCCGGCGGCCGGCTCCCCAGTACAAGGTGAGCAGAGCGCCGACCTGATGGACGGCCTGATGGATGGCCTTGTCGACATGAACGGCCTGAGCTTCGATGGCGTGGTGCCCTTCGATGAAGTGGCCGGTCTCGAGGCCGAACTGGCAGGCAAGGTCGGCGAGCTGATCGAGAGCCTGGATCGCTGGCGCCGCTGGCTGGACACCTCACGTACGCCAGCGGACTGGGCGACTACGCTGCAGCGATTGTGGGAGGAGAGCCTCAGCCCGGACAGTGCCGAGGAATTCGACATTCTGGCGCGTCTGCAGGCGGCGCTTTCCCGCCTCGACAAGGGCTGGCAGCAGGCCGGTTTCGATGGCTGTCTGTCGCTCAAGGTGGTGCGCGAGGCGCTGCGTGGCGAGCTTGACAGCGGCGGTCTCGCCCAGCGCTTCCTTGCCGGTCGGGTCAACTTCGCCACCCTGATGCCGATGCGTGCGATTCCCTTCCGCGAAGTGCACCTGCTGGGCATGAACGATGGTGACTACCCGCGCGTGCGCATGCCGCAGGATTTCGATCTGATGGCCAGCCGCCCTCAACCGGGAGACCGCTCACGGCGTGACGATGATCGCTACCTGTTCCTGGAGGCGCTGCTGGCGGCGCGGGATCGCCTGTCGATCTCGTGGGTCGGGCGTGACCAGCGCGACAACGGCGAACGGCCGCCCTCGGTACTGGTCGGTGAACTGCTCGACTACATCGAGCTGGGCTGGACCCCCGAGACGCATGCCGAGGCACCGGGTGCCTCTCGCGAAGCTGCCCTGCGCGAGCGTCTGATTACCGAGCATCCATTGCAGCCGTTCTCGCGGCGCTATTTCCATGCCTCCCAGGCGACGGCTGGCGACCTGTTCAGCTATGACGCCAGCTGGTCGAGCCTGTATCGCGCGGCGGATCAGGCTCCCACCTCAGAGGCATCCCCGGCGAATCAACGCGAGGCCAGCAAGGCGAGCGCGGCGGGGGCCGCCGCCTTGAAGCAGCTGGTGGAGCAGGCGCCGGAGTCCCATCTGCGTCTCGGCGCGGACTCGCTGGCGCGCTTCCTGCGTCGCCCCTGGCAGCTGGGGCTGGACCGCGTCGGCGTGCGCTTCCGCGATGCCGAGGTGCCGGATGAGGACAACGAACCCTTCGCCCCCGACGGGCTGGAGAACTTCACCCTGACCCGCGAGCTGCTGGACGCCGCGCTCACCGGACAATCCTTGCCGCTGGCCGCCGAACGTCTGCGCCGGGCCGGGCGCCTGCCGGCGCTGGGCTTTGCCGATGCCTTGATCGAACCGCGCCTCAAGCGTCTCGATCAGCAGCTGGCCAGCTGGCGCGACCAGCTCAGCGATGCCACCTCGCTGCCGCCGCGCACCCTCGAGGTGCCTCTGATCATGCAGGATGAGGACGGCAAGCCCTTGCGGGTGACGCTCACCACGCGTCTGATCAGCCGTCGGCAACTGCGCGATGACGCCGAGGGCGAGAGCCGCCTGCTGGCTACGTTGGAGGCGACCCACTTCGGCACCCTCAAGCCTGGCAAGGAGGGCCGCTACAAGAAGCTCGGCAAGCCGCATCGTCTGCTGGCCGGCTATCTCGACTGGCTGATGGCCAACGCGCGCCCCGGCCTCGGGGAGGTGGCGGGTGATCAGGGCGCAAGCCGAGAAGGCTATCAGTGGCTGGCGGTGTTCGAGGACCGCTGGCTGCTGTTCCCCGCGCTGCGCATCGGGCAGGCCGAAGCTGCGCTGCGCCATCTCGTCAAGGCGTATGCCCAGGGCTGGCAGGCGCCGCTGGCCGCCGCGCTGGAACTGGCGACCACCCTCTGGGAGGTAGTGGGCGAGGAGGATCGCAGTGCCTTGTTCGGCGCACTCAAGGCGCAGGCCGCTGACGGCACGCCAACGCTTGAGACGGCGCTGGCCGCCATCCACAAGCCCTGGCTTGCCGACAGTCTGTCGCGCGCCATGGAAACCCGCTTCACGGAAGACATCTTCAAGGGCCCCCAGGCGCTCAGGCGACAGGAAGGCGCGCTGGGCGAGCTGTGGCCGGAGTTTGACGCCTTCGCCCGTGCGGGCGGCGTGCTCAACAGCGTGCAGCTCTATCAGCCGTTGATCGAGAGCATGATCGGCGTGCGTCAGGGCATTCTCGGCGAGCGCGCGGTGGAGCTTGCCACCGGGAAGGGGCAGTCATGAGCGATACCAGAGGGGAAGACATGCGCGGTGTGGAGAGTGGCGTGAGGAGTGGCATCGCTCAGGACAAGGAAGCGGCAATGAGTGACGAGATGCATCAGAGCCAGCAGGGCCAGGCCCTCGATATTCCGACGCTGCCCCTGCTCGGTCAGCATCTGATCGAGGCGAGTGCCGGCACCGGCAAGACCTTCACCCTCGCCGCGCTCTACGTGCGGCTGGTGCTCGGGCCCTTGCCCGGGCAGGCGGCCAGCGTGAGCTATCCGCGTCCGCTGACGCCGCCGGAGATTCTGGTGGTGACCTTCACCGAAGCCGCCACCGCCGAGCTGCGTGACCGCATTCGCGCGCGTCTCAAGCAGGCGCGTGAGGCGCTGCTGGGGCGTGCCAGTCCTGATCCGATCCTGGCCGAGTTGCTCGCGCCGCTGCTGACACCCTCACCTGCCGAGGACGCATCGCGCCTCAAGGCCGCGGCGGCACGGCGGCTCGATCAGGCCGCGCGCCTGATGGATGACGCCGCCATCTTCACCATCCACGGTTTCTGTCAGCGCATGCTCAGTCGGCATGCCTTCGATGCCGGCGGACGCTTCGGCGCCGAGCTGCTGCAGGATGGTCAGTCATTGCTGACACGTTGCGTCGAGGATTACTGGCGCTGCGAATTCTACCCGCTGGCCCGCGAGTGGCAGGCCTTGATCCGTGGGCGCTGGGCCGGCCCGGAAGCACTGGGAGAGGAGCTGCGCGGCCTGTTGCGTGACGGCACGCCACGCCCGCTGTATCGCGACGGTGAATGTCTTGAGGCCCCGCAAGACCTGAGCGAGCTGCTCGGCAATGCCGAGCAGTGGCGTCAGCAACAACAGGCCGCGCGGCGCGCCGTCGAGGAAAGCTTCGATGAGCCGGCCATTCGAGACGTGATGGGCGAGGCCTTCGCCAGCAAGGCGCTCAACGGCAACAGCTACAAGGAGGCCGAGCTGGAGCCGCGCCTGGCGGCGACAGCCGCCTGGCTGGCCAGCGGCGAGCACGATTTCGCCGCCGACATGCTCGACAGCAAGAAGCTGTGCTGGCTGAGTCAGGCCAAGCTCGAGAAGGGCACCAAGAAGAACTGCCAGACGCCGCGTCACCCCTTCTTCGCGGCGCTGGACCTGCTGGCCGAGGTGCCGGCACCGGACGCCGTGCTGCTGGATCAGGTCGCCGTGCACGCGCGTGACAGTGTCGCCCGCGCCCTGATCTGCGAGAAGCGCCGTCTGGGACTCTGGGAATTCTCGGACCTGCTCAATGACCTCGACCACGCGCTGGACCCTTCGCTCAATGGCGAGGCCAGCCAGCGTCTGGCGCGTCAGATCCGTCAGGAACTGCCGGTGGCGATGATCGACGAATTCCAGGATACCGACCCGGTCCAGTACCGCATCTTCCGGCGCATCTATCCGCAGACGGCGGGCGATGGCTCGCTCGATGAGCAGCACGTTGACGTTGCTGACAGCGACGAGGCTGACGAGGCTCCCAGCACGCTGTTGATGATCGGTGACCCCAAGCAGGCCATCTATGCCTTCCGCGGTGCCGATATCGACACCTATCTGGCGGCGCGCCAGGTCACCCCCTCGCGCTTCACCCTGCCGCGCAACTTCCGCTCCAGCGCCGCGATGGTGGCGGCGGTGAATGCGCTGTTCGCCCAGCATCCCGCGCCCTTCGGCAGTGAGGACATTCCCTTCCAGCCGGTCGAGGCTCAGGGCACGCGCACCCGGCTGGTGCTGCGGCATCCGGATGGCCGCGAAGAGGCCGCCTGTGCACTGAATCTGTGGTGGGCCAACGGTGAGCGCCTGAGCGCCGATGCGCATCGCCGCGACATGAGTCGCGCCTGCCGCACCCAGATCCAGACACTGCTCGAGGGCCAACAACGCCTGGCGGCGGGCGAGCCGGGACTGGTGTTCATGGACGCGGGAGATGCGACGCCGCGTGGCGTGGCCGCCAGCGATATCGCGGTGCTGGTACGCAACGGGCGCGAGGCCGCAGCGGTGCGTGGGGCGCTTGCCGAAGGCGGTATCCGCAGCGTCTATCTGAGCGAGAAGAGCTCGGTGTTCGACACGCCGGAGGCCTTCGAGCTGCTGCAGCTGTTCGAGGCTGTCGCCCATCCGCGGGATGACCGTCGTCTGCGCGCCGCGCTGGCGACACGCCTGCTGGCGGATGACCTCTCGCTGGTCGAGCGTCTCGGCGTGGATGAGCTGGCCTGGGAGCGTGAGGTCGAGCGCTTCGATGGCTATCACCGTGACTGGCAGCGGCGCGGCGTGCTGCCGATGCTGCGCGGCGTGATGCGTGACTTCCGGGTCGGTGAGCGGCTGGCGGCCCGCGCCGGGGGGGAGCGTGCCCTGACCGACGTGCTGCACCTGGGGGAGCTGGCCCAGAATGCTGCCCAGCGGCTCGATGGCGAACAGGCGCTGCTGCGCTGGTGGCATCAGGCACTGGAATCCGGCCATGAAGCGCTGGACAGCGACAGCCTCAGTCAGCGACTGGAAAGTGATGAGGGGCTGGTGCGGGTCGTCACCATCCACAAGTCCAAGGGGCTTGAGTATCCCATCGTGCTGTTGCCGTTCATGGCCAGCTTCCGCGCCGCCGAGCCGGACAGGAATTTCGGCCTGCTGACCCTCAAGCAGCGCTGGCTGGCTGTGGCTGACGTGGGAGGTGATGACCAGGGAGGTGATGACCAGGGAGGTGATGACGAGGAAGTACCTGCTCGGAGAGTCGATCAGGAGGATGACGCGCTCGATGACAGCATCCTGGTCAAGAAGCCCTCCAAGGAGGCCATCGCGGCGGCCGACCATGCACGGCTGATGGAAGACGTGCGCCTGCTCTACGTGGCGCTGACACGGCCCAAGTTCGCCTGCTGGCTGGGGCTGGCGCCCATCGGCAAGGGCGGCTTCAGCAAGCAGCTCAGCCTGCCCGTCACCGCCATCGGTTATCTGCTCGGCATGAGTGACAACGAGGAGATCGAGGCCAGCGCCATCGAGGCTGCGCTGCACGGCTGGTGTGAACAGCAGTCTGCCGGACTCGCTCGCGTGTCCGGTCTGCCGGAGTTGCCCGGTCATGACTATCAGCCACCGGCGGAGCGCGATCAGCACTTCCATGGCGCGCGTCACTTCGCCGGCGGCATCGAGGATGACTGGTGGATCGCCTCCTACACCGCCTTGCTCACGGATGCCCGTCAGGTGACGGCGGCGCTGGAAGACACCGGCGATGCCGAGGATGACCGCGTGCCGGAAGGCGCCACCGAGATCGCGCTGGAAGAAGGCGAGCAGGGCCTGACCCGCCCGGACCGCGAGGTGGCGGGCCAGTCAGGCCCGCTGCTGGCTGGCGGCCTGCCGATGACGGTGGGCGAGATCCACCTGCATGATTTCCCGCGTGGGCCGCGTCCGGGGACCTTCCTGCACGGCCTGCTGGAGGCGGTCGATCTCGATCGTCTCGGTGCGGATGACTATCGCGGCGAGCTTGAGCGGCTGGTGGGCTCGCGACTGCATTTCGGTGGCTTCGATGCCAGCTGGCAGCCACGTCTCACCGACTGGTTGGAGCAGGCACTGACCCGTCCGCTGCGGGGCTTCGAGGGCGAGCCTATCCTGCTCAATCGGCTGGAGGCCTGGCAGCCGGAGCTGGAATTCTGGCTGCCGGCCGTACACGCGCGCAGTCTGCCGCTGGACGCCGTGGTCACCGCGCTGGAGCCGTTGCCGCGCTCGCGGCCCAGGCTCGCGCCACGCCGCATGCACGGCATGCTCAAGGGCTTCATCGATCTGACCTTCCAGTCCGGCGGGCGCTGGTACGTGCTGGACTGGAAATCCAACTATCGGGGCGAGCGCCCCGAGGATTATCTTGGCGAGTCACTGGCCCGCGCCATGGTAGAGCACCGCTACGACCTGCAATACGTGCTCTACACCCTCGCGCTGCATCGCCTGCTCAAGGCGCGCCTCGGCGAGGACTACGATTACGAGCGCTGCATGGGCGGGGTGCTGTATGTCTTCCTGCGCGGCCTGGATGCCGGCGGTGACTCACCCGCGCTTGCGGTGGACGCCGAGGGGGAGGCGCCCGGAATGGCGACGCCCGGCGTGGCGACGCCCGGCGTGTTCCAGCGGCGGCCATCACAGGCGCTGATCGAGGCGCTGGATCTCTGGCTGGGCGGTGACAGTTCCGCATTGGATAGCCTGCTCCTTCACACCACCGACACCACGCCACTCACGCAAAGCGGCCAGCAGGGGGCCTTCGATGTCTGACGCCACGCCTTTGGAAACGCAGCAGCTCAGCGCTGCCCCTGACGCCCCGTCTGCCGAGACCCTGCTCGCGACGCTCGGCCTGTGGGTGGAGCTGGGCTGGCTCAGGCGAGTCGATGCCCATCTGGTGCGCTTCATGGCGCGTCATGTACCGGAGGCCCCGGCCAGCGTGCTGCTGGCGGCTGCGCTTGCCAGCCACCAGCTGGGGCGCGGGCATGTGTGCCTGTCGCTGTCGCGGGCGCTGGCCGAGCCACGCGCGACCCTGTCGCTGCCACCGCTGGAGCAGTCCGAGGCGCATCTTGCCGAGGTCAGCGTGGCCCTGCCAGAAGCCTTCCTGGCGGATCTCGATGCCGGCCGCTGGGCCGAGCAGCTGGCGGAATCGCGGCTGGTCAGCGTGCTGGCGCAGGCCGATTCCCCGGCAGGCCATCTGCCGCTGCGCCCGCTGGTGCTGGTGGGCGAGCGCCTCTATCTGCGGCGTTACTGGCAGGCCGAGCGTGAAGTCGCGGCGGGGCTGCGTGCGCGGATGGGGCCGAGCGAGGAGGGCGAGACACGGGTCAGCGATGCGCTGGGCGAGCGCCTGCGTGAGCTGTTCGCCAGCAATCAGCCGGACCCCCACGGTGAGCCGGACTGGCAGAAGCTGGCCTGCGCCCTGGCGCTGCGTCAGCGCCTGACGGTGATCTCCGGCGGTCCCGGTACCGGCAAGACCACCACCGTCACGCGCCTCTTGGCACTGTTGCAGGCGCAGGCGCTCTCTGGTGGAGCTGGCGGTGTGGAGGTGGAGAGCGGTGTGGTAGGCAGTGTCGAGAGCGTTGAGACAGGCCATCCGCATGAACGGCGGGCGCTGGATATCCGACTGGTCGCCCCGACCGGCAAGGCGGCCGCGCGGCTGTCGGAGTCGATCCGTGGCGCGGTGGCGAAGCTCGAGGTGCCGGACGCGGTGCGCGCTGCCATCCCGCGTGAGGCAAGCACCGTGCACCGCCTGCTGGGCGCACGTCCGGATTCCCGCCACTTCCGCCATCACGCCGGCAACCCGCTGGCGCTGGATCTGCTGGTGGTGGATGAAGCCTCGATGGTCGATCTCGATCTGATGGCCGCACTGCTCGGGGCGCTGCCTGCCCATGCCCGCCTGATCCTGCTCGGCGACAAGGACCAGCTGGCCTCGGTGGAAGCCGGCGCCGTGCTGGGCGATCTCTGCGAGCATGCGCTGCCGCCGCGTTACTCACCGGCAGTGTGTGCAGATCTCGCCCGCCTGACCGGCGAAACGCTGGATGAGGCCATCGCCACGCCGGATGTCTCGGAGACGCAGGATACGGCAGGCCGCGGCCGACTCGCCGATCACGTGGTGGTGCTGCAGAAGAGCTACCGTTTCTCCGCCGACAGCGGTATCGGTGCCCTGGCGCGTGCCTGCAATGCCGGAGACCGCCAGGCGCTGCGCGCCGTCTGGAAGACCGGTTATCGCGATATCGCCTGGCTGAAGCTCAGCGGCCCGGAGGACCGCGATCTGGAGACGCTGGTGGTCAATGGCTATCGCCCGGCGCTGGAGGCCGTGCGTGAGCGGCGCCCGGCACGAGAGGTGATCGATCTGCTGCTCGAGTTTCAGCTGCTGTGCGCGCTGCGCCGTGGCCCCTATGGGGTCGATGGCCTCAATCAGCGTGTGGCGCGGGTGCTGATGCGCCGTGGCCTGATCGCCGAGGAACGCGGCTGGTACGCCGGGCGTCCGGTGATGGTGACGCGCAATGATCGCGCGCTGGGGCTCTACAACGGCGATGTCGGCATCACCCTGCCGGACCCCGCCGCCGGGGGACGCCTGCGCGTGTTCTTCCCGGTCGAGGAGGAGGTGTCGTCAGACGCCGAGCGTGATGGGCAGGACACCGAGATCCAGCGCTTCCACCGTGGCGTGCGCGCGGTATTGCCGTCACGTCTCGAGGCGGTGGAGACGGTCTTTGCGATGACGGTCCACAAGTCGCAGGGTTCCGAGTTCCGCCATGTGGTATTCGTGTTGCCTGAGGGTGCCAATCCGATTCTGACTCGCGAGCTGGTCTACACCGGCATCACGCGGGCCAAGTCGCGGGTCACGCTGGCGGGCACCCGCCGCGAGACGCTGGAAGGCGCCATTGAACGACGCGTGGTGAGAGCCAGCGGGCTGGTGCTCTAGACCGGACGCCGACGGATGATCGTCAGGTCTGGCCCCGCTGCGCTCGACAGGAGGAGGGGACATGACGGATGTCAGCAGTCGCGTGAAGGGAAGGCCGCAGCCACAGAGCGAGATGATTGCCGTGCCGCTGGCCACGGCGGCCAGCCAGCTCAAGGACCCGCAGGCGGCGGTGGCCGAGCTGGCCCGAAAGCTTGATGACTCGCTCGGTGGCCGCCAGCGGCTCGGCGGGGTGCTGTTCTTCTGCTCGGCGGATTACCCCCTCCCGGCACTGGGTCAGGCGCTGGCCGATGCCTTCGGTGAGGTAGCGGTGAGTGGCTGTACCACCGCCGGCGAGATCACGCCCGAGGGCTATGCGCGCGGCTCCATCACCGCCATCGGCCTGGCGCGCAGCGACTTCGCGCTGGCGCAGGTGTTGATCGATGATCTGAGCGGTTTCGACCTTCCGCGCGCCCAGACGTTGAGTGATGAGCTGCTGGCGCGCTGTCGCGAGCAGGCCGTGGCGCCGGTGATGGGCAACAGCTTCGCGCTGACGCTGCTCGATGGCCTCTCGAGCAGCGAGGAGCAGGTACTGGCGACGCTGGATGCGGCGCTGGGCAGCATTATTCCCGCCTTCGGTGGCTCCGCCGGGGACGACAACCGGTTGGCGCATACCTATGTCTACGCCGACGGGGTCTTCCATGATCAGGCGGCGGTCGTGGTAGTGATCAATACGCGGCTGCCGTTCGAGGTCATCAGCACTCACCATCTCACGCCGCTGGCCGACAAGCTGGTGGTGACGGCGGTGGACCGCGATTCACGCCGCGTGCTGGAGCTGAATGCCGAGCCCGCCGCCGAGGAGTATGCGCGGCTGGCCGGTGTCGCGCCCGAGGCGCTGGAGGAGGCGGTCTTCGCGCGCTGCCCGCTGGCGGTGCGCATCGGTGAGGCGCATTACGTGCGCTCCATCCAGCGCGTGAATGCCGATGCCAGCCTGAGCTTCTACTGCGCGGTGGAGACCGGCATCGTGCTCACTGCCATGCAGGCCACGCCGATTCTCGCGCAGCTCGAGCAGCGGCTGGCCGAGGTGGAGGCGCGTCTGGGGCCGCCCGCGCTGACCATCGGCTGTGACTGCTTCCTGCGGCGCATGGAGATCGAGGCGCTGGGGCTGGAGGCAGAGGCTTCGCGTCTGCTCAGGCATCACCGGGTGATCGGCTTCAATACCTACGGTGAGCAGCATCACGGCATGCACATCAACCAGACCTTCACCGGCGTGGTGATCGGCCAGCGCCGTCTCGCGGCCGATGGCACGGGAGGGCAGGATGGCGCCTGATACGCCGCTGACAGATTCCCGAAAGGACGGCCTGAGCGCTGAACTCGCCGCCCTCAAGGCGCGCAATCGCCAGCTGGAGAAGATCAACGCCGCCCTGATCGAGCGGGTCGAATCCAGCAGCCCTTCACCGAGCGCGCCCTACGCCGCCTTCGAGCACGCCGTCCTGCTGGCGGATCAGGTGCGCGAGCGTACCGACACCCTGCACCGCACCCTCGATGAACTGGGGGCACTCAATCGACGCCTCACCGCCGCCAAGGCCGCCGCCGAGGCGGCCAACCACTCCAAGACCCGCTTTCTCGCCGCCATCAGTCATGATCTGCTGCAACCCCTGAATGCCGCCCGATTGTTCGCCAGCGCCCTAGAAGAGCAACTGGCGAGGCTGGCACTTGATGACCCCACGCCGGGCGACGCTTCGCCTGCCGAGCTGGTGGCGCGGCTGGGGCGCTCGCTGGCCGATGTCGAGAGCCTGCTGGGCACGCTGGTGGACATCTCGCGGCTGGATGCCGGCGTGCTGACGGCCGATGTCGCCACCTTCCCGGTGCGTGAGCTGCTGGATGTGCTCGCCGAGGAATATCGTCAACTGGGCGCTGCCCGTGGGCTGGAGTTGCACTACGTGGCCAGTCACCTGAGCGTCGAGTCGGACCTGCAGCTACTGGCGCGCGTGATACGCAATTTCCTGAGCAATGCGCTGCGCCATGTCCCGGATGGCTCGACGCGCGGACGCGTGCTGCTGGGGTGTCGCCGGCGTGGTGACTGGCTGGAGATCACGGTGGCCGACAACGGCCCCGGCATCGCCGAGCATCAGCGCGAGGTGGTCTTCCAGGAATTCCGGCGCCTGGCGCCGCGCCAGGACAACGAGCAGCGCGGCCTCGGGCTGGGGCTGGCGATCGTCAAGCGCATCACCGGCCTGCTGGAGCACCCCCTGTCGTTGGCCAGCACCCCGGGGCGCGGTGCCGCCTTCGCGGTGCGCGTGCCGATTCGACAGCCTGCCAATGTGATGGGCCCATCGGCTGACGCGCCTTCTACCGGTCAGTCTTGCGTGTCACCGCTCGCGCAGCCGCTGCTCGATACCGTTATCTGGGTGATCGAGGATGATCGGGAGGTATGTGCCGGCATGCAGTCATTGCTCGAGGGCTGGGGCGCGAGTGTCCACTGCGCCGATACCGCCGAGGTGCTGTTGCAGCAGGCGCTGGCCGCGCCGCAGGTCTTGATCGTCGATCATCAGCTGGGTGACGGGCAGCCCGATGGTCTGGCGCAGGCACAACGCCTGCGCAAGCGTTGGCCAGACTTGCCGGTGGTGGTGATCAGCGCGGACCACTCGGCGCCGCTCAAGGCCAGGGCTCGCGCGCTCGGCTTCGGGTTCCTGCTCAAGCCGGTCAAGCCGCTGCGCCTGCGCCAGCTGTTGGTCAACCATCGCTGAGTTCCTGTCGCTGAGCTTTCTTTGCTGAGCTCTCGGCATTCGGAAACAAGGGAATCGGGGCATTGGGGCAATGTGCAGAATTGAAGGAGGCTATCAGGCATCGCGGTAAATTTTAATGAGAATTGATCGTATTTAGCATGTATCCTCGTGTCATGACATCCCGCATCCCCTTTCTCTGTTCGCGGGCCATTGATCTGGCAGGTTTCCCCCCCATGCTGAATATCATGTCCGATAAATCCGTACGTCATGCCGCCAGCATGTCGCTGGGCAGTGAAGGTGAAGCCTCTGCTGCCGGCGGTGTGCGCACTGTATCCCCTCTGTCCCTTGCGGGACGCCTGCGTCGCGCGCTGCCGTTTCTCGGCCCGGCGATGATCGCCGCCGTCGCCTACATCGACCCCGGCAACTTCGCGACCAACATCGAGGCCGGCTCCCGCTATGGCTATACCCTGCTGTGGGTGGTGCTGTGGGCCAATCTGATGGCGATGTTGATCCAGACCCTGTCCGCGCGGCTGGGGCTGGCCACCGGCAAGAATCTGGCCGAGGTCATCCGTGAGCGCTTCCCGCGTCCGGTGGTCTGGGCCTTCTGGGTGCAGGCGGAGATCGTGGCCATCGCCACCGATCTGGCCGAGTTTCTCGGCGCGGCGCTGGCCTTCAATCTGCTCTTCGGGCTCAGCATGCTGGAAGGGGCGCTGTTGACCGGTGCCATCACCTACGCGGTGCTGGTGATGCAGCGCTACGGCTTCCGCATGATGGAGATGATCATCGGGGCGATGATCCTGGCGGTGTCGGCGGGATTCCTGCTCGAGATCATCCTCAGTCGTCCGCCGGTGGAACCGATCATCTACGGCCTGCTGACACCAGGTTTCCCGGATAGCCATGCGATCTTCCTGGCGGCCGGTATCCTGGGCGCCACCGTGATGCCCCACGTCATCTACCTGCATTCCGCGCTGTCCCAGAATCGCATCCGGGTGCGTGACAGCGGTCAGCGCCGTCGCGTGATGGGCTACTACCGTCTCGATGTGATCATCGGCATGGCGCTGGCGGGGCTGATCAACATGGCGATGCTGGTGCTGGCCGCCAAGGTCTTCCATGGCAATGGCGAGACCGGCGTGGCTTCCATCACCGAGAGCTACAAGCTGCTGTCGCCGCTGATGGGCCAGAATGCCGCCAGTCTGATCTTCGGCTTCACGCTGCTGCTGGCGGGGCTGTCCTCGTCCATCGTCGGCACCCTGTCCGGGCAGGTGGTGATGCAGGGCTTCGTCAACTTCCGCATTCCGCTGTGGCTGCGCCGCGTGATCACCATGGCACCGGCCATCGCCATCATCCTGATGGGGCTGCCGGAGCAGCAGGTGCTGGTCGCAAGCCAGGTGGTACTCAGCTTCGGGATTCCCTTCGCGCTGGTGCCGCTGCTGATGTTCACCGCCAATCGCCGCCTGATGGGGGACCTGGTCAATCGTCACTGGGTGACGGCCATCGGCATGCTGGTGGCAGCGGTCATCATCCTGCTCAATGGCTATGTGCTGGTCGGGGAGCTGATGTAGGGCGAGTCACTCTGTCCCGACACCTGATGGGCAACGCCCCGGTTCGCGCCTCATTCGTGAGCGTTGGACCGGGGCGTTTCGCGTCGTGGGGCGGCAGAGGCCTCACTCGGGCCTGACACGGCAGGCAGGGCGTGGCTGGCCAGCAGGATCGCCTGCACCCGGCTGGCGACCCCCAGCTTGTGCAGGATGGCGGAGACATGCGACTTGACGGTGGTCTCCGCCACGCCCAGCTGCCAGGCGATCATCTTGTTGGACTCGCCCAGCACCATGCGTTCCAGCACGCCGCGCTGCTTGGTGGTGAGGGTCTGCCAGCGCCGCGCGAATTCAGCATCGCTGAGGCTCGGCGCCAGTTGGGGCGCTGGCGGTGGCACTGATACCGATGATGCTGGTGCAGATGATGCAGATGCAGCTGAGAGCGGCGCTGGACGCGGCGCAGCGCGCATCAACTGGGCAGGCACGTAGACCTCCCCGGCCAGCATGCGTGCGAGGGCATCGCGCAGGGTCTGCGCCGAACTCGACTTGGACAGATACCCCACCGCACCGAGCGCCAATGCCTCGAGTACCGTCTCGCGCGCCTCGTGGGCGGAGAGAATCGCCACCGGCAGCCAGTCTGCCTCCTCACGCAGGCGCGCCAGGCCTTCCAGGCCGTGGCTGTCGGGCAGGTCGAGATCCAGCAGCAGCAGGTCGAGGCTGTCAGCATGATGAGCGATCACGCTGAGCGCTTCCTCGAGGCTGGCGGCCTGCAGCAGCTCGTATTCTGGCGTAGAGCCGTCAGCGACGGCCAGATTCAGGGTACGACTGATGGCATCACGGAACAGCGGATGGTCATCCGCGATCAGCAGACGGTACATGAAGGCTCCTGGCCGGTCGTTGGCGGGCGATGTTCTGGTCATGACGTTCCAGGCCATGGCTTTCCTGATCATGACCTTGCTGACAATAGCTACCCTGAGCATAACGTCATGGCGTGGTGTCGTGCCTTGCGGCCTTCGCGGTATGGCCCGTCTTTCCTGTCCCCACCTGTCTTCCTGTCCCATCTTTCTTGCCTGCCGGGTTTCTCCCTTTTCTCCTCCCAAGGGATGAGACAGTTTCCGCCCATGGGCGCATGTCGCGAATGCCACAAGTGAACAAGACTGTGAGGGTCGCCTGATCAAGCAGTTCTTGATGCAGTCATTGATCCAGTCGTTGACGGTCAGGCGAGGGACAGGAGCGCCATCTCCTGTCCACGTGACTTACAACAACAGGTCGTCGATCACGAGCGCCACTCGTGAATCCGACCCACAGGAGTTCGCCATGATCTACGCCTCCCCGGGCAGCGCCGACGCGCTGGTCACGTTCAAGGACACCTACGGCAATTACATCGGCGGGCGTTTCGTCGAGCCGGTCAAGGGGGAATATTTCGACAATGTCAGTCCGGTGACGGGTGAGGTGTTCTGCCGTATCCCGCGCTCGAGTGCGGAAGACATCGATCTCGCGCTGGACGCCGCCCACAAGGCAGCCCCCGCCTGGGGCAAGACCTCTGTGCAGGAGCGTTCCAACATCCTGCTCAGGATCGCGGATCGCATCGAGCAGAATCTCGAGATGCTGGCGGTCGCCGAGACCTGGGACAACGGCAAGGCGGTGCGCGAGACGCTGAACGCCGATATCCCGCTGGCGGCGGATCACTTCCGCTACTTCGCCGGTTGCCTGCGCTCCCAGGAAGGCACCGCGGCGGACATCGATGCCAATACCGTCTCCTATCACTTCCACGAGCCGCTGGGGGTGGTGGGACAGATCATCCCGTGGAACTTCCCGATCCTGATGGCGGCCTGGAAGCTCGGCCCGGCGCTGGCGGCGGGCAACTGCGTGGTGCTCAAGCCGGCGGAACAGACCCCGGCCTCGATCCTGGTGCTGGCGGAGCTGATCAATGACCTGCTGCCGGCAGGGGTTCTCAACATCGTCAACGGCTATGGCGCCGAGGCCGGACAGGCACTGGCGACCAGCAAGCGCATCGCCAAGATCGCCTTCACCGGCTCCACCCCCGTGGGCTCGCACATCCTCAAGTGCGCCGCGGAGACCATCATTCCCTCCACGGTGGAGCTGGGCGGCAAGTCCCCCAACATCTACTTCGCCGACATCATGAATGCCGAACCCGAGTTCATCGACAAGGCCGCCGAAGGGCTGGTGCTGGCGTTCTTCAATCAGGGCGAGGTGTGCACCTGCCCGTCACGCGCTCTGATCCAGGAAAGCATCTACGACGACTTCATGGCCCGTGTGATGGAGCGCGTGAAGACCATCAAGCGCGGCAATCCGCTGGATACCGACGTGCAGGTCGGCGCACAGGCCTCCCGCGAGCAGTTCGACAAGATCATGTCCTATATGGATATCGCCCGTGAGGAGGGGGCCGAGGTGCTCACCGGCGGCAGCAGCGAGCAGCTGGAGAACGAGCTGGCCAACGGCTATTACATCCAGCCGACCCTTCTGAAGGGCCACAACGCGATGCGTGTCTTCCAGGAGGAGATCTTCGGGCCGGTGGTCGCCGTCACCACCTTCCGTGACGAGGCAGAGGCGCTGGCCATCGCCAATGACACCGAATTCGGTCTCGGCGCCGGTGTCTGGAGTCGCGACATGAATGTCGCCTTCCGCATGGGGCGCGGTATCCAGGCCGGTCGCGTGTGGACCAACTGCTACCACCAGTATCCCGCCCATGCCGCCTTCGGTGGCTACAAGAAATCCGGTGTCGGTCGCGAGACCCACAAGATGGCACTGGAACACTACCAGCAGACCAAGAACCTGCTGGTCAGCTACGACATCAATCCACTCGGCTTCTTCTAGGCCTGACCGTCAGCGCCACCAAGGCTAGTGGCCCTGAATCCACCTCCCGCGATGCCTCCTCGAGGAATTCCTCTCGATGCCCGCGCCAGATCCGACTTGCTTGATCTGGCGCAGGGCAGGGAGCACCGCGTCTGGTTTCAATGAAGAGGCAGGTCCGGGGCGTGCGCGAACACTGGCCCTCGCTCACGACCGGACGGGATCGCACTCTCCGCCTGATCTCTGGCTCGCCTTTCCAAGGTTCGTCTTTCGACAATGAATGAGGAGTCCATCATGGATAACAGCATGAAAGCCGCCGTGGTACGTGAATTCGGTGCACCGCTGGTGATCGAGGAAGTCGCGGTACCGCGACCGGGGCGTGGCGAGATTCTGGTCGAGGTCGCCGCCTCCGGGGTCTGTCACACCGACCTGCACGCCGCGCATGGCGACTGGCCGGTGAAGCCCAACCCACCGTTCATCCCGGGACATGAGGGAGTGGGGACCATCGCGGCGGTGGGCGAGGGTGTGACCCACGTCAAGGAAGGCGACCGGGTCGGGGTGCCCTGGCTCTACTCGGCCTGTGGCCATTGCGAGCACTGCCTGGGCGGTTGGGAGACGCTGTGCGAGAGCCAGCAGAACACCGGCTATTCGGTGAATGGCGGCTTTGCCCAGTACACGCTGGCGGATGCCGGCTACGTGGGGCGTCTGCCGGACAGCGTGGGCTTCGTGGAGATCGCGCCGGTGCTGTGCGCCGGGGTCACGGTCTACAAGGGGCTCAAGATGACCGACACTCGCCCCGGTCAGTGGGTGGTGATCTCGGGGATCGGCGGGTTGGGTCACATGGCGGTGCAGTACGCCCGCGCCATGGGCCTGAACGTGGCGGCGGTGGACGTGGATGATGCCAAGCTGGAGCTGGCCCGCCGTCTGGGGGCCACCGTGACCGTGAATGCCATGAAGGAAGACCCGGCAGCCGTCATCAAGCGCGAGATCGGCGGCGCACACGGCGCACTGGTGACGGCGGTGTCGCCCAAGGCCTTCGATCAGGCTCAGAACATGCTGCGCCGTGGCGGTACCCTGGTGCTCAACGGCCTGCCGCCGGGTGACTTCCCGCTGCCGATCTTCTCCACGGTGCTCAACGGCATCACGGTGCGTGGCTCCATCGTCGGCACGCGTCAGGACCTGCAGGAGGCGCTGGACTTCGCCGCGGAAGGCAAGGTCGCGGCCACCGTTCAGACCGGCAGGCTCGAGGATATCAATGACATCTTCGGGCGCATGATCGACGGCAAGATCGAGGGGCGCATCGTGCTCGACATGAAGTCTTGAGGCGTTCAGTGTCCTGAACTTGAACTCTCTCCACCGACGACAGGTCTGCAGGATTCGGCAGGATTCGGCAGGATTCGGCAGGATTCGGCAGGATTCGGCAGGATTCGGCAGGCGGCAGGAGACCAGACACGACAACGCCAGCCCCGGGGCTGGCGTTGTCGTGTCTGGCATGGCCGTGTGCGTCAACTCTTACGCGGGCACTTCAAGGAGCTCTCCATGACGAGCTCGGGCTTCTGCTCATACCGTGCCGAATTTCTCGTTCTCACCCATGTCCGGGGTGTGGTCCTTGTCGAGGTTGGCGCGCGCAATCTCATAGAGTTGATACGCCTTGCTCTCCTTGGCCTTCCAGTGTTCACCGGATTGCACCTTGACCTCCAGCAGAGTGACATCGGGGTCATCCTTGCCTTCCGGGAACCAGGCGGCCACGAACGGATTCCAGAACTTGTCGATCAGGCCCTGATCGCGGTGCAGATTGGCATGACCGCTCAGCGACACATAGACGCCATCATCCTGATCGGAAAAGCTCAGGCAGACCTCGCTGTCCTTCTTTGCTTCAAACACCTTCTCGGCACTGGCTCGCGTGAAGAACCACAGGGTGCCGTCGTAGTCATCCTGCACCAGATGCATCGGGCGGGCATGTGGCATGCCGTCACCCTGCGTCACCAACATGCCGACCTTCACATCCTTGATCAGCTTCCAGATCTTCTGCTTGTGCTCCGGGCTCGACATCGTGTGTCACTCCTTTGCCTCATGCGAATGAAAATCCGGCTGGCTAGCCGTTGAACAAGACCTTGGAGCGACACCCCACAACTTCAAGGGATGATGATGAAGCTTTCGCTTGATGAGTCAGTGCTTGATGAATCAGCGCTTGATCAATCGGGGCTTGATTCAGGCGCCCGGGCGGCTCACTGCGCTGCCGGTGCCTGCCAGGCCTCGCTGCCCCACAGCGGCACGCTGCTCAGCGCATGCTTGAAGCTGCCGCTGGTTTCCTTGGTGCTGTAGGCGATGTAGAGCAGGCTTTGGGAGTCACGGTCCAGAATACGCCGGATCTTGAGGCTCTTGAGCAGCACGCTCTTGGACTTGCGATAGACCTCCTCGCCACTCTTGGAGGTGTCGATGTCGGCGAGCATCGCCGGGGTGATCGGGCCGGTCTGGCGGCAGGCGATGCTCATGTCGGAGGGGTCGGAGAAATCGAGATTCGCCTCGATGTTGCTCAGGTGACAGGTCACGCCCGGCACCTTGGGGTCGATCAGGCTCTCGATCTTGATGTCCTTGGTGGTGAACAGGCCCAGCGAGACATCCCCGACCTCATTGTCGTCACAGCCGGCCAGCAGCAGGCCAGAGGCGATCACGCCCAGCAGGGCGGCACGAGGGGATAGGCGGCGCAGTCGAGTCATGGGGTCATCCTTGAGTCAGTGGGTAAGGCGAAGGCGGCAAGGCGATGATAGCGTGTCGGGCGACGTCCGGGCCTCACTCATCGCCGAAGACTTGCAGATTCAGCAGGTGGGAGCTGCCCAGCCACATCACGCCTTGGGTGTGATCAAAGAGATCATCACCGGTGCCGGCGTGCACGAAGATGTCCAGCGTGCCGCGATTGAGCGCCAGCCACGGGATGATGCGCCCGAAGTCTTCGGGAGCGAAGGACAGCTGACAGCTCCACAGCGGGTGCGGGCCTACCGGCTGCTCATGGAAGCGACCGACGCGCAGCGGAAAGTGCTGCTCGGCCTGGGCCGCCAGCTCGCGAGCGGCGGCCAGACTCTGCTCATCGGTGTAGTAGAGGTGTGCGTGGTAGTAGTGGACCTGCGGTGTCATGGCGTTGCCCCGATCATTCTCGAATGTCTGTCTGAAAGCGTGGACCAGAAGGTCATGCTGGCTGGCGATAGAGGTCGCCAGGCGTGATGGCGCGCGGAGATCAGCCCCAGGCCTTGTAGATCAGCTGTACGCCGACCAGTGCCATCGCGAGGATGATCAGGCGGAAGAACAGCCTCTCGTTGACGCGGGATTGCAGCCACAGGCCGCTCCTGACACCTGCCCAGGCCACCGGCACCAGTAGCAGCGAGGTGGACAGACTGGTGAGGTTGACCTCGCCCAGCGCCACGTAGGGGCCCAGCTTCATCAGATTCATGCCTGCGAAGATGATCACCGTGGTGGCGATGAAGGTCTCCTTGGGATGCTGACGCGGAATCATGTACAGGTTGTAGGGCGGGGCACCGGCGTGGGCGAAGAAACTGGTGAAGCCGGCCGTGGCACCGGCAGGAATGGCCAGCCAGCGCGGCAGCGGATTCCTCGCGGTGGGCTTGAACAGCATGTAGGCGGCGAACAGCAGCGAGATGACGCCCAGCAAGCCACGAATCATGTTCTCGTTCAGCTCATCGAACAGCACCACGCCCACCGCGATGCCGATGGCGGCGCTGGGCAGGATGATGCGCACCTCCGACCACAGCTGCTTGCCCCACCAGGCGCGAGCGCTGAGAAAGTCCATCACGATCAACAGCGGCAGCAGGATGCCGGCCGCTTCCAGCGGACCGATGGCCAGCGCCATCAGCGGCACGGAAAGCGAGCCGAACCCGCCGGCGAAGCCGCCCTTGGAGATGCCGGTCAGGTAGGTCGAGAAGACGATCACGCTCCAGGCCAGGGCGGAGTAATCGGGCAGGGTCAGCAGAGAGTCGAGAAGATCGGTCACGGGCAGCTCTTGTCAGTGGCAGTCAGGACGAGGCCGGGGCCGGGGCGTGTCATTCTCGCCATGTCGCTCCCGTCATATCGTGCTCGCCATGTCGTGGTCAGGTGTCGTCACGCCGTCGGCGTCATGCCATTGTTGAACAATTCCGTCCGGTCTTCATCCCGACACGCTGCAATGAAGTCTTTCCCTTGACGCACCAATGCGCTAAAAGGCGCATGTCGCACAGTGTTTTCTTTCGAGACACTGGGCGAGCAGCCTGATCTGGCAGGAGCTGTCACGACGCCTGTCGCTCGTTGGTCGAACAATCTCTGAGGTGGCGATGTCACGCGCTCCATTTGAAATCAGCGGTACCCGCATCGCGCCGGGCACACGGGCTCAGGTCGATGTGCCGGTGGCCAAGCTCTACACCCACGCACCGTTGCACATTCCTGTCGAGGTCGTGCATGGACGACAGCCCGGGCCCGTATTGCTGGTGTGTGGGGCGATTCATGGCGATGAGATCAATGGCGTCGAGATCGTGCGGCGTCTGCTCAAGAGTTCCAGCCTCGCGCGGCTGCGCGGCACCTTGATCGCGGTGCCCATCGTCAACGTCTTCGGCTTCGTGCAGCACACGCGCTACCTGCCGGACCGCCGTGACCTCAACCGCTGCTTCCCGGGCAGCGAGAGCGGTTCGCTGGGCTCGCGGGTGGCGGCGCTGTTCCGTGAGCAGATCGCCGATCAGGCCACCCACATCATCGACCTGCACACCGGCGCGATCCACCGCACCAACCTGCCGCAGATTCGCGCCACCATGAGCGGCAGCGACGCCACGCGCCAGATGGCGGATGCCTTCGGTGCACCGGTACTGCTGAACGCCGAGCTGCGTGAAGGCAGCCTGCGTGCCTATGCCAGTGGCCGTGGCGTGCCGGTCATCACCTATGAGGCCGGCGAGGCGCTGCGCTTCGATGAGTGGGCGATTCGTCCGGGGGTCAGCGGCGTGAAGCGCGTGATGCGCTCCATCGGCATGCTGGCCAAGGACCGCGACCGCAAGCCCAGCTCCCGCGCGGTGGAGATGTCCAACGGCTCCAGCTGGGCGCGCGCCTCCATCGATGGCATTGTCCAGAGCCGCGTGGGCTTGGGAGACCGCGTCGAGAAGCATCAGGTGCTGGGCATCGTCGCCGACCCCTTCGGCAACAGCGAAAGCGAGGTGCTGTCGCCCGCGGATGGCATCATCATCGGCATGGCCAATCTGCCGCTGGCCAACGAGGGCGAGGCGCTCTATCACGTGGCGCGCTTCCATGCGATCGATGATGCCGAGAGCGCCGTCGACAACTTCCAGCAGCTGTTCGTGCCGGACTCCATCTAGGCGGTTTGTTTCACTTCAGGCCACTTTATGGCCCTGTTGCTGGTAGTGACAACGCAAACGCCCCGCTCAATGAGCGGGGCGTTTGCGTTGTTGCAGCAGCCTGTCGTGTCGTCGTCGGTAGTGAAGATGACGACGACTGCGAGATCAGCCGTGGCTGGTCTGGGTCTCGAGCGGGCCGTCATGACGCGATTCCGCGCCGTGCATCCAGTCGACCAGCTTGCCGGCGAACACCAGCAACAGCAGGCCGCCGAGCACGCCCGTGATGGCGATGCCACCGAACACGCTCATGGCGCCGGCTTCGCCGACCAGCGAGCCGATCATCCCGGCCAGGTAGTTGGCCAGTGCCACGAAGGCGAACCAGGCGCCCATCATCAGCGCGCCCATGCGAACCGGCGACAGCTTGGTGACCATCGACAGGCCCACCGGCGACAAGCACAGCTCGCCCAAGGTGTGGAAGAAGAAGGCACCGACCAGCCACATCATCGAGGCGCTGCCCGCGGCTTTCTGCTCCAGCACCGCGCCGATCATGCATACGAAGCCGATGCCGAGGGCGATCAGGCCGAAGGCGAACTTGACCGGCGAGCTGGGCTCGCGGTCATTCATGCGTGTCCACAGTCCCGCCAGCAGTGGCGAGAGCAGGATGATGAACAGCGGGTTGAGCGACTGGAACCAGGCCGCCGGGACTTCAAAGCCCATCAGCATGCGGTCGGTGTAGTCCTGCGCGTACAGTGCCATCAGGCCGCCGCCCTGCTCGAAACCGGCCCAGAACAGGATGGTGAACAGACCCAGCACCAGGATTACCTTGATGCGATCGCGCTCCTCGCGGCTCAGCGGTGTCCTGGTGGTGCTCCTCTTGCTCAGGCGAGCCTCGCGTCTGGCGCTGGGCTCCACGCCGAGCTCGCCCAGATGGCGTGGCGCGAAGATCAGCTGGATGGCGACCGCCAGCAGCATGCCGATACCCGCCACCAGGAAGCCGGCGTTCCAGCCATAGCCTTCGGCCATGGAGCCCGCGACGATACCTGACAGCAGCGCACCGAGGTTGATGCCCATGTAGAAGATGGTGAAGGCGCCATCACGACGGTGATCGCCCTGTGGATAGAGATCGCCGACCATCGTCGAGATGTTGGGCTTGAACAGGCCGTTGCCGACGATCAGCAGGCCGAGACCGACATACAGCAGCATCTCGGCATCCAGACCACTCATGTCCGGTGGCACGGCCAGCACGAACTGGCCGGCCGCCATGATCAGACCCCCGATCAGAATCGCGCGGCGTGCGCCCAGCCAGTTGTCGGCCAGCGCGCCGCCGAACATCGGCGTGATGTATACCAGCCCCGTGAAGATGCCATACAGCTGCAGGGCATCGCCCTGATTCCAGCCCAGCCCGCCGCTGGTGACGGCATCGGTGAGATAGAGCACCAGCAGGGCGCGCATGGCGTAGTAGGAGAAGCGTTCCCACAGTTCCGTGGAGAACAGCAGATAGAGTCCGGCCGGGTGCCCGAACAGCTCACGGCTGTTGGCTCCGGAGGGGGAGGATGTGGACATGGAACCTCGAAGGATGTGTCAGCATGAGCAGCGCAGTCCGTGATGGGGGACTGCATGGACCGGTCCACAGGTCTGTGGGGGAAGCCGGTGACGGAGCCGTTGTATGGCCGTCAACACGTCAGCACGACGTGACGATGACGTGACCTGTTGTTGTCCGCATGGTCAGTCATTCTGCGCGAGACGCCCTTGTCAGACAATCAAACGAAAGTCATGCATGTCATTGGTATTAAAGGAGTTATCAGCTTATACAGCGACGCAGGGTTGCGTGTTTCGGCATCTGTGAATGTTCTGTCATCGCGCCTTTCGCGATAGGGGCTGCCGGTCGCTGGCTCGACGGATCGACGGATCGACGGATCGTTGGGGATGTTGAGAACATGGGAATGCCAGAACGACGACACCCGGCACATGGGCCGGGTGTCAGTGAACGGTCTTCTGGAAATGCTGCGTTCCTGAGGAAAGGGGCAGAGGCTGCCGGATCAGGCCTGTTCGGCCTGAGTCTCGGGCTGGTGCTCCGGCACGCGCGCCATGGCGTCATCGATCACCTCGATGCCCGCGCCCGGCTTGTGGGCGTTCTCGGAGACATGGCGGCGGAACTGGCGTCCGCCCGGCTGGCCCTGGAACAGCCCCAGTAGATGGCGGCTGATGTGATTGAGGCGCACGCCCTCGGCGAGACGCTTCTCGATGTAGGGGCGGAAGGCACGCAGCGCATCGTGGCGGCTGGTGTGCGGATTCTCGGCCTCGCCGTACAGCTCGCTGTCCACCGTCGCCAGCAACCAGGGGTTGTGGTACGCCTCACGGCCGACCATCACGCTGTCGACATGCTCCAGCTGCGCGTGCAGCTCATCCATCTGCTTGAGACCGCCGTTGATGCCGATATGCAAGGACGGGTGCGCCTGCTTGAGGCGGTGCACGCGGCCGTAGTTCAGCGGCGGCACATCGCGGTTCTCCTTCGGTGACAGGCCCTGCAGCCACGCCTTGCGTGCATGCACGCTGAAGGTGTCGCAGCCGGCGTCGGCCACGGTGCTGATGAAGCGCTCGAGATCGGCGTCCTCATCCTGATCATCGATCCCGATACGGCACTTCACCGTCACCGGAATCTTCACCTGCGCCTGCATCGCCGCCACGCATTTGGCCACCAGCTCCGGATGGCCCATCAGACAGGCACCGATCATGTTGTTCTGCACGCGATCGCTCGGGCAGCCGACATTCAGGTTCACCTCGTCATAGCCCCAGCTCTCGGCGATCGCCGCACACTCGGCCAGCGCCTGCGGGTCACTGCCACCCAGCTGCAACGCCAGCGGGTGCTCCGTCTCGTCGTGACCGAGGAAACGCTCGCGGTCCGGATTGAACAGCAATGCCCCGGTGGTCACCATCTCCGTGTACAGCAGCGTACGACGGCTCAACACGCGCGCGAAGGCGCGGTAGTCACGGGTCGTCCATTCCATCATCGGCGCAACGGAAAAGGTGCGGTCAATCGGTGTCATCGGCATGGCAGTCATATCGGCTGGTGTGGGAGCGATTTTCGCGGGCATTTTACCATTTTGATCCCATGAATGCAGGAAAGAATGTATATCGTGGTCTATAGTCGTTTTATTCGATTATTTTGTTTTAGTGTAAGCTTGTAAGTGGTTTTGTTTTATTGGTAATAATTGTGCTGGGGGGGGAGTAGCAACTTTAGTTAGGTAAGCTTCTAGAATATTTTCGACTGGAGATAAGTGACATGGACGTGGCGAAATGTATCTTAGATGATATAAACTATTACATTGCTAGCTTCTCGGAGCTACCAGAAGGAGAGTTATCGGAAAAGAGGCGAGCTCTCGTATGCACAGGTTGTGGTAATCAAGCTTACTTTAAGCGTGCCGCGACTAGTGGTCAGGGAGCTTGTTTTGGGGCAAGGCCTCATGCGAAAGATTGTAAATTTGCTACTCCTGAGGCTGAGGAGATAAAGGGAGAGCTTGAAGATAGGAGCATTTTAACTAATCCAGGTAATCGCATAATTCTTGATCTTCAGTATGGAGCACATGAAGGTTCAAATGTTTCTCCTGGTGGCCCCGAAGGAAGTACTAATCCTAGAGGGATGAGGTACATAAGTGAAAATGCCGGAAGAACGGCAGACTCCCGAAGAAGGCTCAGTACTGTTTTAAGGAACCTTATTGCCTCGGATGATTTTAGGCGGTCTGAAACCGTTGTTGAAGTTTCTCAAGAAATCACAATGCCAATTAAAGACTTTTTTGTAAATTTCAGTATGGTTGATGATAGCTTTATAAATAAAAAGCGAGGGTTTTGGGGGCTGATATATGATACTGGGGATGGTGTAGAAGGTAATTTATGGCTGAATACTGGAAAAAAAGACAAACTAAGTATTCTAGTAGTGGGTGAGATGTATCCAAGATTTAAAGATAAGTTCAGGCTTGCTGATTCAAATAGTCCTGAAGGGATGCATGTGTTGGTTATCGGAGAGTTAAAGAAGAGTAGCAGAGATAAGTTGTATATCATGTTAGAGGGTTTGGAGAGATGCGCGCTTTGTGACGATAAGTAGTACTGTCTGTTTTAATAAGGGCGATTTATGCATCGCCCTTATTCGTTAATGCACTCTTAGCGCCTCGATATCCTGGGCGATGTCTTCGGCGAGCTGGCGGACGGCGTCGCTTTCGCCTTCACGCTGGGCGTAGGCGCGCAGGCCCATGACTTCGGCCTGCAGGCGGCGACCGAGGCGTTCCGGCTGGTGAGCGGGGCGCTCGGGGTCGACGAGTTCACCGGCGTCGCGGGCGTCCGCGAAGGCCTGGCGGAAGCGGGCTTCCATGTTGGCGAGCAGCGTCTCGACCTTGTCGCGGGCGGCCTGTTCACGCTCGCCGAGTTCCAGCAGGCTCTTGGCCAGCATGCAGGCGCGGGACGGCACTTCGCAGTCACGTAGTCCGCCGAGCTTGCGAATATAGGTGGCGAGGGCGGTCAAGGGTGAGTCGTGACTGGCCATCAGGCTTTCCATCTCGCGCAGGCTGCGCGCGGAGTAGCACTCCAGCGCTTCCTGGAAGAGGCCATCCTTGCTGCCGAAGGTGGCGTAGATGCTGCCGGGACGCATGTCGAGCGCGCGCTCGATGTCCTTCAGCGAAGTGGCATGAAAGCCCTTCTGCCAGAAGAGATTCAGCGCCCGGTCGAGGGAGTCCTGGCGGTTGTGCAAGGTCGCGCGTGGCATGGCTGTCCTGACGATGGGGCCCGCGAGTGACGCCTGACTCCACACAGTGTGGAGGGGAGGCTGATCCCGAGGAGCAAGGTATTGAGTGAGTACTCAATTTTAACTTGAATGACCGCTCAAATCCAGCTAGTGTGTCCCACGACAACGTAGTGAAGCGCATGAGCAGGTCTTTTTTTGAGCAATTGCTCATCATCATGGGTAGCGACGACGTTCACGACGCCTCCCCAGCCCTGCCATTGCGCTCATCTCGTCCATCATATTGAAGGAGTCATCATGACCGATTTCACGCTGCACACTGCCGATACCGCCCCGCAGGACAGCAAGCCGCTGCTCGACAAGTCCGTCAAGGCCTTCGGCATGGTGCCGGGTCTGCACGCCGTGATGGCCGAGGCGCCGGGCCTGCTGGAAGGCTATCAGGTACTGCACCAGCTGTTCCTCGACAGCAGCTTCAATGATGAAGAGACCACCGTGGTGTGGCAGACCATCAATGTCGAGCACAACTGTCACTATTGCGTGCCGGCACACACCGGTATCGCCAAGGCGATGAAGGTGGATGACGCCATCACCGAGGCGCTGCGCAACGAGACGCCGCTGCCGACCGAGCGCCTGGAAGCCCTGCGCACCTTCACGCTGGCCGTGGTGCGTGAGCGTGGTTTCGTCGATGACGCTACCGTGCAGACCTTCCTCGATGCCGGCTACACCAAGCGCAACGTGCTGGAAGTGGTTCTTGGCCTGTCCCAGAAGGTGATGAGCAACTACACCAATCACCTGGCCGAGACGCCGATCGACGAGCCGTTCAAGAAGTTTGAATGGCACAAGCAAGGCTGAAGCCGCAGAACGGATGATGCATGACCTGCGAGAGGGGTGAAGCGCGCCGTCACTCAATCTTAATGAAAATATTTCTCATTAGTGTTGACGGACGCGTGCTCGCGACCTAATCTGGGGCCATCGCTTCCCCGCCATGGGCAGCGGTGCCCCGGTCAGTGGAGTCAGGCCCCTTTCCGGGAGGCTTCTCATCAGACGTTTTACGGTCCTTGCCAGCGGCTCCCCTCACGGGTGAGCCGCTTTTTTCATGCGCAAAAAAAGACGCCTCCTTCGCTTGCACGAGGGAGGCGTCCGGAAGCGCTTCTCGAGTCATTCGCTTTCCCTCTGCCAATGACAGGGAGGAAGGCTTGCGAGTCGAGCGGTGCTTCGTGCCCGCCAGAGTGTGGATGTCAGGTCCGAGGCGGGCGTCTCATCAGGCCAGTCACGACCTTGATATTCTGGCGGCATGATACGTCAGCTCATCGATGGAGGCCAGCCGTGATGGTGAGATAAACGCTGTCTCAATGGTTAATGAAAATAATTCTCATTGGTATTGACGGACGATCTGTCAGGGCATAATCTTGGGTCATCGCTTCCCGCCATGGAACGCGATGGCCAGAGCAGCGGAGTCAGGCCCCTGTTCAGGTTTCTCCTCATCAAGCTAGTCACGGTCTTCGGGCGACTCTTCGAGTCGCCCTTTTTCTTGGCGGTGTCACGGCTGTCAGCGTCTGTCGTGCCTTTCTCCTGCCTCTGTCAGGCCCCGCACTCCCGGTATCTCGTCTAGAATGGCCCTTCCTTCAGGTCATTCACACGGGACCGTGTATGATTACCCTCTACCGCCTTCATGAAGACGGGCGCCTGCGTGGCGAGCAGATCGTGCTGCCCGACATGTCCGACGGCGAGGCGCCGCAGCTCGCCGACAGCCATGAGCAGGCCAGCGCCCTGCATGCCGAGCGGCTGGCCAGTGATGAGCTGGCACCTCCGGTACTGGTGCGTGGCGATGTGCTGTGGATCGACCTCTGCCAGCCCGATGAGGCCGAGCAGCGCTGGGTGAGCGAGCAGTTCAGCGTGGAGCTGCCGCAGATCGAGGAGCTCGAGGAGATCGAGTCGTCCTCGCGATTCTATCTGGCCGGCGATGGCATCCATGTCGTCTCGCTGTTTCCCCATCGCAGGGGGCGCGAACCGCAGACCGCCAACGTCGCCTTCCATCTGCATGGGCGGCAGCTGATCAGCATGCGTCACGAGGAGATCGGGCTGTTGCGGCTGTTCCGCAATCATCTGCGTCGCCAGCGCCTGAGTCCCCAGGATGGCTGGGACGTGCTGCTGGCATTGCTGGCGATGAAGGTCGATTACCTGGCCGATGAGATCGAGGACATCTATCGCGCGCTGGAGGTACTGGGCAAGCAGGCGGTGCACCCTGAATCGCTGGAGGACACCCTGCATGGCATCCTGCTGCAGGAGCGCTACAACGACAAGGTGCGCCAGGCCCTGCTGGACAGTCAGCGGCTGTTGCGTCAGCTGACGCGCCATCTGCCCGCCGAGCCGCATCACAAGGCTCGGCGTCAGGAAATTCGCGACATGCTGCGCGATGTGGATTCGCTCAATCCGCACACCACCTTCATCTTCGAGAAGGTCAACTTCCTGCTGGATGCCTCGATCGGTTTCACCAACCTCGACCAGAGCCGCATCATCAAGATCTTCTCGGTCGCGGCAGTGGTGTTCATGCCACCGACCCTGATCGCCAGCATCTACGGCATGAACTTCCACTGGATGCCGGAGCTGGACAAGGACTGGGGCTATCCCTTCGCGCTGTGCCTGATGGGGGCATCGGCTCTCTCGACCTACCTGTTCTTCAAGTGGAAGAAGTGGTTGTAAGTCACTGATCAAAGGCAAAAAAAAGCGCCTGGCGTCGTGAGACGGCCAGGCGCGCAAATAGCTTGCATTACTACACTGAAGATCGCCACCGAGGCCCGGGATGGGCCGACGGCGAAACCGCGCGTGCGGGTGTCGCCATGCAGACCAGTCACCGGGACCCGGTGGGATGAGCAGTGCAACTACCTGAGCGCGAACCTGAATCGCCTGACTGCGCCACGCAGGCCAGACGCTTCACGGTCTAGTCCGGAAGCAGACGGTCGATGCCGCGACGCGTCTGCTCCCGCATGTTCGAGGTGCCCAGTATAGGGCGACGCGCTTTGGAGAATAAGCGCGTACAATCGAAAACTAGGGTTTCCAATATGGAAACATGTTCGCGTGGTCACGCAGGACGCTCGTCAATGGGCGTCTGGAGCTGAATCAACTCTGGAGTATGGAATGGCGACGCTTGATGCCCTGCGGGTCTTCGTCGAGGTGGTACGAGCGGCGAGCTTCACGGCCGCCGCGAGACGCCTGGGAATTTCCAAGTCGCTGGCGTCCAAGCGCGTGGCGGCACTGGAGGAGCAGCTGGGGGTGAGTCTGATCAATCGCTCGACCCGCAAGCTGCACCTCACCGAGGCGGGGCGCATCTATTACGAGCACGGGCTGCGCATCCGCGAGGAGCTGGAATCCGCCGAGGCGCGGGTGCAGTCCGTCACCTCCCAGCCGATGGGCCAGCTCAAGGTCTCGGCGCAGGTGTCGTTCGGCTTCATGTATCTGGCCGCCCCGACCACCGCCTTCATGCGCCGTTATCCGGACGTCAGCGTCGAGATCCTGCTGGAGGATCAGCGCTTCGAGCCCATCGATGAGTCGGTGGATCTGGCGATTCGCATGGGACCGTTGCCGGATTCCTCGATGGTCTCGCGGCCTCTGTGCAAGGTGGTCTATGGCCTGTATGCGGCACCGGATTATCTGGCGCGCGTCAATGCCCCGCCGGTGCAGCCGCAGGACATCCGCGCCTTCGATACCATCTTCTACGGCAATTACGATCTGGGTGCCCACTGGCGCTTCACGCTCAACGGGCAGCCCTTCGATGTGGAGCCGGAGTCGCGGCTGGTGATCAACAATCTGCTCGGCGTGGTGGAGGCGGCCAAGGCCGGTTTCGGTCTCGCCTATCTGCCGACCTTCTCGGCCCGCGCAGCAGTGGAAAGCGGTGAACTGGTGCCATTGTTGCAGCCCTACTGGAACGAGCATGGCTCGATGGTGGTGCTGTTCCGCTCACGCAAGTACCTGCCCGACAAGACGCGTGCCTATCTCGACTTCATCACGGAGTGGTTCCAGGAGCATCTGCAGCTCTGATCGCCCCCGCAGCTTCCGTCACCAGTCGATCGGCTCGCCGGCCCAGTCACGGAAGCCGCCGCTGTCCTCTGGCGACAGCTCACCCGCCACCCGCAGCAGGCGACGCGCCACGTAGCCTGGCGTGAACAGCTTGTGCTCGGGGACCCGCGCCTGAAAGGGGGCCGAAAGCCCGGTATCGGTGGTGCCCGGATGCAGCGCGACCAGCACAGCCTCGGGATTGCGGCGCGCGATCTCGATGGCGGCGGTCTTCAGCAGCATGTTGTGACTGGCCTTGCTGGCACGGTAGGCATACCAGCCGCCACTGCGGTTGTCGCTGATCGAGCCGACCCGCGCCGAGAGCGAGGCGAAGATCAGCGGCGTGCGCCGGCGCAGGCGTGGCGCGAGCATCCCCAGCAACAGGGCCGGGACGAAGGCATTGACCTGATGCAGGCGCGTCAGCGCGGCCATGTCGAGATCCTCGAGACGTTTCTCGGGCCACAGTGCCGCGTGCTGCTCAAAGGCTTCCTCATGCAGCAGCCCCATGGTGTTGAGGGTCAGTGCCGGTGGCTGGCCTGGCCTGGGCTCGTTCTCCTCGTGCTTCTCCTTCTCCTTGTTCTCCTTCTCCTTGTTCTCTTCCTGCCCCGTGTCATCCAGTTGCTCGCGGAGCCAGTCTGCCAGCCGCGCCATGCCCTCGTCGGTGGTCAGGTCAGCCTGCAGTGAGGCAAGTGCGGGATGTGCCGGCAGACGCGAGACGTCACGGCTGACCGCCAGCACCCGGCCGCAGCGTTCGTGGGCGAGCAGCTCTTCGAGCATCGCGCGTCCGATACCACCCCCGGCACCCGTCACCAGAGCGGTGAAGCCCTGTGGGAGGCGTGCAAAGGTGTCAGCGGCCAGTGGTTGATCCTTGAGTGTGGATTCCGTCATCGTCCCTCCCGCGAAAGCGTTCAAGTCAGGCTTGATTCGTGGTGCGCGCCATCAGGCGTGCCAGCCGCGAGTCGGCCTGCAGTGTGATCGGCGTGGCATCTTCCTTGAGTCTCCCTTCTTCCAGCAGTGCCAGACGCGCAAAGCGCTCAAGCCCCAGCGGCTGATGGGTGATCATGATCAGGCTGCGTCCCCGGCAGGCCGTGAGAATCGCGCTGATCACCCGTTCGGCACTCTCGCGATCCAGACCTTCACAGGGCTCGTCGAGCAGCACGATCGGGGCGGGCGAGAGCAGCGCCCGTGCCACGCCGAAGCGACGCAGCTGGCCTCCGGACAGCGAACGGCCCCCCTCGTCCGGGAAACCGGCCAACCCCTGCGGCTGTCGGGCCAGCCACTCGCCAAGCCCCAGGCTTTCCAGCATGTGGATGAGTGTCTCATCACTGGCCTCAGGCGCGGCCAGGCGCAGATTGTCAGCGTAGCTTGCGCAGAACAGATGCGTGTCCTGCGGACAGACGGCGAAGCTTGCGCGCAGTGTGGCCTCGTCGAGCGACTCAAGCGCCACACCGCCCAGATGAATGCTGCCGGAATTCGGGGCATGGAAGCGGCTGAGCACTTCCAGCAGGGTGCTCTTGCCGCTGCCGGAGGGGCCAAGCAAGGCCAGATGCTCGCCCGCTGCCAGGCTCAGCGACAGCTGCTCGAGCACCTGAGTGTCGCCATGCGCGACATTCAGGTCATGGATCACCAGTTCATGCCCGACAGGCGTGGCGGCGGCGGAGTCCTCCGGAAACTGTGGCGCCGGGGTATCGGCCTGTACCTGGTTGAGGCGCGCGGCCGCCGACAGGCAGCGGCCCAGCCCCTGCCAGGCCAGCGGCAGGGGGGCGAGGGCTTCGAAGGCACCGAGGATCGCCAGCAGAAACAGCGCCAGCAGGCGGCCGTCGAGCAGCTCGCCGGCATGGGCGGTCACGTCACCGACAGCCGTCTGCGTCTGGGGCGCCATCTGCATGACGCCGAGCAGGGCGACCCCTGCCAGCGTCAGCCCCAGCAGCGTATGGCTCAGCCAGGTGGCCAGCGCCTGACGACGCGCCTGGGAGCGCTCGATGCGATCACGCTCGGCCTGTTGCTCCGCCAGGCTGGCAAGCTCTGCCTGCCAGCGTCCGTAGATGACCAGCTCGCCCAGGCCCTGCAGTCGCTCCAGCAGACGGGCACGCAGGTGACTGGCGGAGGCCTGATGGCGCATGGCATCGCGGCTGCCAAGATGCCAGGCCAGCCACGGCACCAGACCCCCGGTCAGCGCCAGCCCCAGCACGGTGATCAGCGCCAATGTCGGCGCGAAGACACCGATCAGCGTACCGGCGGCGAGGATGGCACACACCGCCACCAGTGACGGAATCAGCACGCGCACATAGAGGCTGTCGAGGGCATCGACATCCGCGCCCAGACGCGTCATCAGCTCGCCCTGCCCGGCACGCTGCAGAGCGGCGGGGGAGAGGGGTTCGATGGCGTCGAACAGACGACGACGCAGGCTGGCCAGCAGGCGCAGCGTGCCTTCGTGGGTGGTGACGCGCTCGCCATAGCGTCCGGCGGTGCGCGCCAGTGCCAGTCCGCGCACGCCAGCCGCGGGAGTGAAGAAGTTGAAGGCCTGGGTGGCCGCGACGCTCACGCCGGCCACGGCGGTGGCGGAGAGGAACCATCCCGACAGCGCCAGCAGCCCGGTGGCTGCCAGCAGGGTGATCAGCGCCAGCAGGGTGCCGACACCCAGCCAGCCCCGGTGCTCGCGCATCAACGCCAGGTAGGGACTCAGTTCGCCAAGCGATGGTGGCCGGGCGGTCGGGGGGACGTCAGGGGGTGTCATGCATCACCTCGCGGGCTGGTGGCCTGCAGGTGCCGATCTTCCACCAGGCGGCCGCCTTCGAGACGGATCAGCCGCTGGCAGAGTGGCAGCAGTTCGGGACGATGTGTGAGCAGCAGCAGGGTGCGGCCTTCGCCGAGGCGTTGCAGTGCCCGGATCACACGTGCCTCGCTCTCGGCATCCAGACTGGCGGTGGGTTCGTCCAGCAGCACCAGCGGCGCATCATGCAGGAAGGCGCGCGCCAGCGACAGGCGGCGTGCCTGCCCACCGGACAGTGGCTGACCGCCCTCGCCAAGCGGTGTCGCGAGTCCGTGGGGCAGGCTGGCGTGCCATGTGGACAGGTCGGCCTTGGCCAGCGCGGCCTCGAGTTCGTCGTCGCTGGCCTGAGGCTTCGCCAGTCGCAGGTTGTCGGCCAGCGTGCCGGACAGGACCACCGTTTCCTGGCCCACCCAGGTGGCCGTGCCGGCCGGGAGACCCTGGGTCAAGGGATGTCCATTCAGAGACAGCATGCCGTCGGCGACCTCGACGAAGCCCAGCAGCAGGTTGAGCAATGTCGACTTGCCTGCCCCCGAAGAGCCGGTGATGGCGATTCGTTCACCGGCGGCGATCTGCAGTGACAGCGGGCCCAGCGCGGGGGGCGTGTCCGGGAGCTGGCCGGCATGGCGCACGCTCACGTCCTGCAGTCTCAGGGCGCTGAGGGCGATGGGCCGGGTCGCGCTGTGAGGCGGCGCGGTGTTCACGCCGTCGGGCGTCTGCTGACGGGAGAAGGGGGTGGCACCGACGATCGGCGCCAGGTCGAGCGCGGCCGCTTCGGCCTCGGCCTTGGCGTGATAATGCACGCCCAGCTCGCGCAGCGGCTGATAGAATTCGGGTGCCAGCACCAGAATGAACAGGGCGGTCTGCAGCGTCAGCGGTGCCTCGTCCCAGGTGCCGAACTGCAGATGACCGAGGAAGTGAAAGCCGAGATAGACCGCCAGCAGCGCGATGGACACGGCGGTAAAGAATTCCAGCACCGTGGAGGACAGGAAGGCGAGGCGCAGCACGCGCATGGTGCGCTTGCGAAAGGCGTGACTGACGGCCTCGACCTGGGCGCCGCGTCTGGCGCTGCCGAACAGCTTGAGGGTCTTCAGGCCGGTGAGCAGGTCCATGAAGTGGCGCCCCATGCGGTCCATCTCCTGGAATTGCTCGCGGGAGCGCTTGCGCGCCGCGATCCCGACCAGAATCATGAAGATGGGCACCAGCGGGGCGGTGATCGCCAGAATCAGGCCCGCCGCCCAGTTGAGCGGAAAGACGACCGCCAGCAGCAGCAACGGGATGAGCCCGGCCAGGCGAGTCTGGGGGCGAAAATCGGCGTAATAGCCATGCAGCGACTCGACCTGGTCCCAGACACGGTTGGCGAGGCTGGCGCGGTGCTGACGATGCACCCACAGCGGGCCGAGTTCGGCGAAGCGCTGCAATAGACGCTCTCGCAGGCGGCGACGGATCT
The DNA here is from genome assembly GCF_029846335.1 of Cobetia sp. 3AK. Taxonomy (NCBI): domain Bacteria; kingdom Pseudomonadati; phylum Pseudomonadota; class Gammaproteobacteria; order Oceanospirillales; family Halomonadaceae; genus Cobetia; species Cobetia sp. 3AK. The sequence continues at coordinate 48,592 of NZ_JARWKR010000003.1, read as the reverse complement.
GCTGACTGGCACGGGTGCCAGCGTAGCTGCGCAGCCCGCCAAGCGCGCCTCGCAGCGAGAGGCTGGCGGCGAGTACCGCGATGGCCGGCCACAGTGTCATGAGCGACTCGCGCTCGATCGCCACGCCCTGGGCGAGGCGCGCGATGCTCCACGCCTGTGCCAGCAGCACCAGGGTCGAGAGCAGGGCGCAGCCGATGGCGATGTTCGGCCAGTGGCCGCCAGCTCGGGCCAGGGTCTCCAGCCAGCGGCGTGGCACGAACTCAGGCGACGAGGCGTCAGCGTCAAGGGGGGAGGCAACATCAGACGAGGCGGTGGTTCGGGACATGCTGGCTCCTGCCGGTGGTGGCAGAGGGGGTGGTGAGAAGGCGCGGGCGCCAGGCGTCACGGCGGACGATCATCGGGCGTCAGCTTACCGCCGTGGAGGCGTTGGCACACGGTGACGCACTGTCGCACATCTTCACCTTGCGTATAATATGCCCCCAGTACAGGCTGCCGAATTGAAGCGTGTTGGCCGGGCACCACTTGCCAGGCTGGTTCGAGATCTTGTCGCGCCTCGCGCCCGGCCGTCATCTCGAGACGCTTTTCGACACCCTTCTTGACACTCCCCCTGAAATACTGGACTCCACATGACCGTTCGTACGCGTATCGCACCGTCGCCGACTGGTGATCCCCACGTCGGCACTGCCTATATCGCCCTGTTCAACCAGTGCTTCGCTCGTCAGCACGGTGGCGAGTTCATTCTGCGTATCGAGGATACCGATCAGACCCGCTCCACCGGTGAGTCCGAGCAGATGATTCTCGACTCGCTGCGCTGGCTGGGCATCGAATGGTCGGAAGGTCCGGATGTCGGCGGCCCCCATGGTCCGTATCGCCAGAGCGAGCGTGGCGACATCTATGCCGCGCATTGCCAGCAACTGATCGATGCCGGCCACGCCTTCAAGTGCTTCCGCACCAGCGAGGAGCTGGATGAGCTGCGCGACTCCCGCAAGGCTGAAGGTCTGCACATGGCGCTCAAGCCGTCCGATCTCGCCCTGCCGGCCGAGGAAGTGGCACGTCGTGAAGCGGCGGGTGCGCCCTTCGTCATCCGCATGAACGTACCGGAAAGCGGTACCTGTGTGGTCAAGGACATGCTGCGCGGCGAGATCGAGGTCGACTGGGCCCAGGTCGATGCGCAGATCCTGCTCAAGTCCGATGGCATGCCGACCTACCATCTGGCCAACGTGGTGGATGATCACCTGATGGAGATCACCCACGTGATGCGCGGTGAGGAGTGGATCAACTCGGCGCCCAAGCATCAGCTGCTGTATGAATACTTCGGCTGGCAGATGCCGGAGCTTTGCCACATGCCGCTGCTGCGCAACCCGGACAAGACCAAGCTGTCCAAGCGCAAGAACCCGACGTCCATCCTGTATTACCGCCGCATGGGCTATCTGCCGGCAGCCGTGATCAACTATCTCGGGCGTCTCGGCTGGTCCATGCCGGACGAGCGCGAGAAGTTCACGCTGAGCGAGATGCAGGAGCACTTCGACATCCAGCGCGTCTCCCTTGGCGGCCCGGTGTTCGATGTCGAGAAGCTCAGCTGGCTGAACGGTCTCTACATCCGTGACCTGTCCGAGGACGAGCTGCTGAGCGAGCTGCGTCAGTGGGCCTTCAACGAGTCCTACGTCAAGCAGATCCTGCCGGAAGTGAAGCCGCGCATCGAGACGCTGTCCGAGGCGATTCCGCTGGCGGGGCACTTCTTCTCCGGACTGCCGGCCATCACGCCGGACGACTTCGCCAAGGCCAAGCTTCAGGGCGAAGACCTGGTGCGTCAGATGCAGTTCCTGACCTGGAAGCTCGAGGCCGTGAGCACCTGGGACAAGGAGCACCTGCTGGCGGAAGTGAAGCTGCTGTCCGAGCACTTCGAACTCAAGATGAAGGACTTCCTGGCGCCGGTGTTCGTGGCGGTGACTGGCTCGGCGACCTCCACCTCGGTGATGGATGCGATGGTCATTCTCGGTTCCGACATGACCCGTGCACGTCTGCGTCATGCCGTGGCAGTGCTGGGCGGCGTCTCCAAGAAGGCTGCCAAGCGCTTCGAGAAGGAATATCGCGAGCTGTAAGGGTGTCAGTGATGCCTGAAGGGCCCCCATGGCGAACGTGTGTCATGGGGGCATGCGCTGCAGCAGGGCGCTGAGCCTTCTCAAGGCGCTGTCGGACTGCCCTGGTGGGCCTGATGCGCCGCGCGACGGAATTGTGTGAAAAAGAAGTTGACGACTACGAGGCGGGTCAGTAATATACGCCTCGTTCTTGAGAGACGGGGCCTTAGCTCAGCTGGGAGAGCGCAACACTGGCAGTGTTGAGGTCAGCGGTTCGATCCCGCTAGGCTCCACCAAGTTTCTCAAGCGACTGCGTCCCATTCGTCTAGTGGTCCAGGACACCGCCCTTTCACGGCGGTAACAGGGGTTCGAACCCCCTATGGGACGCCACTCTTCTGACATCTCGAGTCGCCTGTGATGGCCTCGGGAAGTCAACAAAAAGCACACCTTGCGGGGTGTGTTTTTTTTGTCTCTGATTTCGGCTTATGCACAGCCGGTGTGTCGCCCGAAACGCATGTTATCCCCAAGTCGCCCTTGACATCGCTGTTGTGTTGTCCACTGCGCGGCCAGGACGTGAACTTTCCTCATACTCCCCCTCGAAGTGCGGCCATCCGGTCTGCGCTTGCTCTTGCATGCCAAAATTTTCTTTTATATCAATGGCTTATAAGCTGGTTAAAAATTGTGCAATCTGTTGGTAAGCCCGCTGTCATGCAGGTTGGAAGCGCTTGTCTAAGGGTTATCAACGAGGTTATCCACAGATAGTGTGGAAAAAGGCAGCGCAGCGTGACGGTGACAGGGTTGTTGCAATGCGGCATCAAGAAAGCGCCGATTCCAACGTCTCGCTGACGCTGGAATCGGCGCTTTTCATCGGGCGGCTTGCACGGCTAGCAGGACGTCATTCGTTCAGTGCCCGATTCGCTGCGCGATGACGCGGGCGAGGCCGCTTCGAGAGGGGAGGGCTCGCCTCATCTGGCCAGGCGCTTGAGCAGCGAGGAGGTGTCCCAGCGGCCGCCCCCCATGCTCTGGACGTCGGCATAGAACTGATCGACCAGCGCCGTCACCGGCAGGCTTGCCTCGATGCGGCGTGCCTCCGCCAGACAGATGTCGAGGTCCTTGCGCATCCAGTCGACGGCGAAGCCGTGCTCGTACTCATCGCGGATCATGGTGGCGTGCCGGTTCTCCATCTGCCACGAGCCCGCTGCGCCCTTGGAGATCACCTCGATCACCGCCTCGCGATCCAGTCCCGCCTGCTCGGCGAAGTGCAGTCCCTCGGAGAGCGCCTGAACCAGTCCGGCGATGCAGATCTGGTTGACCATCTTGGTGGTCTGGCCGGCGCCGGTCTCCCCGATACGCTTCACCATGCGCCCGTAATGCGCCAGTACCGGTGCTGCGCGCTCGTAATCTTGCGGGTCACCGCCGCACATGATGGTCAGCGCGCCATTGATGGCCCCCTGCTGGCCGCCAGACACGGGGGCGTCCACGAAGCCGACCGAATGCTCGCGCGCCGCCACGGACAGCTCTCGCGCCAGATCAGCGCTGGCCGTGGTGTGATCCACCAGCAGTCCCCCCTCCGACAGACCGGCCAGTACGCCATCGGCGCCGTAGGTGACGCTGCGCACGTCATCATCATTGCCGACGCACATCAGCACGATCTCGGCGCCTTCCGCGGCTTCTCGCGGCGTGGCGTGATGGGTGCCACCGTACTCCTCGCACCACTGTTCGGCGCGCGAGCGGGTCCGGTTGTAGACGCGCACTTCCCATCCTGCGCGTGTCAGGTGGCCGGCCATGGGGTGACCCATGACGCCGAGTCCGATGAAGGCGGCAATGCGTGGCGTTGCGTGTGTCTCTGACATGCGAAGGGCTCCTGGCCATCTATCAGCGAAAGGCGGACTTGCTGGGCATGACGGCGGTGTCGGTACCGCGTGACATTACGCTAGCACGTCTGGCGTGGGGCGAGGGACTGTATATGACTGATGGCTTGTGCAGGAGGGGTGACAGGGGCGTGAGGCAGGCGAGCAGGGCAGGGGCGTCAGAAACGAAAAAACCGCCTCCTGAGAGGCGGTTTCGGTCGGCTGCCGGGGTGCGACGTGGCTTACTTGGCCGGGTAGTCGCGCTGCGGGTGGCCGGTGTAGAGCTGGCGCGGGCGGCCGATACGATGGCCGCCGGCGATCATCTCGTTCCAGTGGGAGATCCAGCCGATGGTGCGTGACATGGCGAAGATGACCGTGAACATGTTGGTCGGGATGCCGATCGCCTTGAGGATGATGCCGGAGTAGAAGTCGACATTCGGGTACAGCTTGCGCTCGATGAAGTACTCGTCTTCCAGTGCGATCTGCTCCAGACGCTTGGCGATCTTGAGTTGCGGATCGTCGGCCATACCCAGCTGCTCCAGCACCTCGTCACAGGTCTCCTTCATGACCTTGGCGCGCGGATCGAAGTTGCGATAGACGCGGTGACCGAAGCCCATCAGCTTGAACGGGTCATCCTTGTCCTTGGCCTTGTCGATGAAGCGCTGGATGTTCTCCTCGGAATCCTCACCGATCTCATCGAGCATGTTGAGCACGGCCTCGTTGGCGCCGCCGTGTGCCGGGCCCCAGAGTGCCGCGATGCCGGCGCTGATGCAGGCGAACGGATTGGCACCGGTGGAGCCTGCCAGACGCACGGTGGAGGTCGAGGCATTCTGCTCGTGGTCGGCGTGGAGCATGAAGATGGTGTCCATCGCCTTGGCGAACACCGGGTTGATCTTGTACTCCTCACACGGATTGCCGAACATCATGTACAGGAAGTTCTCGCCGTAGGAGAGGTCATTGCGCGGGTACATGAACGGCTGGCCGATGTTGTACTTGTGGCACATGGCCGCAAGGGTCGGCATCTTGGCGATCAGGCGCACCGCACTGACGTAGCGTTCCTTCTCGTTGTTGATGTTCAGGTTGTCGTGGTAGAAGGCGGCCAGGCCACCGACGACGCCACACAGGATCGCCATCGGGTGGGCATCACGACGGAAGCCCTTGAAGAAGTTGACGATCTGCTCGTGCACCATGGTGTGGTTGCCGATCAGTTGCGCGAACTTGTCGTACTCTTCCTTGTTCGGCAGCTCTCCGAACAGCAGCAGGTAGCACAGCTCTATATAGTTGGAGCTCTTGGCCAGCTGGTCGATGGGGTAGCCGCGATGCAGCAGGACGCCTTTCTGGCCATCGATGAAGGTGATGGAAGATTCGCAGGCGGCGGTGGAGACGAAGCCCGGGTCGTAGGTGAACATGCCTTCGGCGGTCAGGCCGCGGACATCGATGACGTCCTGGCCGAGCGTGCCGGAATAGACCGGAAATTCGATGGTCTTGTCGATACCGTCTACCGTCAGTGTCGCTTTCTTGTCAGTCATGCCGACCTCCTCATTATTCGCGTAACTCTTTGACTTGCTTGCCATGCCGGGCTTGCATCAATCCCGCCCACTATAGAAGCCCGCCAAAGATTGTCAATTCGCCACTCGGCGTAGAGACGTGCGATGCTGCGCTGTGCGTCAGTTTCCCGACGTTTGTCGTTCCATGCCCTTCAGGTTGCGTCCTGATCGCCGCATTTTGTGCAATTCGTGGTTGCGGCTATGCGACGTCGTGTCATTTGTCATGCCAATGGCCAACCCCTATAATCCTCCGTCGCGCGACTGGCGGGAAATTCGGCTCGGTACCGTGGATGGCCTGCGCCCGAGACCCTTCCTCAAACCACCGCCCCTGCGGGCTTGCGTCCGTGTTGGGCCAAGAGAGTGTGTAAGAGCCGTGAATAGCAAACGACCCGTAAATCTCGATCTGACGACGATCAAATTCCCTCTCCCTGCCCTTACTTCAATCACTCACCGTATTACCGGCGTGATTCTGTTCGTGGGCCTGGTGTTCGCGTTGTGGGCACTCGATGCCTCGCTGTCCTCCCCGGAAGGGTTCGAGGCAGTGCGTGACACCCTGGCAACCAATTTCCTTGCCAAGATCGTGGCCTGGGGTCTGCTGTCTGCCCTCGGTTTCCATTTCGTGGCAGGTATCAAGCACCTGCTGATGGACATGGATATTGGTGTCGAACTTGAAAGTGCGAATCGCAAGGCGCAGGTCACTGTCGTGATCAGTGCCGTTCTCGTGGTCCTGGCGGGAGTCTGGGTATGGTAAACAACATCACCAATTTCAGTCGCAGTGGTCTGTCTGACTGGGTGCTGCAGCGTGTGTCTGCCGTGGTTCTGGCAGCCTATTCCGTGTTCATGGTCGGCTATCTCCTGCTGCACCCGAACCTCGATTACGCCACCTGGAGTGGTCTGTTCGAGAACACGGCAATGCGCATCTTCTCTCTGATGGCATTCATCGCGATTGCCGCACACGCCTGGATCGGTCTGTGGACCGTGGCGACCGATTACATGAAGCCGACCGCGCTGCGCTTCGGTTTCCAGGTCTTCGTCATCCTTGCGTTGTTCATCTTCTTGGTCTGGGGCGTTCAAGTCCTGTGGGGAGCCTGATACATGTCCACCATGCGTAGCCTGACATTCGACGCGATCATCATCGGCGGCGGCGGCGCTGGCCTGCGTGCCGGTCTCGAACTGTCCCAGTCCGGCAAGAAGACTGCCGTGCTGTCCAAGGTCTTCCCGACCCGCTCGCACACTGTCTCTGCCCAGGGCGGTATCACCTGTGCCATCGCCTCTGCTGATCCGAACGACGATTGGCGCTGGCACATGTATGACACCGTCAAGGGCGGCGATTACATCGCTGACCAGGACGCGGCTGAATACATGTGTACCGAAGGCCCGAAGGCGGTCTTCGAGCTGGAGCACATGGGTCTGCCGTTCTCTCGCTTCGACAATGGCCGCATCTATCAGCGTCCGTTCGGTGGCCAGTCCAAGGACTTCGGCAAGGGTGGCCAGGCAGCACGTACGTGCGCCGCGGCTGACCGTACCGGCCACGCGCTGCTGCACACGCTGTATCAGGCCAACCTGAAAAACGGCACCGTCTTCCTCGACGAGTGGTACGCCATCGACCTGGTCAAGAATGCCAACGGCGACATCGTCGGCGTGATTGCCCTGTGCATCGAGACTGGCGAGACCGTCGTCGTCAAGTCCAAGGCCACCGTTCTGGCCACCGGTGGTGCGGGCCGTATCTACGCCTCCACCACCAATGCCCTGATCAACACCGGTGACGGTATCGGCATGGCACTGCGTGCCGGCCTGCCGGTCCAGGACATGGAAATGTGGCAGTTCCACCCGACCGGTATCCACGGTGCGGGCGTGCTGGTCACGGAAGGCTGCCGTGGTGAAGGTGGCTACCTGGTCAACAAGGACGGCGAGCGCTTCATGGAGCGTTACGCGCCGAATGCCAAGGACCTCGCGGGCCGTGACGTCGTCGCGCGCTCCATGGTCATGGAGATCCTCGAAGGTCGTGGTTGTGGCGAGAATGGCGATCACGTCTTCCTGAAGCTGGATCACCTCGGTGAGGAAGTGCTCAACAAGCGCCTGCCGGGTATCTCCGAGCTGTCCAAGACCTTCGCGCACGTCGATCCGACCAACGCGCCGATCCCGGTCGTGCCGACCTGTCACTACATGATGGGCGGTATCGCCACCAACGTGCACGGTCAGGCCATCGCGCAGAATGAAGACGGCACCGACCGCATCGTCAACGGCCTCTATGCCGTGGGTGAAGTGGCCTGCGTCTCCGTTCACGGTGCCAACCGTCTGGGCGGCAACTCGCTGCTGGATCTGGTCGTCTTCGGCCGTGCGGCGGGCAAGTACATCGAGAGCGCGCTCAACGAAGGCATCGAGTACCTCGAGCCGACCCAGAGCGACATCGATTCTGCCCTGGTGCGCCTGAATCGCTGGAACGAGTCCGAAAGCGGCGAGTCCGTGCCGGAACTCAAGCGCGAACTGCAGCAGATCATGCAGAACTCCTTCGGCGTCTTCCGTCAGGAAGACAAGATGGAAGAAGGCGTCAAGCAGCTGTCCGAGCTGCGTGAGCGTATCGCCAAGGCGGGTCTGGCTGACAAGTCCCAGGTCTTCAATACCGCGCGTATCGAAGCCCTTGAGCTGGACAACCTGATGGAAGTGGCGGAAGCCACCGCCATTGCGGCCCTGACCCGCAAGGAAAGCCGTGGTGCCCACTCCCGTTACGACTTCCCGGATCGTGATGACGAGAACTGGCTCAAGCACTCTCTGTTCTTCCCGAACGAGAAGCGTGTCGGCAAGCGTGACGTGAACTTCGCGCCGAAGACCGTCGAGCGTTTCGAGCCGAAGATTCGTACCTACTGAGTCTGACAAGCACCAGTTCGCACTCGCTCGAGTTCACGCTCGTTTGAGTTCGCCGTGATCCAGGTGCGTGCAGGGCATCGCACGCACCTGACCCGTTTGCCCGGAGGGGAAACCATGCTTCAGGTATCCATATACCGCTACAACCCTGAAACCGATACTGCGCCGTACATGCAGGAGTTTCAGGTCGACACCCAGGGCCGTGACCTGATGGTGTTGAACGTGATGGAAATGCTCAAGGAACAGGACAGCTCGCTGGCCTATCGTCGCAGCTGCCGCGAAGGTGTCTGTGGTTCCGACGGCATGAACATGAACGGCAAGAACGGCCTGACCTGTGTCACCGCGCTGTCCGAAGTCGTCAAGGACAACAAGCTGGTGCTGCGTCCGTTGCCGGGCCTGCCGGTCGTGCGTGACCTGGTCGTCGACATGAGCCTGTTCTACAAGCAGTACGAGCGCATCCAGCCGTACCTGCTCAACGACACGCCGGCCCCGGCCATCGAGCGTCTGCAGTCGCCGGAAGACCGCGACAAGCTCGACGGTCTCTATGAATGCATCCTGTGTGCCTGCTGCTCGACGGCCTGCCCGTCCTTCTGGTGGAACCCGGACAAGTTCGTCGGTCCGAGTGGTCTGCTGCAGGCCTATCGCTTCCTGGCCGACTCGCGTGATACGGCCACCAAGGAGCGTCTGAGCGAACTGGACGACCCGTTCTCCGTATTCCGCTGTCGCGGAATCATGAATTGTGTCGCGGTTTGCCCGAAAGGTCTGAACCCGACACGTGCCATCGGCAAGATTCGTGAGCTTTTGCTGGCAAACGCCACTTAAAAGCCGAGCGCTAGCTTGTTATGATTGCACGTCAGCTGCGGCAGGGTGTCACACCTTGTCGCAGCGCACAGCTTGCTGGAGCCGGTGCCTTGTGCACCGGCTTTTGACGATAAAAGAAGACTCAGATGGTGAAGGCCTCCATGGTTTCGCCATACAGGGCATAATCGAGTGACGCCGACAGCGCTTGTCCGGCGCCTACCCCACCCCATCAGTCAGGGTGACCGAGAGATGCAAGAAGGCACAATGGAGTTGATGTGGCGCACTTCCCATATGAGCGGCGGGAATGTCCACTACGTAGAAGATCTCTACGAGCGTTATCTTGTCGACCCGAACGAGGTTCCCGACGAGTGGCGCAACTACTTTGATACTCTGCCGCGTCATGACGGCAGCCCCTCCCAGGATGTTCCGCTGACCCCGATCCGTGAGCAGTTCTACGAGATGGGTCGCAACAGTCGCCGCTCGGTGGCTGTCTCGGCGGGCGAGAGCAGCGAGAACAAGAAGCAGGTTCGTGTTCTTCAGCTGATCAACGCCTATCGCTTCCGTGGCCACCAGAAGGCGGACATCGATCCCCTCGGTCTGCGCAAGCCGGCACCGATTCCTGATCTTGAGCTTTCCTTCCACCAGCTGTCCTCCGCTGACATGGACGTCGAGTTCCAGACCGGCTCGCTGTTCCTCGGCAAGGACGTTGCACCGCTGAAGGAAATTCACGCCGCGCTGGAGCAGACCTACTGCCGCAGCATCGGCGCCGAGTTCATGCACATCGTCAATACGGAAGAGAAGCGCTGGCTGCAGCAGCGTTTCGAGTCCGTGCGTTCCAAGCCGAACTTCTCACGCGATGTCCGCCATCACGTGCTGGAACGTCTGACCGCGGCCGAAGGTCTCGAGAGCTACCTCGCCAGCAAGTACCCGGGGACCAAGCGCTTTGGTCTGGAAGGCGGCGAATCCTTCATTCCGATGATGGATGAGCTGATCCAGCGCAGCGGCAAGTACGGTACCAAGGAAGTCGTGATCGGCATGGCTCACCGTGGCCGCCTCAACCTGCTGGTCAATCTGCTGGGCAAGAGCCCGTCCGAGCTGATCGAGGAATTCGACGGCAAGAAGCAGATCGCCAAGGGCTCCGGTGACGTGAAGTACCACCAGGGCTTCAGCTCGAATGTCATGACACCGGGCGGCGAAGTCCACCTGGCACTGGCGTTCAACCCGTCGCACCTGGAGATCGTCTCTCCGGTGGTCGAGGGCTCGGTGCGTGCCCGTCAGGATCGTCGTGAAGACGCCGAGGGTGACAGCGTACTGCCGATTTCCATCCACGGTGACGCGGCATTCGCCGGTCAGGGCGTGGTGATGGAAACCTTCCAGATGTCGCAGACCCGTGCCTACAAGACGGGTGGTACCGTTCACGTCGTCATCAACAACCAGGTGGGCTTCACCACCTCGCGTGCCGATGACGCGCGTTCCACCGAATACTGCACCGACATCGCCAAGATGGTTCAGGCGCCGATCATCCACGTCAATGGTGACGACCCGGACGCCGTGCTGCACGCCGCCCAGGTCGCCATCGACTATCGCCAGCAGTTCAAGCGTGACGTGGTGATCGACCTCGTGTGCTACCGCAAGCGCGGTCACAACGAGGCGGACGAGCCGTCCGGCACCCAGCCGCTGATGTACGCCAAGATCAAGTCCCAGAAGACCGCTCGCGAGAAGTATGCGCAGCGTCTGGTCGAGGAAGGCGTGCTCAGCGAGGAAGAGACCCGGCAGCTGGTGGATCAGTACCGCGCGGATCTCGATGCCGGCAATCACGTCGCCAATGCCCTCGTGAAGCAGCCGAATACCGGTCTGTTCGTCGATTGGACGCCGTACCTGGGCCACGAGTGGACCGGCGATGCCGATACCTCGATGGACATGAAGCAGCTGCAGGCGCTCGCCAACAAGATGTGCGAAGTGCCGGACGGCGTCTCGGTCCAGCGTCAGGTCAACAAGATCTACGAAGACCGTCGCAAGATGGCCGCCGGCGGCATGCCGCTGAACTGGGGCTTCGCCGAGACGCTGGCCTACGCCACCCTGGTGGATGCCGACCATCCGGTACGCATCACTGGCCAGGACGTGGGTCGTGGTACCTTCTCCCACCGTCACGCGGTGGTGCACAACCAGAATGATGGCAATACCTACGTGCCGCTGCAGCACATCAAGGATGGTCAGGCGACCTTCACCATCCATGACTCCTACCTCTCCGAGGAAGCGGTGCTGGCCTTCGAATACGGCTACGCCACGACCATGCCGACGGCATTGGTGGTGTGGGAAGCCCAGTTCGGTGACTTCGCCAACGGTGCCCAGGTGGTGATGGACCAGTTCATCTCCTCCGGCGAGAGCAAGTGGGGCCGCCTGTGCGGTCTGACCATGCTGCTGCCGCACGGTTACGAAGGGCAGGGGCCGGAGCACAGCTCCGCGCGCCTCGAGCGCTATCTCCAGCTGTGTGCCGAGCACAACATGCAGGTGTGCATGCCGACCACGCCGGCGCAGATCTATCATCTGCTGCGTCGTCAGGTCATCCGCTCGCTGCGCAAGCCGCTGGTCGTGTTGTCGCCCAAGTCACTGCTGCGTCACAAGGAAGCGACTTCCACCCTCGACGAGCTGGCCGATGGCCGCTTCGAGATGGTGCTGGCCGACAAGGGCAATCTTGAAGCTTCCAAGGTCAAGCGCGTCGTGCTGTGTGCCGGCAAGGTCTATTACGACCTGGCAGGCTATCGCGCCGAGCAGGGCCGTGAAGACGTTGCCATCATCCGTGTCGAGCAGCTCTATCCCTTCCCGAAGGAAGAGCTCCAGGCCGCCATCGCCGACTACGAGAATCTCGAGCAGGTGATGTGGTGCCAGGAAGAGCCGCTCAACCAGGGTGCCTGGTATCAGAGTCAGCACCACATGCGTCAGGTCGCTGATCAGCATCGTCAGGGCCTCGGCATGAGCCTGGCCTTCGCCGGACGCCCGGCCTCTGCGGCGCCTGCCGCGGGCTACATGTCCGTTCATAACGAACAGCAGCGCCAGCTGGTCGACGACGCCTTCAACAAGTAAAGGCCCGCGACCCGCAAGGGCACCGAGAGAGAATCGAGTTAAGGAACTCCAATGGCTATCGATATCAAAGCGCCGTCTTTTCCGGAATCCGTCGCCGAAGGCACAGTGGCGACCTGGCACAAGCAGCCCGGTGACAGCGTCGAGCGCGACGAGCTGATCGTCGAGATCGAGACTGACAAGGTGGTGCTGGAAGTGGTGGCACCGCAGAACGGCACCCTGGGCGAGATCAAGGTCCAGGAAGGCGAGACCTGCGAGTCCGAGCAGGTACTGGGTACCATCGGTGACGCAGACGCCGCATCTTCCGACGAGAAGAAGCAGGCGCCCGCTGAAGGCAAGGACGACGCCAAGGCCGAGAGCAAGCCGGCCGCCGGTGGCGAAGGCGAGACGCTGGAAGTCAAGGCGCCGAGCTTCCCGGAATCCGTCGCGGAAGGCACTGTCGCCACCTGGCACAAGAAGGTTGGTGACGCCTGTGAGCGTGATGAGCTGATCGTCGAGATCGAGACTGACAAGGTCGTGCTGGAAGTCGTGGCTCCGGCAGATGGCGCCCTGAGCGAGATCAAGGTTCAGGAAGGCGAGACCTGCGAGACCGAAGCCGTGCTGGCACTGTTCAGTGCTGGCGCTTCCGGTGCCGCTGCTCCGGCCGCTGAGGAAAGCGACAGCAAGTCCGACGAAGGTCAGGACGAGAAGGTCGGTGACAAGATTCTCGCGCCGGCCGCTCGCAAGATGGTTGCCGAGCACGATCTGGACGTCAGCAAGCTGGTCGGTACCGGCAAGGGCGGTCGCGTGCTGAAGGAAGACGTGGCCAAGGCCGTCAAGGAAGGCACCGCAGCCAAGTCCGCTGCCAAGCCTGCTGCCGCACCGAAGGCCGCTGCACCGAAGGCCGCTCCGGCCTTCGAGGGCGAGCGTCCCGAGAAGCGCGTGCCGATGAGCCGCATGCGTCAGACCATCGCCAAGCGCCTGGTCAATGCCCAGCAGACCGCCGCCATGCTCACCACGTACAACGAAGTGGACATGAGTGCGGTGATGGAGCTGCGCAAGCAGTACAAGGACACCTTCCAGAAGGTGCACGACACCAAGCTCGGCTTCATGGGCTTCTTCGTCAAGGCGGCCACCGAAGCGCTCAAGCGCTTCCCGGACGTCAATGCCTCCATCGACGGCACCGACATCGTCTACCACGGTTACCAGGACATCGGCGTTGCCGTGTCGTCCGATCGTGGTCTGGTCGTGCCGGTCCTGCGTGATACCGACAGCATGAAGCTTGCCGATGTCGAAAAGACCATCGTCGACTTCGGTCAGCGCGCGCGCGCCGGCAAGCTGGGCATCGATGAGATGCAGGGCGGCACCTTCACCATCACCAACGGCGGCATCTTCGGTTCCCTGATGTCCACGCCGATCCTGAATCCGCCGCAGACCGCCATCCTGGGCATGCACAAGATCCAGGAGCGCCCGATGGCCGTGAACGGTCAGGTCGTCATCCGTCCGATGATGTATCTGGCGCTGTCCTACGACCACCGCATGATCGACGGCAAGGATGCAGTCCAGTTCCTCGTCGCCATCAAGGACCTGCTGGAAGATCCGGCTCGTTTCCTGCTCGACGTCTGAGACTGCAACGCCTCACGCCCGGGGCTTCCCCGGGCGTGTGCGGCCCCGATGGGTGACAGGTTGCCCATCGGGATGCCAATCCGAATCGAACTGCACCAACAGGAAGAGACATGGCCGATAAATTTGATGTAATCGTCATTGGCGCGGGCCCCGGTGGCTATGTGGCTGCCATCCGCGCGGCTCAGCTGGGTCTGAAGACTGCCTGCGTCGAGAAGTGGGTCAACAAGGAAGGCAAGACCGTCCACGGCGGCACCTGCCTGAACGTCGGCTGCATCCCGTCCAAGGCGCTGCTGGAAACCTCTCACAAGTTCGTCGAGGCACGTGACGAGTTCGCCGAGCTGGGCATCAAGGCCGATGGCGTCGAGATCGACGTGGCCAAGATGATCGAGCGCAAGGCGCAGATCGTGAAGAACCTGACCGGCGGCATTTCCGGTCTGTTCAAGGCCAATGGCGTGACCGCCCTGGAAGGTACCGGCAAGGTGCTGCCCAACAAGCAGGTCGAAGTCACCGGTCACGACGGCGAGAAGGCGACCTACGACGCCGAGAACATCGTCATCGCGTCCGGTTCCGTGCCGGTCGAGATTCCGCCGACGCCGCTGACCGAAGGTCTGATCGTCGATTCCACCGGCGCGCTCGAATTCACCGAGACGCCGAAGCGTCTGGGCGTCATCGGTGCCGGTGTCATCGGTCTCGAGCTGGGTAGCGTGTGGAGCCGTTGCGGTTCTGAAGTCACCGTGCTGGAAGCGGTCGACAGCTTCCTGCCGATGGTCGATGCCGCTGTCGCCAAGGAAGCCCAGAAGCTGCTCAAGAAGCAGGGTCTGGACATCAAGCTCGGCGCCCGTGTGACCGGTTCCGACATCAAGGACAGTGAAGTCGTCGTCAAGTACACCGACGCCAGCGGCGAGCAGGAACAGACCTTCGACAAGGTCATCGTCGCGGTCGGCCGTCGTCCGTACACCCAGAGCCTGCTCGACAGCGATGTCGGCATCAATCTGGACGAGCGTGGCTTCATCCACGTCGATGACCAGTGCGCGACCAGCGTGCCGGGTGTCTACGCCATCGGTGACGTGGTACGTGGCCCGATGCTGGCCCACAAGGCCTCTGAAGAGGGCGTGATGGTTGCCGACATCATCGCCGGCCACAAGGCCGAGATGAACTACGACGCCATCCCGAGCATCATCTACACCTTCCCGGAAGTTGCTTGGGTCGGCAAGACCGAGCAGCAGGCCAAGGCCGAAGGCATCGAAGTCAAGACCGGCAGCTTCCCGTTCGCGGCAAGCGGTCGTGCCATGGCCAACAATGCCACTGAAGGTCTGGCCAAGATCATTGCCGACGCTGAGACTGATCGCGTCCTGGGTGTTCACATCATCGGCCAGCATGCCGGTGAGCTGATCGCTCAAGGCGTGACGGCCCTCGAGTTCGGCGCCAGCGCCGAAGACCTCGCGCTGATCTGCACGGCTCACCCGACACTGTCGGAAGCCGTACACGAAGCCGCGCTGGCCGTTGACGGGCATGCGATTCACATCGCAAACCGCAAGAAGCGCAAGTAAGCGTCCTTCCGAACAAGAGGCGCGTCGCCCCGGCCAGGCCGGGGCGAACGGTGGCAGCCGCATCTCGCGACTGCCGTTCGAGTCTAATGCAACCAATGGCATGACACGATGAACCTTCACGAGTATCAGGCAAAACAACTGTTTGCCGACTATGGCCTGCCGGTGTCCAAGGGCTTCGCCGTTGACACCCCGGAAGACGCTGCTGAAGCGTGCAAGAAGATTGGCGGCGACAAGTGGGTCGTCAAGGCACAGGTCCACGCAGGTGGCCGCGGCAAGGCCGGCGGCGTCAAGCTGGTCGAGAGCGCACAAGCCGCTTCCGACTTCGCTTCCCAGTGGCTGGGCAAGAACCTGGTGACCTACCAGACTGACGCGAATGGTCAGCCGGTCACCAAGATTCTCGTCGAGAACTGCACCGACATCGCCGAAGAACTGTACCTGGGTGCCGTCGTCGACCGTACCACTCGTCGCATCGTCTTCATGGCTTCCACCGAAGGCGGCGTGGAAATCGAGAAGGTTGCCGAAGAGACACCGGAAAAGATCCTGAAAGCCGAGATCGATCCGCTGGTCGGCGCTCAGCCGTACCAGGCGCGTGAACTGGCCTTCAAGCTGGGTCTGAACCCGACCCAGATCAAGCAGTTCACCAAGATCTTCCTGGGTCTGGCGAAGATGTTCGCCGACAAGGATTTCGCGCTGCTGGAAATCAACCCGCTGGTCATCACCGACGAAGGCAACCTCCACTGCCTCGACGGCAAGATCAACATCGATGCCAACGCCGTCTACCGTCACCCGGACCTGCAGGCGATGCACGATCCGTCTCAGGAAGACGAGCGTGAAGCGCATGCTGCCAAGTTCGAACTGAACTACGTTGCCCTCGACGGCAACATCGGCTGCATGGTCAACGGCGCAGGCCTGGCGATGGGCACCATGGACATCGTCAACCTGTCTGGCGGCAAGCCGGCCAACTTCCTCGACGTGGGTGGCGGTGCTACCAAGGAACGCGTTGCAGAAGCGTTCAAGATCATCCTGTCCGACGACAACGTCAAGGCTGTTCTGGTGAACATCTTCGGCGGCATCGTGCGTTGCGACATGATCGCCGAAGGCATCATCGGTGCCGTCGAGCAGGTCGGTGTCAACGTGCCGGTCGTGGTGCGTCTGGAAGGCAACAACGCTGAACTCGGCGCCAAGAAGCTGGCCGAAAGCGGTCTGAACATCATCGCTGCTACCAGCCTGACTGACGCGGCGCAGCAGGTTGTCAAAGCTGCGGAGGGCAAGTAATGAGCATTTTGATCGACAAGAACACCAAGGTGATCTGCCAGGGCTTCACTGGCGGCCAGGGTACCTTCCACTCTGAACAAGCCATCGCCTACGGCACCAAGATGGTCGGTGGCGTGACGCCGGGCAAGGGTGGTCAGACTCACCTGGGCCTGCCGGTGTTCAACACCGTCGCGGAAGCCGTTGCCGAGACTGGCGCTGAAGCGTCCGTCATCTACGTGCCGGCACCGTTCTGCAAGGATTCCATCCTTGAAGCGGCCAATGCAGGCATCAAGCTGATCGTCTGCATCACCGAAGGCGTGCCGACTCTCGACATGCTGGAAGTCAAGGTCAAGTGCGACGAGCTGGGCGCGCGTCTGATCGGTCCGAACTGCCCGGGTGTCATCACTCCGGGTGAGTGCAAGATCGGCATCATGCCGGGTCACATCCACCAGCCGGGCAAGGTTGGTATCGTGTCTCGTTCAGGCACCCTGACCTATGAAGCCGTCAAGCAGACCACTGACCACGGTTTCGGTCAGTCCAGCTGTGTCGGTATCGGTGGCGACCCGATTCCGGGTTCCAACTTCATCGACATCCTCGAGCTGTTCGAGAAGGACCCGAAGACCGAAGCCATCGTCATGATCGGCGAGATCGGCGGTTCCGCTGAAGAAGAAGCGGCTGCCTACATCAAGGCGAACGTCACCAAGCCGGTCGTCTCCTACATCGCTGGTGTGACTGCGCCTCCGGGCAAGCGCATGGGCCATGCAGGCGCCATCATCTCCGGCGGCAAGGGTACTGCCGACGAGAAGTTCGCGGCTCTGGAAGAAGCTGGCGTCAAGACTGTGCGTTCACTCGCAGAGATCGGCGATGCCATCAAGGAAGTCACTGGCTGGTAAGCCTGTGATCTCCTGACAGCGCTCGGCGGCAACGCTGAGCGCATGTCACCGAAAGGGCAGACCCACCGGGTCTGCCCTTTTTTCATGTCTGTCATTCGGTGAGGGAGTCATTGTCGGGAGCGATAGCTCATGCAAATGCGCATCACATCGCCTTCGCCACTCCAGACGGCAGGTGCGTTTGGATCAAGCAATTGCTAATCTGATGAGGTTCATTGGCACCTGACCAAGCGACACGTGCAGATGCCCCACGGCGAAACACGACTCACTGATAAGGATGTTCCATGCTCAAGACCTTCCCCGCTGTCACGCGTTCCGCCCGCCTGCTGGCGCTGCTGTCTCTGCCGTTGGTTACCGGCATTCCGCTGATGGCCAGTGCAGATTCCGGCGCGGCGGCAGCGTCCGCTCCTGAAGCCTCGGCGAGCATGCAGGTGCCTGCCAAGGGCATCGAGTCCGTGACCAGTCGTGAGGATGTCGCCACCGTCCAGGCGCGTCTGGAGAAGGCGCTCGAGGCCAAGGGGCTGACGCTGTTCAGCGTCATCGAGCATGAGGCGGGTGCCGAGAAGGTGGGGATGGAGCTTCCTGCCACGCATACCGTCATCTTCGGCAACCCCAAGGTCGGTACCCTGTTGATGCAGTGCAATGGTTCGGCTGCGCTGGATCTCCCGCAGAAGATGCTGATCCGTGCCGTGGAAGGGGGCAGCGTGATCGAGTGGAATGATCCGCAGTATCTGGCCAATCGTCATGATCTGGATGACTGCAAGCTGCCGCTGGACAAGATCGGTGGGCTGCTCAAGGGCCTGGCGGCCGAGGCAGCGGGGCAATGAGACGTGAAGACGCCATGTTTCAGCGCTGATCCTCCCAGTCTGGACGACACTGACACAAGCACTGACATCAGACACTGACATCCGTTTCTGACATTGCGCAGGACGAAAAAAGCCGGACTCCCTGAGGAGTCCGGCTTTTTCATGTGTCACCGCTCGCTTTTCTGCAAGCCGTCCTGCCGTGAGTTCTACAGGGCTTCGCCGTTGTGCTTGAGCCACTGTACCGCGCGGTCCGGGTAGTCCGTGAAGACGCCATCGACATCGGCGTCGACGAAGAACACGCGCAGCATGTCATCATAATCGCTGGCCCAGTCAGGGATGCGACCCTCATCAAGCCGGAAGGTATAGGGCATCACGATCAGGCCTGCCGCATGCGCTTCCTTGACCAGCGGCGTGACCTTGATGTCGTCCCGGGTCGAGCTGTCCTCGATCACCATCGGCTTCCACGGGCCGATGCCATCGGCATAGCCGGCAATCCGCTGCATGGCCCCATCCTGGTACATCCAGTCATAGCTGTAGGGCTCGAGCTTGCCATCCGAGCCCGGCTGGAAGGTCATGTCCCAGCTGGTCTCGCCCATCAGCTGCACCAGTCGCAGGTCCATGCCCAGCTCGGGCTGCAGCGTGTCGTGGATGCGTTCGAGTCCATTGGGATCAAAGACCTGCACGATGGCATTGTCGTCATGGTCCACATAGCCGTACTGCTTGAGCGTCTCGAGGACGGCTCTGGAGATTTCCTTGCCCTCGGACTGATGGAACCAGGGGGCCTTGATTTCGACATACAGGCCGACATCACGGCCCGTGGAGTGATTCAGGCCCTGAATCATCTCGATCTCCTCGCTCAGCGTATGCAGACCGAAGTGTGACTTGCCCAGCGGGAAGCGCTCGGGGTAGTCCGTGACACGCTCGCCATCCTTGACGGTGAAGCCCTCGCTGAAGGCCAGCTTGCGCAGCTCATCCAGGGTGAAGTCGATGGCATAGTAGCGGCCATCCTCACGAGCGCGGTCCGGAAAGACATCGGCGACATTGGTCACGCGATCCAGAAAGCGATCATGCAGCACCACCAGCTGATCATCCTTGCTCATCACCACGTCCTGCTCAAGGAAGTCGGCACCCTGGGCATAGGCCATCGACTTGGCGGCCAGCGTGTGCTCGGGCAGGTAGCCCGAGGCACCACGGTGAGCCACGACGACCTTGTCGGTGCCATGGCCGGGGTCGATGCTGCGCAGCGTCGCGTCATCGGCGAGGGCAGTGGAGGCCGTGGTCACAAGCAATGCGCCCATCACGCCAAGACGCGTGAGTGAGCGGTGAGTCAGGAAATGAGGGGAGCCGGACATGTGGGATCACCTTGGATGTGGTTATTGTATGGACGTTCAACATCGAATCATTACCATAACAAACACTTATCCAAATGGCGATGAGCAATGGAAATGAATGATGATGCGCTGGAGCTGTCCGGCAGAGGCGGGTCGCTGGGGGTCAGGCCGAGGGCGAGCGACGATTGAGCAGGCGGGCCAGCATGCCGCGTCCCGCCATCACGAAGAACACCGGGGCACCGGCGATCAGGTAGAAATAGAAGGTGACGGCGCGCCAGATGACGACGGCGGCAGCGGCGGTGGAGGCACCGATGACAGGCGCCAGCAGTGCCGTGGACGAGAGTTCGGCACCGCCTGCACCACCGGGCAGCAGCGTCAGTTGCCCGGCGGCGAGCGAGAGCATCTGCACGATGAAGGTCCAGCTCCAGTCGATGTCGCGCCCAAGTCCCGCGACGGCCAGATAGAGGATGGAATAGCGCAAGAGCCAATGGGCGCAGCACAGCAGAAAGATCAGGCTCAACGTCAGGCGAGGCAGGGCGAGCGTCTCGATCAGTGCATGGCGGAAATGGATCAAGGCACGCGCCAGTCTGAGGCGCGAACGATGGCGTACCTTGAGCCAGCGCAGCAGGCGGCCACTGGCCTTGATCAATCGTCGATGATGCTTGCCGAGCGCCGCCAGCAGGCCGAAGCCGATGATCAGCAGCAGCGCCGGCACGGCCAGCATCCAGCCCAGGCGTAGATCGATGGTATGCGACAGTGCGTAGAGCCCGATGCTGGCGAGCGCCGAGAGAAAGAACAGCATGTCGGTCATCTGGTCGACGGCAAACACTGCCGAGGCGTGTGCCGGGCGTACCCCCTGACGTGCCAGCAGCCCCATGAGAGTAAGCGGGCCGCCACTGCCACCCGGCGTGGCGCTGATGGCGAACTCGGTGGCCATCACCATGCCCAGTGCACGCCGCTGTCCGAGGTGGCCGCCACGCCCGGCCAGCAGCAGGCGCAGGCGTCCGGCATTCAGGTTCCAGCACATCACGATCATGCCCAGCATCAGCGCGAAGGTCTCGAGGGGGAACTGGCGCAGCTGGCTCCCCAGCCCACTGCCGCCCAGCACCAGCGGCACGGCGATGACCAGCACCAGGCCGGCTCCCAGCATCCACAGGGCGCGATTCATGGTGGATTCTCGTGTTCAGGCGATGGGTGGAAGGGCATGGTGCCCAGGGCATGCTGCGGGAACTCAGGCAGCACTGTCGGCATTCCGTCGATCGGCGGTGAGCAGCCCCTTGTGTGTCAGCCAATCGATCTTGGTCATCGGCAGGTAGCCATCATCCAGCAACCGTGTGACAAGTCGTGCCCAGTAGTCTCGCGAGCCCGTGTGCCGCATGTCGACCGGATGCAGTCCGAGGCGCAGGACATCGGCGTCACGCTCACGCGCCATCTTGCGTTCCGTGACCCAGCGGGACATGGCGCGCCGCGGCGCGGAGCGCGCGCTCCACACCAGTCCCGGAGCATCGATGGGGGTGAAGTCCGGCAGGCGATAGAGGTGCTGAGGGTCGCTGGTGTATTGGAAGTCCAATGCCTGCAGGGCGCGCCGTGTGCCGTCACTCATCAACCAGGCCGGTGCCACGAAGCCCGACAGCGGCCAGCCGAGCCGCTTGAACAGGGCAGCGCCTTCCTGAAGACGCCGTCTGGCTTCGGTCTCATCGAGGGGGTAGAACTCGCCTTCCCAGGTCAGTACGCGGCGCATCACGTAATCGCGTGGCGTGCGGGGCGGTGGCGCATCATCGCAATGATGAAAACCATGCAGCGCCAGTTCATCGCCCTGCTGTCTGCGGGCCTCCAGCAGGGCGATGAACTCGGGAGCACTCTCGAGAGGGTTGCGATGGTGGAAGTCCGGCACCACCAGCCAGGTGATCGGGCAGGGATGGCCAAGTCGCTCCTGACACAGCTCATCCATCTGATTGACGAAGTCGCGATAGTCCTGCCAGGTCTCGGGAGCGATGTCGTGGAGGACCAGCAGGAAATGCTTTCTGGCGGCTGGAGACTCACCCATGTGTCACCTCTTCCAGTATCGGTTGCAGCTGAGTGCCGGTGACGGCGCGATAGTGATCGAGCAGTCCATCCACCACGCGGTCCCAGTCATGGTGCTTCTCCACATGACGACGCGCCTGGCGACCCAGGGCCGCCGGGTCATTGGCGAAGATGTCCTGAACGGCACGCGCCATGGCATGCGGTGCATGAGGATCACACAGCTGGCCACAGCCCAGCGGAACATTTTCCGCCAGCGCACCGGCGCGAGCGGCCACCACTGGCGTGCCGCAGGCCATGGCTTCCAGCACGACCAGACCGAAGGTCTCCTGTGTGCCGGCATGCAACAGCACATCGACGGAGGCGACCAGTCGTGCCACCTCCGCGCTGCTGCAGAAATGGCCGGTGACACTGACATTGTCCGGCAGGTGGCGAGGCATCCCGGTGCCGATCAACAGCAGATGGTAATTCGGGCCAAGCAGACGGGCGACTTCCAGCAGCTCGTCGAGATTCTTCTCGCGTGAACCGCGGCCGGCGAAGGCCAGCAGTCGCACGTGATCCGCCAGGCCAAGTTCACGTCGCAGGTCCTGATCCCGGCAATCGGGGTGGAAGGTGTTCAGATCGACGCCCAGTGGCTGGATGTGGACATTGCGTACCCCGAGTCGATCCAGTCGCCTCGCCATCACGTCACTGGGTGCCAGCACGCGATCGAAATGGCGATAGAGGCGCTGCACATAGCGATCGACATTGGCCCCCGACCACTCGCCGAGACGGTTGGTGATCAGACGTGGCAGATCCGAGTGATAGAAGCCGATCACCGGGACATCCAGCTTGCGGCCTGCATCCAATGCCGCCCAGGCGGTGACGTAGGGGTCACCCGCCTCGATCACGTCCGGCTGCAGTGCCAGCAGGGTGCTGACCCAGCCTCCACGCCTCAGCGGGAAGCGGTAGCCATTGCCGAAGGGTATCGGGGGTGCCGGGACGTGATAGAGGTCATCGCTGACACTGGAGGACTCTCCGGGAACCAGCAGGCTGTGACGAATGCCTGGTCGGCTTCGTAGGCGTCGTCGCTTGGCTTCCAGATAGGTTCTCACGCCGCCGCTGGACGGCGCATGAAACATCGTCATGTCTGCAACGTGGAGCATCTATTTGATTCCGTTGTGTTTTCTGGCAGACAGCGCCGAAAGGTCAATTCTTGTGCCCAGTCTGAGTCTGCTATTGATCTGGGGGGGAGAGGGGTGGGCTTCAAGTAGGCTTTTGGGAACGCGGAAGTCATGTTGCGCAACTGGCTCTGCTTTCCGGTCGCTGGCTACCCCCTGCACTCAAGAGTGAGACGCCAACCCTACGCCACGGATGGCGTGACCCATGTGACAGCGGCCGGAGGATTTTGTGCGATGCCAGCCGAGGAGGCGTCATGCTGGCCCAGCAGCGAATGCGTTCGCGGACACAACACGGTTGCGGCGTTGGTGAGCCGCGGTGCAGACAGAACGTGATGCGGGGGGAGTGATTCAGGGGAGTGATGCGGGTAGGGGACTCAGGGGACTGATGCGGGAAGGACGTGATACTGGAAGAAAGTGATCAAGGGAGATAGTGAAAAAGGGAGAGAGTGAAAAAGGGGGAGAGTGAAAAAGGGGGAGAGTGAAAAAGGGAGAAGCGACGGGACACCTGGCCATGCCATGGCAAAAAAAATCCCACCCGGGCAGCCGGATGGGAAAGTTGCGTGCACTACAGGAATTCAGGGGGATACGCGGATGGATTCCCGAGGCCTTCTCAGACGCGGACTACGCCTGGGAATGCCTCAGGACTCATGAGAATGATTGAGCGGACAGGAAGGACATCGTCTGGCCCAGCTCTTGGGAGAAGGCGGCTTCGGGCTCGGCGGGACGTTGACTGGCGAGCAACACTAGGCTCAGCAGCATGCCGGCTGCGAGCAGCAGGCGATTGCGTGTCCGGCGGCGGTCCCGCTCCAGCAGCATGGCCACATGCTCCATCGCCTCCTGCTGGATCTCACGCTGTCGCTGTGGCGTGACCGCGTCACGCGAGTGGCCATCTGACGGCTGATCGGTAACACGTGCCAGGACCATGGCCGGCTGGCGCACGATGGCGGCGTGTTCTGCAGCATGACGCTGTGAGGCAGCAGGCGAGCGATGGAATTTCATGGGAGGTCCTCTCACGGCAAGTGGCAGCATGGACAGATGGCAATGACTGACTCGGTACTTGACTCAATCAACGTTGGCGCGAGGAGTGTGGATGCCTCGTGTCTCGATGAAATGAGTGTAACGTGATTTTCTGTTTCATAAAATTACAATTTATCACGATGCGATCACGCTATGAATACGTTACGTTGCAGCAACGAAAACGCCCCGGGCGCAGAGCGCTCCGGGGCGTGGGGTACCGCCATCCTGTCAAACGGCGGTGAGCGGGTCGCGGCTTATTCGGCCGGACGACCCACCAGTGAACGACGTTCTTCACGGGCTTCGGTCAAGGAGACCTTGATGATGTCGCCCAGTGAGTAACGCAGCTCGTCTTCGATGCGCACACGGCCTTCCTTGTCATCGATCGCGACCTTCTTGCGATCAGTGTGGATCAGCGGTGCCGGAATGAAGACGCTGGCGCCATTCTCTTCCAGGCGCACACGCATGCCACCGCGGCGGATGTCGATGATCTCGCCAGTGAAGATCTGCTGCTCTTCGGCGGCCTTGGTCAGGTAACGCACGTAGAGCCAGTCCTTGACGTCGCGCTCAGCCATGCGGTTGAGACGACGACGTTCACTGAGGTGTTCGGTCAGCTGCTCGGTGGCTTCGGCCGGAGCATCCTGACCCAGAATCACGCGCTTGATCAGGCGATGGTTGACCATGTCGCCGTACTTGCGGATCGGGGAAGTCCAGGTGGCATAGGCCTCGAGACCCAGACCGAAATGCGGGCCCGGCTGGGCAGACATCACGGTGTAGCCCTGGAAGCGACGCATGCGCACGTCCAGCCAGGTATCCTCGCGGCTGTCCAGCTCCTGGCGCAGCAGGCGATAGCCTTCCAGGCTGCCCAGCTGTTCCGGCGTCGCGGTGATCTCCTGGGTGGCCAGGAATTCGATGGTGTCGTCGTACTTCTCCGGTGCAAAGCCCTGGTGCACGTTGAAGATGCCGTGACCGATGTGCTTGGAGAGCAGACGGGCGCAGCTCAGGTTCGCGGTGATCATGGATTCTTCGATCATGCGATTGCTGATGCGGCGATGGTCGGCACGCACGTTGAGCACGTTGCCTTCCTCATCCAGCTCGAATTCGAAGTCCGGACGCTCGCGGAAGATCTGGGAGTTGCGTGCACGCCAGGCGATACGCGCCTGAGTGAAGGCTTCCAGCTGACGCAGGCCTTCGGCCAGCTCCTCGGTTTCCGGCTTCCAGCTGCCTTCCTGGCCTTCGATCCAGTCAGAGACGTTGTCGTAGGTCAGGCGGTGATGCGAGCGCATGGTGGCCGCGAAGAACTTCGGCTCACCGATCACGCCGTCGGTGTCGATGTCGACGATGCACATCAGCGTCGGACGGTCTTCACCTTCCTTCAGCGAGCACAGGTCATCGGCCAGGATTTCCGGCAGCATGGTGACGTTCTGGCTCGGCAGGTAGACGGTGAAGGAGCGCGTGCGCGCCTCTTCGTCCACGCGGCTGCCTTCCGGCACATAGGCGGTCGGGTCAGCGATGGCGATGCTCAGGGTCCAGCCGCCTTCCGGGCGCTCGACGATGTGCAGGGCGTCATCCATGTCACGGGTCTTCTCACCATCGATGGTGAAGAAGGGTACGTGAGTCATGTCTTCGCGGGTCAGACCTTCCTCCAGCAGCGGCCAGTCGTTGCCGCCCTCCGGAGAGGCCTGTTCCAGCGCGTGACGCGCCAGGGTGACACGCCACGGCACGCGCGGGTTGTCCACCTCGGCGATGACTTCCTCGATCTGGGCGAAGAAGCTGCGGTCATCCTTGCGCATCGGGTGACGCAGCAGACGAGCCACGACCCAGTCGCCATCATTGAGGCTTTCCTCATTGATGCCACGCTTCACGCGCGCTTTCATGCGCGTGTTGATGGACGGGTGATCCGGCATCACGTTGAGGCGACCGTCACGCTTGCCGACACGAGCGACGAAGCGGTCGACACCCGTCTCGATCAGCACTTCCGGCTGTACGGATTTCTTCTCGCCTTCGACCTTGACGGTCGCTTCGACGGTATCACCGTGCAGCACCTGCTTCATGGCGGGCGGCGGCACGAAATACGACTCGCCATCCTCGCACTCGAGGAAGCCGAAGCCCTTGTCGGTGCCTTTGATCACCCCCGTGACACGGGGAATTTCCTGGCGGATTTGATCTTTCAGCTGCGCCAGCAGCGAATTGTTCTGCAGCATTTCGGAAGTTCTGTTGGCGGGGTCAGTGGCTCACTATACGGACATGACGCATGGGGGGAAAGCGGCCAGAGACTCCGACGCCCGCACGGGCTGCGTGCGGGCGTCGGCAGCTGGCCGAACGAGTGGCGATGACGCCGCCGGTGGCGGTGCGTCGCTTGCGCCAGATGCGGCTTCAGACCGTGGCAGCAGCGTCCTGCAGCAGGCTGGAGACCGATTGATCACCATCGAACAGCGTGAAGACCGGTGCCTTGCGATGGCGACCTCCGATCTCGCGCGCCTGCATCACGCCCAGCAGGAATTCCGCCACGTTGGCGCGTGAGACCTGCATCTCGTCGGACTTCTCCGCGTCCTGAGTCAGCTTGCCGTTGCCGGCTTCCTCGGTGAGGCGGCCCGGTTTGACGATGACGTGGCGCAGTCCGCTCTCGGCCAGGCAGAGATCCGCCGCCTTCTTGGCCGCGAAGTAGGGACGCATGGCCGCCGGGCCTGCCAGCGGGGTCTCGGAGCGGATCGAGCTGACCTGGATCACCCGCGAGAGGCCGAATTCCGCGGCCAGTTCCGCAGTACGCATGGCACCGTGCAGGTCGATGGTCAATGTCTTGTCAGGGCCGGTATGCGGGCCGGACCCCGCGACGAACAATGCCTGGTCACAGCCATAGAACGCCTGGCGCATCTCGCCTTCCAGGTCTCCCATGACGGTCGGAATGCCGCGTTCATGGAACCAGCCCTGCTGGTCCGTCGAGCGGATCATGGCGACGATGGGTTCGCCGGCGGCCTGGGCCTTCTCGCAGAGTTGACGACCGATCTTGCCATTGGCACCGATGATGAGCGTCTTGCGCATGTTGGCGACTCCTTGTTCGGGGAACGAATGCAGCAGGCCGAGCCATCATCTCGAGAGAGCGATCCTCAAGCGATGACTCGGCGGGATACCGTCTTTCCTGCGGTCGGCCGGAGTGAACTTCAAGTGGTCCTGCCGTCGGGAGCCTGACAGGAGGTCAGGCCATGAGAGATGTGATGGGGGGAGTGGACAGAGCCGATCACACGCACGCGAGGCCGGCACTCGCAAGCCGCGCATGACTGATGTGAGCGCCGACACACCTACATGAGTCTTAGCTTATAAATACTGCGGTATTAAAGGCGCATGCCGGGGCTATGCCGTGACGTGCAGCCTGCTAGGATGGCGCTACAACACCCGAGAGCCCACGGCTCTCGGTCTCCACGACAGCATGAAAGACAAGGACGTCCGATGAGCGCCACGATGAATTCCGATGCCGCGCCCTCCCAGACACAAGGCAACGCCATTCGCGTCGGCCTGATCGGTTATGGCATGGCGGTACGTACCTTCCATGCGCCACTGATCGAGGCGACGCAAGGCCTGGCGCTGGTCGCGCTCTCGACCTCGCGTCCCGAGGTGGTCAAGGCCGAACGTCCCGAGCTCGAGGTGGAAGCCACTCCCGAGGCACTGCTGGCGCGTCAGGACATCGACCTCGTCATCATCGCCACGCCCAACGAGACCCACTATCCCCTGGCGAGTGCGGCGCTGGCGGCTGGCAAGCATGTGGTGGTCGACAAGCCCTTCACCGTCACGCTGGCCGAGGGTGAGGCGCTGGCCCGAGAGGCGGAGCAGGCAGAGCGGGTGCTGGCGGTGTTCCACAATCGTCGCTTCGATGCCGATTTTCTGACGCTGGTCGAGCTGATCGAGGGCGGTACCCTGGGGCGCATCGCCCACATGGAGTCCCATTTCGACCGCTTCCGCCCCAGCGTGCCGGACCGCTGGCGTGAGCAGGCCCTGCCCGGCAGCGGCCTGTGGTACGACCTCGGGCCACACCTGCTGGATCAGGCGCTGTGCCTGTTCGGCGAGCCTGCCAGCATCCAGCTGACACGTCGCACCCAGCGCGAGGGAGCCGTCACCGATGATTTCTTCCATGCCGTATTGAGCTATGCCTCACATGCCATCTATCCCTCGCTGGTGGTCGAGCTGCACGCCAGTGCCTTGGCGGCCGCACCGACGGCACGTTTCGCCGTCCACGGCACGCGCGGCAGTTACGTGACGTTCGGTCTCGATCCTCAGGAGGCATGTCTCAAGGCCGGCAGCTTCCCGGCCCGTGACGAGGCCGAGCGGCTCGCGCAGCAATGGGGGCGCGACCCGCGCCCGGGCATGCTCACGGTGCTGGAGACGGCAAGGGAGGCCGGCGATGGGGAGCAGGTGCTGGTCGCCGGTATCCACCAGGGCCGCGATGGCGACTACCCGGCCTGGTATGCGCGGCTGCGCGACTGCATCCGTTCCGGCAGTGCCAACCCGACGCCCGCCGACGAGGCGCTGCGCGTGATGAAGTGGCTGGAAGCGGGGATCGCCAGCGAAGGCTGAGGCTGTTGGCGGTGAGATGACTCACGAAAACGCGCGCCCCGATGACTCGGGGCGCGCGTTCTGCTTTCAAGAGAGTGACAAGGATCAGCCTGCGATGCGCTCAGGCGTTGGCGTCGTCCTCGCCCTTGTCGGCCTTGCGCATGCGCGAGAATAGCTCCGCGCGCAGCTCGCCGATGCGCGGTACCTCCTCGGCATGGAAGGGGATGGGGCGCAGCAGGCGCATGGCACGCAGGCCCAGGCGTGCGTTCATCAGGCCACTGCCCAGCCCCTGTCCGGCCTTGGTGGAGAGGCGGCCGGCCAGATTCATCGACAGCAGATCCATGCTGGCCTCGGCGGCCAGTTCACTGGCGCCGGCGAAGGCCATCGACGCCAGCACCTCCTTGAACAGGCGCAGACGGCTGGCGTAGCCCAGCTCCAGTCCGTAGAGGCGCGACAGGCGCTCCATCATGCGCAGTCCGCGCCAGGCCACCAGGCTCATGTCGACCCAGGTCAATGGCGAGACCGCCACCATCACCGCCGTCTCGCCGCTCATGCGCGAGATCAGACGCCGCGCCTCACGGTCCCGCGGCCCCAGCACATGGAAGGCGAACAGCTCGCGGCGCTCCGACGGGGAGTGATGCGCTTCGCAGGCAGCGCGCCAGGCGCGCACGCCGGCATCATCCTCGCCCAGCTTCATCTGACGGCGCAGCTGCTCAAGCAGGTCTTCCTGCTGGCTGTCGGCCTTGCCGCCTGCCTTGTTCGAGCCCTCGTCAGGCGTGGACGGCGCATCACCGCGCTGGCCAAAGCTTTTCTGGCCAAAGCCTCCTTGACCAAAGCTCTCCTGGCCAAAATCATCCTGCTGATGTTCTTCCAGCTCGGCACGCAGCGCGACGTGCTTGCGCAGATGACGCAGTCGGAAGAGCTCCTTGCCCAGCGCGCGGGCGCCGAGCCCGATGGCACCAAGCCCCAGCAGGCCCCAGGCCCCGGCGATCAGGTCACCGCCCATGGCCGCCTGATACAGCGCATGGCCGGCCTCGACACCACCGAGTGTCAGGGTGCCGAGCAGCAGCCATTTGAGGCCACGATGGCGTGGCCTGGCGCTCAGCGTCGCATCGAGTCCCGGCGTGGCGGGCTCCGGTTCGGCCGCGGCCAGTGGCTGGCTTTCCATCTCCGGCGAGAAGTGGCGCGCGCCGCGCAGGGCCTCTGCCGCGCTCTCGGTGGGGCGCTCGGCGTAAGCCGTCGAGGTGGCATCGGCCCGCGCCGAGTCGGCAGAACCGGGGCTCGTGAAGCGTTTGCCCGGGCGCGGGTGGCGGGATTCGGTGGTCATTTCAGGTGGTCTCCCAGCAGCCAGTCGAGCACGGCGTCCATGCGAATGTGAGGTGGTGCCTTGCCGTCGACCTGCGGCGGCGCGAAATGGGGGAAGTCGAAGCGGCTCTCGGCCCAGAAATTCGGGTCGGGCAGCCGTGAGGGCACCTCGCCCGGGAACAGCAGCACGGACTCGCGGCCAGCGCCTTGCGTGCCTGAGTCGCTCGACCCTTCGTGCTCACCGAGCAGGTGTCCCGCCAGCGCCGGATGACGCTGACCATTCTCGACCACTTCACGCGCCTCACTGGCGCGGATGGCGGCGATGGTGAAGGCCTTGAGCGGCACGTCGCGATAGCGCAGGCGTTTGAGCGGGCCCGCCAGTAGCTGCTCGAGCAGGTCGCGCATCGCACCATGCTGCTCGGGGGTGACGTGGTCGGCCTTGGTGGCGGCGATGGCCAGGCGGTCGATGCGACGGTCCATCAGGCGCGCCAGCAGGTGACGGCGGCCATAGGCGAAGCTGTCGAACAGCTTGTCCAGCGCGCGGCTCAGGTCGCGGAAGGGTGCCGGGCCGGCGTTCAGCGCGCCCAGCACGTCGATCAGCACGATCTGGCGGTCAAAGCGCCGGAAGTGGTCGTGATAGAAGGGACGTACCACGCGGCGGCGGTAGTGATCGAAGCGCCGCGCCAGGGTGCGGTACAGGCTGGTTTCCGGCAAGGCGGCCAAGGCGTCGGCTGTCCAGTCGCCGAGCCCCGGCAGCGGGAAGAACTGCAGCACCGGCGCTTCATCCAGCTCGCCGGGCAGCAGGAAGCGGCCCGGTGTCAGGTCGACGAAGCCCCCCTTGCGGCGTGCGGCGTGCAGATAGTCGGTATACAGGCTCGCGATCTCGGCGAGGCGGTCTTCATCCACTTCGCTGTCCGGCGTCAGGCCCGCGATGGCGCCCATCCAGTCATGCGCCCAGTCGCCGCGCCCATCGGCCAGCTGCGTCTCGCATTCGCTGCTCCAGGCGGTGAAGTCCTGCTCCAGCATCGGCAGGTCCAGCAGCCATTCGCCGGGATAATCGATCAGGTCCAGTGTCAGGGTGGCGCGCTGGCTGTCGAGCATGCGCGCGGCGCGTGAGGTGGGGCGAAAGCCGATCTTGAGACGCAGCTCGCTGATGCTGCGGGTCGGCGTCGGCCATTCGGGGCCATGGGGCGAATGCTGGCCGGAAAGCGAGCGCAAGCCGGCTTCCAGCGGAAAGCGCGGGATGGAAAGATCCGGCTGACTGACACGCTCTGCCCCGAGCAGACGGCCATCGCGGGCGGCAGGCAACAGCTCCAGACGCGCGCCGAGTCCTGCGTGGCGCAGCTGCTCGATCAGCGAGACGAGAAAGGCCGTCTTGCCGGCACCGGACAGACCGGTGACGGCAAGACGCAGCTGACGATCGAGGCCGCGCTCCAGCAGGTCATGGGCTTCGCGGCCCACCTCGCGGGCAAGCTGGCGGGCGTTGCGGGTCATGGTGTTGAACATCAGGCATTCCCTGTCAGTGGGGGCGAGGCGGCGGCGCGACGTGATGGCGTCCTGGCAGCTGATGATGAGCTGGGTGATGGCCGGGACTTGTCAGTGTGCGCCGCACGGCTCGCCATCATCCCTCTATCTGCGGGCGATCGGTACGCAAGGCAAGCTGTCGCCATGCCAGCAGTGCCACGGGCAGCAGGCAGGCGGGGATCAGCAGCAGGTTGAGCAACGCCCAGCCCAGCGTGCTGACCAGTGGCCCGGCCAGCAGTGCCGTCACCGCGCCTGTGGTGAAGACGAGGAACTCGTTGGCGGCCTGGGTGCGGGCCTTCTCGTTGGGGCGATGACAGCGGGTCAGCAGTGTGGTGGCGGGCAGGAAGGTGAAGTTCCAGCCGATGCCGAGCAGGATGAGGCCGAGGAAGAAGCCCTGGGTGCCGGTCAGATAGCCGGCGGCCAGCAGCTGCGCGGTGCCAAGGCTTGCCAGCAGGAAGGCGCAGCCGGTGATGATCATGGTGCCGGTGCCGAAACGTGCGGTCAGGCGTCCGGTGAAGAAGGAGGGCAGGAACATCGCCACCACGTGCCATTGGATGGTGGTGGCGACGTGATCGAATCCGTGTCCGGCATGCGCCATCGCCAGTGGCGTGGCCGTCATCGCCAGGTTCATCACCCCATAGCCGACCATCGCGCTGAGCACGGCCAGCAGGAAGGTCGGTTGGCGCAGGATCACGCCCAACGGGCGCGCGGGTTCGGGTTCATCATCGCCGTCCGACTGGGCGCTGCCTTCGCTGGGCAGCCGAATGAAGGCCAACAGCAGCAACGCCACCAGATACAGCGCTCCCAGCCCGAGAAAGCTGCCCAGGAAGGGCGTGTCGGCCAGTGCATGACTGGTGCGGGCAAGCCAGGGGCCGAAGAAGGCTGCCAGCACGCCACCACCCATCACCAGCCCGATGGCGCGCTCCCGCTGCTCCGGGGGCGCGGCTTCCATGGCGGCGAAGCGATACAGCTGGCCGAAGCCGATCCCGATGCCCACCAGCCAGGTGGAGAACAGGAACAGCCCGAAATGCTGCAGGTGCAGCGCCAGCACGGCCAGCCCCGCGCCTGCCAGCCCGCACAGATTGCCGAGCACGAAGCCGCGGCGTCGTCCGAGGCGTGCGGTGATCAGCGAGGCAGGGATGGTGGCGCACATCAGGCCCAGCCATTGGGTCGCGACCGGCGCGGTCGACCAGCTGCTCGAGGCAAGCTGGGCACCGATTAGCGGCGAGACCGCGATCAACAGGATGTTGCCGCTGACCAGCAAGGCCTGGCACAGCGACAACAGCGTGACGGCCAGCGGCAGGCGGGCCCGACCGGCAGTGGAGGATGAGGATGACATGATGACGCAGCTCCGACGGATTGTGGCGCCTGGTGCGCCTGTCCTGATTATGCCTGTGCTCCGCTCAGGCGTTCCAATCCTCCGTCAGGCATCGAGGAGTCCGGGGCGGAGCGCGTGATGACTTGCATGCCTACTCTCCCGCCCATTCCCGCAGGCTACCCTTGCGCACCCGCCGGACAGCGTGTGACAGCTCGCCCTGCTCGGCAAGTCGCTGGATGACCGCAGGCAGCGCGGCGCGGACCTCATCGGCTGACATGCCGGGGGAAAGTTCCGGGGCATAGAGCATCTTGAGCAGCACGTAATCCAGCGGGCTCAGCCAGGTATCCACCGTGACGTCACTGAAGACGGAGGGGAAGACTTTATCCGAATCATTGGGCAGCCCCATCAGCTGGGCGCTCTCCTCGACGACGCAGTCCACCAGACGCGCCTTCTGGCGGGCATAGTTCGCGGGGATCAGGATCAAGCCGCTGGTGATGGCGTGATCCGGCCCGGTCTTGAACAGTGTCAGGCATACGCCTTCCCGCAGTGCCTTGCGCATGCCCGGGGCGGCGGCCTGCTGCTTGCCGACGTAGGCGGCGGCCTCGCGAGTCATGTGGTCCCGAGTGATGAAGGCGATGCGCAGGTTGGCCTCTCTGGCGGAGGACACGAAACTCAGCGGCTGGCCGGTGATGGCGGAGAGATGACGAAACTGGACCTGGCTCAATTGGCGTTGCAGGCGGGCGTCACCCAGCTGCGAATCGAGCCAGACCGTGATCGGCACCTGCCAGCGGGTGAGCGAGGCGCTGCTGCCGGGCTGGTATTCACGCTTGAGCGCCACCTCCAGAAAGCTGTCCGTCAGCACATCGGCGCGCTGCCAGCGCTCGGCGGCCTGGCTGACAGGCACCGACATCAGTGAGGCGAGCAGGGAGATCGACAGTGACAGCACCTTGAGGCGCGGACGACGGCTACGCAGGCGACAGCGGGACATGGGAGGCCTCGGTGATGAGCGACTCGTCCAGCATGCCTGAAAGTGGTGCAGCAAATGCACAAATGCACGAATGCCCCGGCTGTCCGGGGAGACAGGGCGGGGCATTCGTGTCATGGCGGATGTGCTGCTCGCGGGGCGAGTCAGCAAACGGCGCGGGTCAGATGAAGGCCAGATAGATGGCGATCACCAGCACGACCAGCAGCAGCGCACAGACCTTGGCACCTTTCCAGGGGGTCATGTCGATGGCGCCGACATCCTGCTGGATCCATGGCTCGTCACGCGGTGCCAGCTTGCCGATGATCAGCATCATCGCGATCAGCAGCACGAACACCAGGCCGACGAAGTGGAACTCGTGGATCACGTCCAGCACGCCGGAGAAGGCCGGCACGAAGTAGACCACGCCGATCACGCTGCAGCCGATCAACAGCGCCAGGTTGGCGGCGATGGTCGGCACGCGACGCGTCAGCAGGCCCATCAGCACCACGGCGAAGATCGGGATGAAGTAGATGGCATTCATCTTCTGCAGGTAACCGAACAGGCTCTCCTGACCGGCCAGCAGCGGCGCGAGGGTCATGGAGGCGATCGCCAGTACCCAGCCGAAGCCCTTGGAGACCTTGACCACTTCCTCGTCGCTGGCATCACGGCGCAGGTGCGCCTTGTAGATGCCGGTGGAGAACAGCGTGGTGGTGGCGTTCAGCGCCGAGTTGAAGGATGACAGGATCGCCCCGACCATCGCGGCGGCGAAGAAGCCGGTCAGCGGTGCGGGCAGCACGTCGAACACCAGCTGGCCGTAGGCGCTGTCGGCCTTGACGCCGGAAGAGGCGTAGAGGTGATAGGCGATGATGCCGGGAATTACCAGATACAGCGGGCCCAGCAGCTTGAGTGCGCCGGTCAGCAGCACGCCTTTCTGACCCTCGGCGAGGGTCTTGGCGGCGAAGGTGCGCTGGATGATCTGCTGATTGGTA
Source organism: Cobetia sp. 3AK (assembly GCF_029846335.1). Classification (NCBI taxonomy): domain Bacteria; kingdom Pseudomonadati; phylum Pseudomonadota; class Gammaproteobacteria; order Oceanospirillales; family Halomonadaceae; genus Cobetia; species Cobetia sp. 3AK. The sequence continues at coordinate 14,090 of NZ_JARWKR010000003.1, read as the reverse complement.
CACCAGTAGAAGAAGTTGATGATCATCACGCCGGTGAACAGGGTCGAGAAGGGCACCGACTGGTCTTCACTGCCCATGGAATTGAATTTCTCGGGATTGGCGGCGGTCAGCGTGTCCCAGCCAGCCATCACGCCCTGGCCGTCGCTCACGGCATCGAGACCGAACCAGACGATCAGCATGCCGCCGATCAACAGTCCCACGCCGTTCAGGGTGTCGGAGATGGCGATGGAGCGCATGCCACCGAACAGCGCATAGATGGCACCGATGATGCCGACCACCCAGATGGTCATCCACAGTAGCGCGTTGGGAGAGCTGATCCCGGTCAGCGAGGGCAGGTCCAGCATGCCCTGCAGGCCGATGGCACCGGAGTACAGGATGATCGGCAGCAGGATCACCGCATAGGCGAACAGGAAGATGAGGTTGGTGATCAGCTCGGTGCTGCGCCCGTAACGCAGCGCCAGCAGTTCCGGCAGGGTGGTGATGCCGCTCTTGAGGAAGCGTGGCAGGAAGAACAGCGCCATCACCACCATCGCCAGCACCGCCATGACCTCCCAGGCCATCACCGACAGACCATCGGTGAAGGCGGCGCCATTCAGACCGACCATCTGTTCGGTGGACAGGTTGGTCATCAGCAGCGAGCCCGCGATCAGCGGGAAGGTCAGACTGCGTCCGGCGAGAAAATAGCCGGTGGAATGCGAGGTGTCATCGCGATGTGTCCACCACCAGGTCAAGGCGGCGACCAGGCCGGTAAAGAACACGAAAGAAACAAGGGTAAGGGCGTGCATGGGAGGAGGGTTCCTTGATGCTGGCTGGCGCGACGTCTGGCTCACGGGCACTCGGTCCGCGCGGCGATTCGGCGATCAGTCCAGCAGTATCGATGCAATGCACACAGCGAGCTGTGTCATCGTCCGTGACGAGACTCACCGGTAACATTCGCGGCAAGTCTGGCGACAGTGTAGGTATCTCCCGAGTTCCTGCTATCCGCCATTTGTAGAACATACGTTGGTTTCGGGGGTTGGCTCGCCCCTGTCGGCGTGATGGCGGGCAGGGGAAACGTGTGCCAGGCCCGCCTTGTAAGACCCGCCTTGTGAGCCCCGCCTTGTAAGACCGTGACGCGAGGCCTGCCGCGCAACGCAAGCGCCCCGTCTCGGCGAGGAGAACGGGGCGCAGGCGTGCCAGGGGGACACCGTCAGGTCATGCAGTGCTCAGCCGGCGAAGGCCAGATAGATGATCATCACCAGTATGAGAAGAATGATGCTGGCGATGCGCGTGCCAGCCCAGGGCGTCATGTCGATGGCACCGACATCCTGCTGGATCCAGGGCTCGGCACGCGGTACCAGCTTGCCGATCACCAGCATCAGGGCGATCAACAGCACCAGCACGATGGCGATGAAGTGGAAGTTGTGCACCTTGTCGACCAGCTCGGAAAGCACCGGCACGAAGTAGAACAGGCCGATGACCGCACAGCCCAGCACCAGCGCCAGATTGGCGGCGATGGCCGGCACGCGCCTGGAGAGAAGTCCGACCACGATCACCGCCAGCAGCGGGATGTAGTAGATGGAGTTCACCTTCTGGATATAGACGAACAGGCTTTCCTGAGTCGCCAGCAGCGGCGCGATGGTCATCGCGGCGGCTGCCATGATCCAGCCCGCCCATTTGGACGCCTTGACCACCTCTTCATCGCTGGCATCCGGCTTGAGGCGCGCCTTGTAGACATCGAGACTGAACAGCGTGGCGGTGGAGTTGAGCGCCGAGTTGAAGGACGACAGGATCGCGCCGACCATCGCCGCGGCGAAGAAGCCGGTCAGCGGGGCAGGCAATACATCGAAGACCAGGCGACCGTAGGCGGCGTCAGCCTTGATGCCATCACCGGCGTAGAGCTGGAAGGCGATGATGCCCGGCAGTACCAGGTACAGCGGGCCCAGCAGCTTGAGCGCGCCGGTCAGCAGCACCCCCTTCTGGCCTTCGGCCAATGTCTTGGCGGCGAAGGTACGCTGGATGATCTGCTGGTTGGTACACCAGTAGAACATGTTGAGCAGCAGCACCCCGGTGAACAGGGTCGAGACCGGCACTGACTGGTCATCACCGCCCAGCGAATTGAGCTTCTCCGGGTGGGTCTCCTTGAGTGTCTCCCACCCGGCGAGAATGCCGTTGCCATCACTGATCCGATCCAGCCCGTAGTAGACGATGATCATGCCGCCGATCAGCAGCCCGATACCGTTCAGGGTGTCGGAGATGGCGATGGAGCGCAGACCGCCGAAGAGGGCATAGATGGCCCCTGCGATGCCGACGGCGATCACGGTACCGGTCAACAGCACCATCTGGGAATCGATGCCGGTCAGGGCGTGCAAATCCAGCACGCCCATCAGGCCGAGGGCGCCGGAATAGAGGATGCTGGGCAGCAGGATGATGGCGTAGGCCAGCATGAAGATCAGGTTGGCCAGCAGCTGGGTGGTGCGATCGAAACGCAGTGCCAGCAGCTCCGGCAGGGTAGTGATGCCGCTCTTGAGGAAGCGTGGCAGAAAGAACATGGCCATCGCGACCAGCGAGACCACGGCCACCACCTCCCAGGCCATCACGGAGAGGCCATCGGTGAAGGCGGCCCCGTTCAGGCCCACCATCTGCTCGGTGGAGAGATTGGTCATCAGCAGGGAGCCTGCGATGATCGGGAAGGTCAGACTGCGGCCGGCAAGAAAGTAGCCGGTGGAATGGCGATGGTCGTCACGACGGGTCAGCCACCAGGTGATCACGGCGACCAGCCCCGTGAAGAACACGAAGGAGCTCAGGGTGAGGGCATTCATGGCGTTATCCTTGTTGAACAACAGGGCTCGGAGGCCTGCCTGCTCAGTTGCCATCACCCGATTGGCCTGCCTCACCGTTGGCGCGCGGTACCTCGAGGCAGGCGGTCAGTGATCGACAACCAGCGTGCCGATCAGTGTCAGAGAAATGCGCTCACCTCTCCATTGACAATTTGTCTGACATTTTTCCCCAATTGTCTGAAGCGTGCAGACATAGCAGCGTGGCCGGATGTCCTCTTCCGGCGCAGCGGTCTTCTCGAGTGGCTCTGGGGAAGGCGGCACCCGACAGGCGGCCCAGACAGACGAATGCCCCGTGCACTCGAGAATCCGCCCTCGGGATCCTGTCGTGCACGGGGCATTCGGGGTAGGGCGTGAACCGAGTGTGTCGCGGCAAGATCAGCCCATTCGCGACTCAGGCGTCAGCACCTTCTGATAGAGCGAGGCGCCGTGGATATCCTTGAGCGTGACGGTCAGTGCTTCGCTCTCGGGATCGAGATCCACCTGACCGAAGAACTGGAACCCTTCGCTGGGCGACATGTTGGCACGGCCTTCTGGCGGTGCCTTCACGAATTCCAGCCTTGGCCCGAAGGTATTGTCCAGCTCGCCAGGGCCGTAGGTGCCGGCATGGATCGGCCCGCTGACGAATTCCCAGAACGGCGTGAACTCCTTGAAGACGGCGCGCTCGGGCGAGTAGTGGTGCGCGGCGGTGTAATGGACATCCGCCGTCAGCCACACCAGGTTCTGGATGTCGTGATCGCGCACGAACTTCAGCAGCTCCGCGACTTCCTGTTCGCGTCCCAGCGCCTCACCATCGCCATTGGCACCGTTCTCGAAATTGTCGCCGTCACGCACCAGCAGGCCGATGGGCATGTCGGAGGCGATGATCTTCCAGGTGGCGGTGCTGGCCTTGAGCGACTGCTTGAGCCATGCCAGCTGATTGCGCCCCAGGAAGTCGGTCTCGGGGCCACGCCCGGACTGGCGATTGGCGGAATTGGGGCCGCGGAAGCTGCGCATGTCGAGCATGAACATCTCGAGCCCCGGGCCGAAGCTGAAGTTGCGGTGGATGCGTTCCGGCGCGGCTGGACCGGTCCGCAGCGGCATGTTCTCGAGGAAGGCACGACGCGCATTGGCGGACAGCACGTCGAGATTCTTCTCGGTGTAACGGTCATCCTCGAGAATCTCGCCCGGATACCAGTTGTTGGTGGTCTCGTGGTCATCCCACTGGGCGAACATCGGCACCTCGGCATTGAAGCGACGCAGGTTCTCATCCATCAGGTTGTAGGCGTACTGACCACGATACTCGTCCAGGGTCTCGGCGACCTTGGACTTGGCCGGCGTGACGATATTGCGCCACAGGCTGCCATCGTGCTGAGTGACGCTCTCCTCGAGCGGGCCATCGGCGTAGATGGTGTCGCCGGAATGCAGGAAGAAGTCCGGCTTGACCTGACGCATCGTCTCGTAGAGGCGCAGGCCACCGAAATCCGGGTTGATCCCCCAGCCCTGGCCGACGGTGTCACCGGACCACACGAAACGCAGCGCACGTGGTGTCTGAACGCCGGGCGGCAATACCAGACGCCCGCTGGTCGCCTCACTGATGGCGCGGTGGTCATCCAGTGCCGCATAGCGTACCCGGTAGAAGACTTCGCCGCTGGCGTTGGCGCGGGTGTTGATGCGGGTCAGATCCAGCTTGCTGGTCAGGCCGTCGGCCGGCAAGGCCACGGGGCCGCGCATCTGGAAGGCGCCACGCATCTCGATGTTGTCGGCCAGCTCGATCAGCATGCGGGCCGGCTTGTCGGTCTGACTCCACAGCATGGCGCGGCTGGCGGTCACGTCGCCGCTCATCACGCCAGAGGGCATGCCCGGGCGACGGCCCTCGGCCATCACGATGGCCGGGGCGCCCAGCAGGCCTGAGCTTGCCAGCAGGCCCACGCCGGCACCCTGAAGGCCACGGCTCAGCAGGCGTCGGCGGTCCATTCGCGAAGGTGCGCCGGCGCGTGCGGCATGCGAGTCACCGGGGCTCGCGTTCGCGTCGTCCTGCGAGGTGGGCGAGACAGGTGTCGTGCGCGAGGAGCGGGAAGGTAGCAGATCAGACAGACGGCGGGACATGAAGGGCTTCCTTGTTACGGTCTGGCATCAGGATGGCAGCGGCGGCATAGGTGCCGCGGTGGCTGACAGGGCTCACGGGAGAGGCTACTTTCCATGCTCAAGATGACGATCAGGTGTCAGAACCATGATCGCCATGCAGTCCCGTGAACCGGCAGCGCGACGTCCGGCCGTCAGAGCCTCCTTGCGGTGTTGCGGTGTTGCGGTGTTGCGGGTTCTCTTTGCCTTGTGGCCGCTCTCTCTCTTTCTCGCTCGCTTTCTCGCTCGCTTTCTCTGTTTACCTCTTCCCTTTGCGACTTGCTGTCACTTCTTGCCACTCCCGGATCAGGACACCTTTCATGAGTCCCTCACGCCCCTCGAACCCGACACCTCCATCGTCCACCCCCGCGCCATCGGATGCCGACAGGCTGATCGCGGATAGCCATCCCCAGGCACGGCCGGTGCTCGAACATTGGTTCACTCGACTGACGCCCAAGGACTGGTTTCGCAAGAGCGAGGCCCTCGATGCTCAGCTGCGTGAACGGTTCGCGGAGCTGCTCGAGCAGGCACTGGTCTGTGAACTGTGGGAGTGGCGCACCACTCCCGGTGGTCGGCTGGCGGAAATCCTGGTGCTGGACCAGTTCGCGCGCAACATCCATCGCGATACCCCGCGTGCCTTCAGTGGCGACAGCCTGGCACTCGCGCTCTCCCAGCAGGCCGTGGCGCTGGGGGATCTCGAACGCCTCCCGCTGGCCTGGCAACCCTTCGTCATCATGCCGTGGATGCACAGCGAGTCGTTGCGTGTCCATGAACACGCTGAAGCGCTGTTTGCACGCCCAGGGCTCGAGGACACGCTGCGCTTCGAGCGACGGCATGCGGACATCGTGCGTAGATTCGGCCGTTACCCGCACCGCAACGCGATTCTCGGCCGTGTTTCCACGCCACAGGAGGAGGCATTTCTTCGCCAGCCCGGCTCCTCGTTCTGACAATCGGGAAATCTGACCCTTTTAATTTCGCGAGATCGTCTCCAAGACATGTTCATCGGGCGCACAGCGCCACTTCATCCGCAAGAAAGGAGACAGCAGATGGGTATCATTCTTGGATTGATCATCGGTGGTCTGGCTGGCTGGATCGCAGGCAACATCATGCGTGGCGGCAGCTTCGGCATTCTCGGCAACATCGTCGTCGGTGTGGTCGGTGGCCTGCTGGGCAGCGTCATTTTCAAGCTGCTGGGGCTGGCCTCCACCGGCATCATCGGCTCGCTGGTCGTCTCGATCGTGGGGGCGGTGGTATTGCTGTGGATCGTCTCGAAGGTCAAGTCCAAGGCCTGACGACGCGGCGCCGGCGAACATCGTCAGGCGTTCGCCAGCAGTTCAGGTCGCAGGTGCATCAAATCCCACGTGGGTGTCCTAAGGGATTCATTCGAGACACCCGCCGCATGGAAGTCGCCTGTCATCGGTTGCCCCTGACATCCAGACGGTCCTCGTGACCGTGGCAAGGCAGCCTGACAGGACATCGCAAGGCCGAATCAACTTCGACGCCATCCCGGATGGCGCGTTGCAGATCTAGCGAAAACAGGAGCGTTTGAGCATGGCGAGCAATGAGCACGATTCAGCATCCTCCCCCCAGTCAAATGCCGATAGCGCCAAGTGCCCGTACCACGAGGGCCAGAACCGCTCGGCAGACGCGGAGAACCCCTATACCCATCCCAATCGCAACGGGCCACATGACACCCAGCCCAATGCCGGGGATGGCAAGGCCAAGGACGAGGCGCTGGAGACCTATCGCGCGGATGCCGAGGGGCATGACCTGCGTACCAACCAGGGATTGCGCATCGCGGACAACCACAACTCGCTGAAGGCGGGGGAACGCGGTCCGACCCTGATGGAAGATTTCATCTTCCGCGAGAAGATGAACCACTTCGACAACGAGCGTATTCCGGAGCGTATCGTCCACGCGCGTGGCGCGGCCGCGCACGGGTATTTTCAGGCGTACGACAATGCCGCCAGGTACTCCAAGGCCGGCGTGTTCCGTGATCCGTCGAAGAAGACACCGGTGTTCGTGCGTTTTTCCACCGTACAGGGCTCGCGCGGCTCCAATGACACCGTCCGTGACGTGCGCGGCTTCGCGACCAAGTTCTATACCGATGAAGGCAACTGGGATCTGGTCGGCAACGACATCCCGGTGTTCTTCATCCAGGATGCCATGAAGTTTCCGGACTTCGTGCACGCGGTGAAACCGGAGCCGCACAACGAGATTCCCCAGGGGCAGTCGGCCCACGACACCTTCTGGGATTTCGTGTCGCTGATGCCGGAAACCACCCACACCGTGCTGTGGACCATGTCGGATCGTGCCTTCCCGCGCCATTACCGCAACATGGAAGGCTTCGGCGTGCATACCTTCCGTCTGATCGACCGTGAAGGCGTGTCGCGCTTCGTCAAGTTCCACTGGAAGCCGGTGGCGGGTACCTGCTCGCTGATCTGGGATGAAGCCCAGAAGCTGTGGGGACGTGACCCGGACTTCAATCGCCGCATGATGTGGGATGACATCAAGAACGGTGCGCCGCTGGAGTGGGAACTGGGCATCCAGGTGGTGGAAGAGAAGGATGAACACAGCTTCGATTTCGATATCCTCGACCCGACCAAGCTGATCCCCGAATCGCTGGTGCCGGTGGTGCCGATCGGCAAGATGGTGCTGGATCGCAATCCGGACAACTACTTCGCCGAGACCGAGCAGGTGGCCTTCAATCCGGCCAACATCGTGCCGGGTATCGACTTCTCCAATGACCCGCTGCTGCAGGGGCGTCTGTTCTCCTATCTGGATACCCAGATGCTGCGCCTTGGTGGACCCAACTTCCACGAGATCCCCATCAATCAGCCGGTGTGTCCGTTCCACAACAACCAGCGCGATGCCCAGCATCGTCAGACCATCAACACCGGGCAGGCGTCCTACGAGCCGAACTCCATCGATGGTGGCTGGCCCTCCGAGACGCCGCCTGCGGATGAACATGGCGGCTACGAGCCACATCATGAGCGCATCGAGGCGCACAAGGTGCGTGCGCGCAGTGCCTCCTTCGGGGATCACTACTCCCAGGCCACCCTGTTCTGGAACAGCCAGACCGAGGTGGAGAAGGAGCACATCATCGCGGCCTACACCTTCGAGCTCTCCAAGGTCGTACGCCCGTGGATCCGAGAGCGGGTGATCACCGAGATCCTGCCCAACATCGATCTGGAGCTGGCGCGTCGTGTCGGTGAGAACCACGGTATCGAGGCGCCCACCACCCAGCCGGCGCCGAAAGGGGAGCTGGGCACCAGTCAGGTCGAGAGCGACCCGGCGCTGAGCCTGATGGCGCGCATGCCCGACAGCATCGCGACCCGCAAGGTGGCGATTCTGGCGGCCGATGGCGTGACGATGGAAGATGTGCGCTCCATCCAGAAGCAGCTCAGCGATGAAGGTGCCGAAGGGCTGCTGATCGCGCCGAGCATGGCACCGATCAAGGCCAGCGATGGCAGCATGCTGGCGCCGGACGCGATGCTCAATGGTCTGCCGTCCGTGGCGGTGGATGGCGTGGTCGTGGCCGGTGGCGAGGGTAGCGTCAAGGCGCTGGCCGCATCAGGGCTCGGCCTCTACTACGTGCAGGAGGCTTACAAGCACCTCAAGCCCATCGTGGCGATCAGTGAAGGCAAGGAATTGCTGGCCGCCGCGCGCGTGCCGGTCGAGGAGGGCGTCATCCTGGTGGATGATGTGCTCGCCGCCAGCCTGCCACTGCGTGATGCCCTGATGGCTCACCGTGTGTGGTCGCGTGATGCGCGTGCCAATCAGATGCCAGCATGAGGCGCTGACGCCCCAAAAGGCATGATGTGACCCACCAAGCCCCCTGACCTTTGAAGGTCAGGGGGCTTTTTCATGGTCATGATGCGGTCATTTGTGGACGTGAAGATGGGGTGGCGGTGAAAGGTGTAAACAAGGTTGGTGATGCCGTTGGGTTGAGTGCCGTCCTGCGGTTCACGCCGCTGAGAGTGGCTGATAGGCTCGGTGATAGGGGCTGATTATCGAAGGCATGCTGGTAATTGATTATCGCTAGAAGCACCAGGTGCGTAAGGTAAGCAGGCATCAAGGGGCCGCAAGCCAGCACATGCCGGGCAGGCATCGGCCCCGACCCGATTCGACAATGGGCTGCAGGCTTTCACATCAAGCAGCGCATGAAAATGTGACATCAGCAGCATCTGGCCTTGCCAGTCGAGTTTGATAGCGCTTTTTTCTACCTGACAGGAGAACGTCAACATGTCCCAGACTCCACGCTATACCACTGGTAATGGCGCCCCGGTGCCTCACGATGACATCAGCCAGACAGCGGGCCCGAATGGCTCCCTGACCTTCGACAACTGGCGTCTTTTCGAGAAGCTGGCGCACTTCAACCGTGAGCGCATTCCGGAGCGTGTCGTCCACGCCCGCGGCGTTGCCGCCTACGGCACCTTCACCCTGACCCGTGACCTGTCTGACCTGACCATTGCCCGCTTCCTGCAGGGCGTCGGCAAGCAGACCCCGATGCTGGCACGTTTCTCCACCGTGGCCGGTGGTCAGGACAGCGGCGACAACACTCGTGACGTGCGCGGCTTCTCCCTGAAGTTCTACACCGAGGAAGGCAACTGGGACATGGTCGGCAACAACACGCCGGTGTTCTTCATCCGCGAGCCATCCAAGTTCCCTGACTTCATCCACACCCAGAAGAAAGACCCGCGCACCAACATGGTCGACTGGCAGAACCGCTGGGAGTTCTGGGCCAACCATCCGCAGGCGCTGCATCAGGTCACCATCCTGATGTCCGACCGCGGTATCCCGAAGTCGTTGACCACCATGAACGGCTACAGCTCGCATACGCTGAGCCTGTGGAACGACAAGGGCGAGCGTGTCTGGGTCAAGTGGCACTTCAAGACCGACCAGGGCCACGAGACACTGACCGATGACGAAGCGGCACAGGTCGCACCGGACTTCCACCAGCACGACATGTTCACCCGCCTCGAGCGTGGCGAGCGTCCGAGCTGGACCGTCAACCTGCAGGTGATGACTGAGCAGCAGGCGCGCGACTACCACATCAACCCCTTCGATCTGACCAAGGTGTGGCCGCACGGTGACTTCCCGCTGATGGAAGTCGGCAAGATGGAACTCAATCGCAACCCGGAGAACTACTTCGCGGAGGTCGAGCAGTCCGTCTTCTCACCGTCCAACTTCGTGCCGGGTATCGGCGCCTCCCCGGACCGCGTGCTGCAGGCACGTCTGTGGGCCTACGCCGATGCACACCGCTATCGCGTCGGTGCCAACGCCGAGCAGCTGCCGGTCAACCGTCCGGTCTGCCCGGTCAACCACTACCAGCGTGATGGCGTGATGGCGGGCATGTGCCCGGTCACCGGTCACGGTGGCGGTCCGCTGGGCGGCCAGGTCGGTCAGGGTGTGCCGGGAGAGACGAAGGAAGGTGGTCAGTACTCGCGCACCAACTTCTACCCCAACGAGCGTGCCGATCACGGCGCCCCGGTGCCGGACGCCACTGTCGCCGAGCCGCCGATGCCGCTGGAGCAGAACGCCTGGATGGGCTATCACGACAACAGCGATGAGGACAACTACAGCCAGGCCGGCAATCTCTATCGCCTGTTCGATGAAGGTCAGAAGTCTCGCATCACGGACGTCATCGCCGGCACCATGGTGGGTGTCAGCCACGTCGTGCAGGACAAGATGATCGCGCACTTCCGCCAGGCGGATGCCGACTACGGCGAGCGTGTCGCGACCAAGCTGGCCAGACTCGATCCGCGCTGAGTCAGTCATGTTGCACCCTTCGTCAGGTCAGTCGTGACCCTTTGAGCTGACGAAAACCTCAAGGCCCCCGCCGGTTACCCGGCGGGGGCCTTGTCGTAGGTGAGTCGCAGAGCGCCGTGCGAGCGTCAGCCGTTGCTGCGGGCGGTCGTTTCGCTGCCTGCTTTCTCGCACACGCCCAGTGCCCACAGCAGGAAGGCATCCTGCCGGGCGTTGTCACGCCAGGCCTTGAAGCGTCCCGAGGCACCGCCATGACCGGAACTCATGTCGGTGCGCAGCAGCACCGGATGCGGCGTGCAGTCCATCTGGCGCAGGCGGGCATACAGCTTGGCCGGTTCCCAGTAGGGCACGCGGGTATCGTGCCAGCTGCCCTGCAGGAACAGCGGCGGGTAGGGGGCGGCGCTCAGGTTGTCCAGCGGGGAATAGGCGCGGATGCGACGCCGCGCCTCGCTCTCGTGCGGGTTGCCCCATTCGGTGTATTCCGCGGTGGTCAGCGGCAGCTCCGGATTTTCCATGGTGCGCAGCACGTCCACGAAGGGCACATCGAGCACCGCGGCGCAGAAGGCCTCGGGGCGCTTGTTGAGGCTGGCCCCGACCAGCAGGCCACCGGCGCTGGCACCGTAGGCGGCAATGCGCTCCGCGGCCCCGACGCCTTGCTCGACCAGCGCATCCCGCGCGGCGAGGAAGTCATTGAAGCTGTTTTCCTTGTGCTCCAGCTTGCCGGCCAGATACCAGGGCTCGCCACGATCCCCACCGCCGCGCACGTGGGCGACGGCAAAGGCGACGCCACGGCTGAGAAGCTCCAGCCGCGCGATGGAGAACCAGGGGTCCAGTGTCTCGCCGTAGGCACCATAGCCATAGAGCAGTACCGGCAGCGGGGCGTGGGGGATACCCTCGCCATCACACAGGTCACGGCGCATCACCACCGAGACGGGCACCTGCTCGCCATCGTCGGAGGTGGCCCACAGACGACGGCTGATCAACTGCTCTGGCGCGAGATCGCCATGCACGGTCTGGCGCTTGAGCAAGGTGCGCTCACCCGTGTCAAGATCCAGCTCGATCCAGCTCGGCGGCGTGGTGAAGCTTTCCTCACGGATGCGCAGGCGGCGAGCGTCGAAGTGCGGGCAGTCGCCCAGCCCCTGGCTCAGCGGTTGCTCCGGCATCGCCAGGCGTTCGTCGCGGCAGATCGTTTGCGTAGGCGCCGTGCCCTCGAATTCGATCACGCGCAGCCAGGCCTGGGCCTGACGGTGATCGCGTTCATCGACCATCAGGCCCCAGGAAAACGCCTCCACGCCTTCCAGCGTCACGTCGTCGCGAGTAGTGATCAGCGGCTGCCAGTCGCCGGGGGCATGCTCGGCGGCGATATCCAGCTGGAAATGCGGCGCCTCCTTGTTGTGCAGCACATAGAAGTGGCCGGGGCGGTGATCGATGCCATATTCGACGCCGGTCTCACGTGCGCGCACCAGCGTCATCTCGCCCAGTGGTGCCGCTGCCGGCAGCAGCCAGGATTCACTGGTGTCCTTGGACGCGGTTTCCAGTACCAGCCAGTCCCGTGAACGGGTCTTGCCCATGCCGACCCAGAATTCGCTGTCTTCCTCACTGTAGAGCAGCGTCTCGGCACGGCTCTCGATGTCCAGACACCAGATCTCGAAGGGGCGCTGGGTGCTGTCATAGCGCGTGAACAGCAGGTGCTGACCGTCCTCGGCCCACACCAGGTCCGGCCCGATATCCTCCAGCAGACATTCATCGTCCTGCCCTGCAGGCCGGGACTCGCCAGGCCGGGCCTCGCCACGCACTGGCGTGCGCGCGTCGCGGTCAGCCGCGCTCAGTGTTGCAAGCCGCAGGCTGAACACCTCGTCGCCGCTGGTGTCCAGAGTCCATGCCAGTCGTTGCTCATCGGGCGAAATGGCCATGTCGCCCAGTTCGACGAAATCGTGATGGCGCGACAGGGCCTGCAGGTCCAGCAGACATTCATGGCGCGAGCGATCCGTGGGGTCCGCCTCCAGCGGATGGCGCCACCAGACGGGATACTCCGCGTCAGCGGCGGTCTCGCTCCAGTAGACGTGATGGTCGAGGGCTTCCGGCAGACTGGAAACGGCGAGTTCGCGACGGGCCAGATGTCCGGTGTAGAGGGCGTCAGTCAGTGACTCGAGTGGCGTGAACCAGGTATCGCTCTCGGCATTGGCAGCCTCGAGAAAAGCCTTTACCTCTGGTGTGTCGCGCGCTTCAAGCCAGTGCCAGTGGGGGTCTTCGGCACGATAATGACGCTGGACGGGGCTGTCGGACATGGCTACCTCTTGAATGTCGTGTGCCCGAGTGTGTCGGGCGGGCTTGGAGTGTAACATTGAGCCTGTCCCACAGCGTTCGCAAGCCCTTGCCGCGAGCGGCATGTCGCGTCCCTGGTTGGCGATGAGCCGCGCCTGACGTCATGCGGTGAGCGGCCCCCTGAGTGGGGAGGATGTGATGGCTGGCCTTATATCGAAGACCTGACACAGGTCTCGCCAGGAAGTTCTGACAGGAGTGAAGGGCATGTTGATTTCGGATTCTCTGCCGCAGATGTGGCTGATCTATCTTGGCCTGGCGGCAGTGGTCTTGGTGACCGGGTATCTGGCGGTTCGCGCCTTGCCGCGCTTCATACGCTGGATCGTGGTGGGAGCGGTGGCCGGCATGATCGCGGTGCCGACCGGTTTCCACGTGACGGCCAGCGTGCCGGAAGATTCCTATGGTGGTACGGCGCCAGCCATCGTGGCCTTCGCGGTGAGCCTGATCCAGAAGGATGGCAGCGGCATGGCCTCGGCCTTTGCCATGCTGGTACTGGGCATCGGAGCGGGCGTCGCGGCCGGTCTCGGCATCTGGTGGCTGGGACGTGGCCGTGAGCAGCGTCAGCGTGAAATGGCCCGCTCGCGTCAGCGTCGCGCGTCAAGTGCCGACGAAGAAGAGAACGACGACCTGCACGGAGAGGGCCTGCGTGCCGAGCGTCGTGACACGTCCGCCGGTGGCGCCACACGCTCGCGCGCCGCGCGGGATCGTCAGGAACCTTCTCTCTGATCAACGCTGCCCGGGCTTGCCCATGGGTGGAACAAGGATCTGCAATGGCTCGTGATGTGAATGCCTCGTCGTCTCTCGCTCGTCCCGTCGTTCGGCGCGCCCGCCGGCGCCTGTCAGATCCCCGCGCGTGGCGCCGGGGGCTGGCCGGTCTGGCCATCTCGCTGCTGAGCGCTTTTTCAGGGCTGGGGGCCACCTCGGCATGGGGCGAAGAGACAGCCTCTGCCCCCAAGGTCGCGGCTTCACCGAGCGGGAGACAGGAAGGCGCAGAGGTGTCGCCCAGCGAGGTGTCGCCCAGCGAAGTGTCGCCCAGCGAAGTGTCGCCCAGCGAAGTGTCGCCCAGCGAAGTGTCGCCCA
>NZ_JARWKR010000039.1:0-265 GCF_029846335.1 Cobetia sp. 3AK | reverse complement strand
ACGGTCGCGGCACAAGCGGGCATCGATACCGTCACCATCGGTGGCATCGACATCAGCGACGCCAGCACCACGCCGGTCGAGATCACCACCGACGAAGGCACCCTGACCGTGACCGGCTACGACGCCGACACCGGTGAGGTCACCTACTCTTACGTCGAAGATGGCGAGAGCGAAGTTCACACTGATGCGGGCATCACCGACAGCTTCGCGGTCGTGGTCACCGACATCACCGGGCAGAGCACCAGCGACAGCCTGGACATCGCGA
>NZ_JARWKR010000038.1:0-268 GCF_029846335.1 Cobetia sp. 3AK | reverse complement strand
AGCGCGCGATGCTGCCGCACTGGTGCGCTTCCTCAAGTGGTTCGAGGACACCGCGCCTGCCGGTACGCTGACCGAACTCGACGTCGTGGCGCGGCTCCACGATTTCCGTGCCGAAACCGGCGTGCTCAAGGACGAGTCGTTCGAGACGATCTCCGCCACCGGCGCGCACGGTGCCAGCCCGCACTACAAGGTCACGGACGAATCGAACGCGCCGATCCTGCCGGGCCAGCTGTTCCTGATCGATTCGGGCGGGCAGTACGCCGATGGC
>NZ_JARWKR010000037.1:0-276 GCF_029846335.1 Cobetia sp. 3AK | reverse complement strand
CCGTCGCGCACGGCGTGCTGCAGTTCATCGCCGTGGGCACGCCGCCGGATGAAGATGGCAGTGCTGACCTCAAGTACGTGCTGGCGGTGGCCGAGAGCATCGGTGAGTACATGGATGACTACAAGGTCATCATCGACAAGTCCACCGTGCCGGTGGGCACGGCAGACCGCGTGCACGCCCGCGTGGCTGAAGTGCTCAAGCACCGCGGCGTGAGCGTGGATTTCGATGTCTGCTCCAACCCGGAATTCCTCAAGGAGGGCGCGGCGCTGGAGGACT
>NZ_JARWKR010000036.1:0-279 GCF_029846335.1 Cobetia sp. 3AK | reverse complement strand
CCTGCACCTTGGCACCCGCCGCCCACAGCGCTTCCATCAGCGTGCGGCTCGGCGCATCGCGCATGTCATCGGTGTTCGGCTTGAAGGCCAGCCCCCAGACGGCGATGGTCTTGCCGGCGAGATCCCCATCGAAGGCACGTGACAGCTTCTCGAACAGCGTGACCTTCTGGCGCTTGTTGACGGATTCCACCGCGGTGAGCAGCTCGGCCTCATAGCCTAC
Source organism: Cobetia sp. 3AK (assembly GCF_029846335.1). Taxonomy (NCBI): domain Bacteria; kingdom Pseudomonadati; phylum Pseudomonadota; class Gammaproteobacteria; order Oceanospirillales; family Halomonadaceae; genus Cobetia; species Cobetia sp. 3AK. Next base: position 59 of record NZ_JARWKR010000036.1, on the reverse strand, counting down.
CTGACTGGCGGTACGCGCCAGCGCCTGGACATCCTTCGGGAAGCAGGAGCCACCGTAGC
>NZ_JARWKR010000035.1:0-306 GCF_029846335.1 Cobetia sp. 3AK | reverse complement strand
TATCAGGTAGTAGAAGCTTGAACCGGAACTTGATGGTGGAGCCAAGCGGGATCGAACCGCTGACCTCCTGCGTGCAAGGCAGGCGCTCTCCCAGCTGAGCTATGGCCCCAAAAGTCGGCAAACCGTGTCGACAAAAGCACGAAGCTTTTGGTGGGTCTGGGCAGATTTGAACTGCCGACCTCACCCTTATCAGGGGTGCGCTCTAACCAACTGAGCTACAGACCCGACACTACTACTCGATAAACTAACTTGATCAGGTAATTCGTTGTGAGCACTTGCCGCGAGCAGTAGACAGTGTCGATAAGG
>NZ_JARWKR010000034.1:0-308 GCF_029846335.1 Cobetia sp. 3AK | reverse complement strand
TGACGTCGGCATCTTCCGGCACCAGCAGGGTGTCGGAGACAGCACTTTCGTTGCCTGCGGCATCGGTTGCCGTGGCTGTCAGAGTGCTGCCAGCTTCTTGCTCCGGTGAAAGCTCAACGGAGAAGTTGCCTTCTGAATCGACGATCGCGGTGCCCACCACATCATCGTTGGCATTCGTGACTTCCACCGTGGTGCCCGCTTCACCGGTCCCGGCGACGGTGGTGCCATCGGTCTCAGCCAGCACTGGTGCATTTGGCGCGACGGTGTCGACGGTGAGCGTGAAGTCGGCAGACGGTGCACTTTCGTTG
>NZ_JARWKR010000033.1:0-320 GCF_029846335.1 Cobetia sp. 3AK | reverse complement strand
CGCAGCCTCTGCCGCATTGACCGTGCCGGAAGATGCCGACGTCACCGCCCCGAACGCGCCGACCATCGCCTCCGCCACTGATGATGTGGCGGCTGTCACAGGCACCCTCGCCGATGGCGACAGCACCAACGACGCCACCCCGACCCTGACCGGCAGCGCCGAGATTGGCAGCACCGTCACGATCACCCACAACGGTGAAGAGATCGGCACCACCGCCGCCGACAGCAACGGCACCTGGAGCTTCACGCCCGAGACCGATTTCGCTGATGGCGAGCATGTCTTCAGCGTCACTGCCACTGATGCTGCAGGCAACGAAAGTG
>NZ_JARWKR010000032.1:0-336 GCF_029846335.1 Cobetia sp. 3AK | reverse complement strand
CGCTTCCTTCGACGACATAGATCGCGCGCTCGATATGCTCGGCCTTCACCTGGTAGCGTGCGCCGGCCGCCAGCTGGATGTCGGCGTAGACCAGGTCGGAGAAGGTCTTCACCGGAGACGCCATGCCGTCGGACGTGCCGGCGATCAGCGTCAGCCGCGCGCCGTCGGCTTCGGCGACGGGGATCTCCTGCGCCTTGTAGTGCGCGAAGTCTGGGGCGGCCTCTTCCACATGGGTCGGCAGCGCCAGCCAGGTCTGGAGGCCGAACAGGCTGCTCTCGGCCGCGCGCTGCTCGGGTCCGGTGCGCTCCGAATGCACGATGCCGGAGCCAGCCGTCA
>NZ_JARWKR010000031.1:0-349 GCF_029846335.1 Cobetia sp. 3AK | reverse complement strand
AGAGAGGTCTCGTGGGCTCGCTCGGCCTGCTGCGGCTCAGGACCTTCTACGAGCGGGTCCATGCGCCGACGCTCGGCAGCACGCTGGGTATGGCGCTGATCGTAGCCGCCTCCATCGTCTGCTTCTCGGTCCTGCGCGGCCGGCTTTCGGTCCACGAGATCGTCATCGCGCTGTTCCTGACCTCCACGGCCCCGGTCGCGTTCATGCTGCTCGCCCGTTCGGCCTTGTACCGGGACCGGGCGGGGGGACGTTTGAGCCTCCCGTGGGATCAGGAGGACGAGGGCGGCGAGGTGCCGGGAAAGGACTAGCCTGCGGGCCGCTGGCGTCGGAAAACCGACGCCAGCCGCTG
>NZ_JARWKR010000030.1:0-416 GCF_029846335.1 Cobetia sp. 3AK | reverse complement strand
CCGACGCTGACCGGCAGCGCCGAGATCGGTAGCACCGTCACCGTCACGCATAATGGCGAAGTGATCGGCACGTCCACCGCCGATAGCAATGGCACCTGGAGCTTCACACCAGGCACTGAATTCGCCGATGGCGAGCACGTCTTCAGCGTCACCGCGACTGATGAAGCCGGCAACGTGAGCGCGCCGTCTGGCGAGTTCACGCTGACGGTTGATACCACTGCGCCGGATGCGCCGATTCTGTCCGAGACCGATGGCGAGACCGCCAACGGCAGCACCGTCAATGGCAGCGCCGAGGCCGGGGGGACCGTCGAGATCACCGATGTCGATGGCGTTGTGCTTGGCACCGGCACCGTTGCCGATGACGGCACCTTCAGCATCACGCTGTCGCCGAAGCAGGATGCTGGCACCGAGCTGAC